>NZ_JBHXTJ010000009.1:0-243351 GCF_042677525.1 Streptomyces sp. NPDC127114
TGGTCGTCGTGCGGGGGGTGGTTGGTTGTGGGGCGGGTGGTGTGGCGGGCGCGGTGGCCCACCGATCCGCCCCCCCCACCGCCCTGGTCCTACTCGGCCGCGCGGCTCGCCGCGATCTGGCGGGACATGATCGTCGTCAGCTCGTAGGCCGTGTGCGAGGCGGCGACGGCCGTGATCTCGGCGTGGTCGTAGGCCGGGGCGACCTCGACGACGTCGGCGGAGACCAGGTTGCAGGAGGACAGGCCGCGGAGGATCTCCAGGAGCTCGCGGGAGGTCATGCCGCCCGCCTCGGGGGTGCCGGTGCCGGGGGCGTGGGCCGGGTCGAGGCAGTCGATGTCGATGGAGATGTACAGCGGGCGGTCGCCGATGCGCTGGCGCAGCTGGTCGGCGACCTCGTCGGCGCCGCGGCGGTAGATGTCCGCCGAGGTGACGATGCCGAAGCCCATCTTCTCGTCGTCGGTCAGGTCCTGCTTGCCGTACAGCGGACCGCGCGTACCGACGTGGGACAGGGCCTCGGTGTCGAGGATGCCCTCCTCGACGGCACGGCGGAACGGGGTGCCGTGGGTGTACTCCGCGCCGAAGTACGTGTCCCAGGTGTCGAGGTGGGCGTCGAAGTGCAGCAGGGCCACCGGGCCGTGCTTCTTCGCGACCGAGCGGAGCAGCGGCAGCGCGATGGTGTGGTCGCCGCCCAGGGTCATCATGCGGGCGCCGGTGCCCAGGATCTCGTCCGCGGCCGCCTCGACCGTCTCGACGGCCTCGTTGATGTTGAACGGGTTCGCCGCGATGTCACCGGCGTCCGCGACCTGGGCGAGCGCGAACGGCGAGGCGTCCTGCGCCGGGTTGTACGGGCGGAGCAGGCGGGAGGCCTCGCGGATGGCGTTGCCGCCGAAACGGGCGCCCGGGCGGTAGGAGACGCCGCTGTCGAAGGGGACGCCGACCACGGCGACGTCGGCGGTGCCGACCTCGTCGAGTCGCGGCAGCCGGGCGAACGTCGCGGGACCGGCGTACCGCGGGATGCGGGACGAGTCGATCGGGCCGCGGAACGCGTTCTGGTCGCTGCTGCTCATGCTCGGGTCCTCCTGGGGGTGTCGGTGGGGTCCGGCTCGACGGTAAGTGGCCCGAAAGCGACATTGAAGTGTACGTTTCCTCCACTGTACGGGCGGCCGATAGACGAAGGGTCCACAGTCGTGTCTGCCATGAGCGCCATGACCCCACCGGAGCCCGGCGCCACTCCCCCCGCGCCGCCGGTCCCGCTGGCCTCGCTGCTCGCCCGCGACGAGCTCGGACTGCGGCTGCGCGCCGGTTCGCCGGAGGTCTCGCTGCACTGGGTCCACACCTCGGAGATGGCCGACCCCTATCCGTACCTCCTCGGCGGCGAGCTCCTGATGACGGCCGGCGTCCAGCTCACCGACCCGGCACGGTACGTCGAGCGGGTGGTGGAGGCGGGCGCGGCGGCGCTCGGCTTCGGCGTCACGCCCGTGTACGACACGGTGCCGCCCGCGCTGGTGGAGGCCTGCGCCGCGCGCGGGCTGCCGCTGATCGAGGTGCCGCCGCAGACGCCGTTCACGGCGGTGGCCCGGGCGCTGTGGCGGCTGATGGCGGAGGCCCGGCTGCACGAGCTGCGCCGGGTGAGCGAGGCCCAGCAGTCCCTGGCGACGGCCGCCGCCCGCCCGGCGCCGGTGCCGGCGGTCCTCGGCGCGCTCGCCTCCCGGCTCGGCGGACGGGCCGTGCTGTTCGGCCCGGACGGTACGGAATCGGCGGCGGCCGGCCGCGAGATCCCGCCGGAGGCGGGGCGGGCGCTCGCCGACCTGGCGACGGTGCTCGGCCCGCGGCCCGGCGGACCGGCCTCCGCGAGCGGCGAGGGCGGCGGGCTCCGGCTCGCCGCGTACGCGCTGGGCGGCGGTGAAGGGCTGACCCTGGGCGTGGCCGCGGAACGGCGCGCGCCGAGCGATCACACCATCGCGGGCGTGGCGGTCGTCCTCCTGTCCCTTCTCACGGCCCCGCACCGCGCCGCCGACGTCACGGCCCGCGACACGGCCCTGGTCCAGCTCCTGCTCGGCGCCTCCCCCGCGGAGGCCGTTCAGGTTCTGGGCCCGGGCCCTTGGACGGTGGTCCACGCGTCGGGCGGCGACGGGACGCCGTTCGCGGCGGCGGCACTGGCGGCGGCGCTGGGGACGCCGTTGCTGGATCCGGGCGAAGGCGTACCGCCCGGCGCCGCACCGCCCGGCGCCGCACCGCCCCCGAACGGCCGGCCCCGGCCCGTGCGCCTGCTGCTTCCCGCCTCCGTCGCCGTCGCCGCCCAGCCAGGCTGGACGCTCGGCGTGAGCGCCCCCGCCGAGGCGGGGGCGCTCGCCGCCGCCGACGCGCAGGCCGCGCGGGCCCTGCGCAGGGCCGAGGCGACCCGGACGCCGCTCGTACGGCACCGCACCGCCGGGGTCGCGGGCCTCGTGGACCCGGACGAGGCGGCGGCCTACGCCCGTACCCTCCTGGCCCCGCTCTCCCCCGCGCTCAACGAAACCCTGCGCACCTGGCTCTCGCTGCACGGCAGCTGGGACCGGACGGCGGTGGCGATGGACATCCACCGCAACACCGTCCGGCAGCGGATCGCCCGCACCGCGACGCTCCTCGACCGGGACCTGGACGACCCGGACGTACGGATGGAGCTGTGGTTCGCGCTCAGGTCCGCCTGACCACCGGTCAGTACAGCTTGTTGACGGCCGTCTTCGTCGTCGTGCGGAAGGCGGTCAGCGGAGCGTCCTTCAGGTCGCCCATCTGGCCCCAGCGGACGAGGGTGACGGTGCGGCCGTCGCGGCCGACCGAGAAGAGGTGGATGTCGGTGTTGCCGACCTGCGGGTCGGCGGTGTCCAGGCTGTAGACCCAGGCGCCCTCCTCGACGGCGAGCTTGCCGTGGTAGGCGCTGACCGCCTTCAGGCCCGGGTTCTGCTTCTCCAGCAGCGGGCCGCAGCCGGCCAGGGACTTGCGGAGGGTGTCGACCAGCTTCACGGCGTCGGCCTCGGTGCGGGCGACGGTGGTGACCTGGACGCCGTTGGTGTCGAGCTCGGTGCTGAACTCGCGGTAGCGGGTGTTCTGCGCCGGGATCTTGTACGAGGCGCAGAGGACGCCGCCGTTCTCGGGGACGCCGGGGAAGATCTGGGTCGCCGTCCACGGCGTCGACGACGGCGGCATCTGGGAGGCGGCCAGGAAGGCGGGCTGGGCGGCGGCCTGCGCCGGGGCCGTCGCGAGGGCCGCGAGACCCAGGGCGGCAGCGGCGGCGGTGGCCAGTGCGGTACGGAACGTGTTCATGTGGTGGATCCCCCGTGAGGTGGTTCGGTCGGTGCTCCACCAGCGTCGGGCCGGCGCCCGCCGCTCGCAACGGTGCCGCGCCGACCATCCGTCCCGGAACCATTCCACCCCCGCTGACGTGCAAGAACGTGAAGGGTGAGACGCAGGGTCGAGGGGGATGGAATGCCGAAGGACGCCGCCGTCGAGGAGTTCGCGCGGCTCGTGCGCGCGCTGAAGGCGCGGGACGGGCGGAGTTACGAGGCGCTGGGCCGGCGCCTGAGCGTCAGCGCGTCCACCCTCCACCGGTACTGCTCCGGCGCGACCGTGCCGGAGAGCTTCGCGGTCGTCGACCGCCTGGCCGTCCTGTGCGGCGCCGACGAGGAGGAACGCCGCGCCCTGGAGGCCGCCTGGCAGCGCGCCGACCGCGCCCGCCGCCCGGCGGCGCAGGCGGCGCCGACGCCGGCTGCCGCGTCGACGCCCACTGCCGCGTCGGCCGAGGCCGTGGCCGTGGACCCCGCCCTGGCCCCGGCCCCGGATCCAGGCGGCCGGGACGCCGAGCCCTCTAGGGGCACGGACGCGGACCCGAACGCGGGAGCGGACCCGGATACGGACATCCGGCCCGCCGCCTCCGGCGCCGGCTCGCGCCCCGCCGGCGGCCACCTCGTCGGCTCCCCCGCCCGCCTGCGCCCCCACCCCGTCACAGGCACCGCCCTCGACGACGAGCGTCCCGTCGACCCCGACAGCAGTCCCGTCGTCCCCGTCACCCGTACCGGCGCCGACCCCGCCCGCCCCCGCCGACGCCGCCCGCTCCTCGTCGTCGGCGCCGTCGTCGCCGTCGCCGCCCTCGGCCTGTGGCTCGGGGCGCTGCTGCTCCCGTCGTCGGGCCCCGGGGCCGGTGCGCCCGCCGCACCGCCCGCGGCGTCCGGCAGCGCCGCCCCCGCCGCCCCTGCCCCGCTCACGGTCTCCGCCGCCTCCGACGTCTGGCAGGGCGGCTGCGGCGGCGTCTACCTCCTCGACCGGGACCCGCAGCGGATGCCCGCGCCACCCGACGGCTTCGGGACCGCCGGGTGGGCGCGGGCGCAGGGGGCCGTGCCCGCCGGTGAGACGCCGGTGCGCATCACGGTGCAGGGCCGGTCGGGGGCCGCCGTCGTGCTGCGGGGGCTGCACGTGCGGGTCGTGGAGCGCGGCGAACCGCTGCAGTGGCGTGCGTACCGGTCGTCCCCGGGCTGCGGCGGGGCGCTCACGCCGCGCCATTTCGCCGTCGACCTCGACCGGCCGCGTCCACTCGCCCGGCCGGTCGACGGCTACGACGCCTCCGGCGAGGGCCGGTCGATCCCGGCCGTCGCCTTCCCGTACAAGGTCACCGTCACGGAGCCCGAGGAGCTGCTCGTCTCGGCGCGGACGGCGGGCTGCGACTGCCGGTGGTACCTGGAGCTGGAGTGGAGTTCCGAGGGGCGGTCGGGGACCGTACGGATCACGGACGAGGGCGGGCGGCCGTTCCGTACCAGCGGGGCCGCGGGCAGGCCCACGTACGAGTACGACGGCGAGAGTCGGCGCTGGATCACATCGGAGGACTCTGGACAGAGCGGGTGACTGCTGGGTAACTTCGAGGAAAAGCAGGCTGAGCAAGCGCTTAGACAACATCCGCAAGCGTCAGAGCGCCAGGCGGCGGCCGGAAACCAGGACAGGACCCGAAGGAGGCGGCTCGTGCGCCGTACCGTATTCAACGAGGACCACGAGGCGTTCCGGGAGACCATCCGGGCCTTCATCGAGGCCGAGGTCGTCCCGGTCTACGACGAGTGGTTCGCCGCCGGTCAGGCGCCCCGCGACTTCTACTACAAGCTCGGCGAGCTGGGCATCTTCGGCATCAACGTGCCCGAGGAGTTCGGCGGCGCCGGCCTGGACACCCACAAGTTCGAGGCCGTCCTCTACGAGGAGACCGCCCGCGCCGGCGTGCAGTTCGGCGGCTCCGGCGTGCACGTCCTGCTCGCCCTGCCGTACATCAAGATGCTCGCCACCGACGAGCAGAAGAAGCGTTACCTCCCCAAGTTCGTCTCCGGCGAGGAGATGTGGGCCCTGGCGATGACCGAGCCGGGCACCGGCTCCGACGTCGCGGGCATGAAGACCACCGCCAAGCTCTCCGAGGACGGCACCCACTACGTCCTCAACGGCGCCAAGACCTTCATCACCGGCGGTGTCCACGCCGACCGCGTGATCGTCTGCGCCCGCACCTCCGCCCCCTCGGCCGAGGACCGCCGCTTCGGCATCTCCCTCTTCGCCGTGGACACCAAGTCCGAGGGCTACTCCATCGGCCGCAAGCTCGACAAGCTGGGCCTGCGCACCTCCGACACCGCCGAGCTGGCGTTCGTCGACGTCAAGGTGCCGGTCGAGGACCTGCTCGGCGAGGAGGGCAAGGGCTTTTACTACCTCGGCCACAACCTCGCCTCCGAGCGCTGGGGCATCGCCTTCGGCGCGTACGCCCAGGCCAAGGCCGCCGTCCGGTTCGCGCAGCAGTACGTCACGGACCGCACGGTCTTCGGCAAGCCGGTCGCGCACTTCCAGAACACCAAGTTCGAGCTGGCCGCCTGCCAGGCCGAGGTCGACGCCGCCGAGGCCGTCGCCGACCGCGCCCTCGAGGCCCTGGACGCGGGCGAGCTGACCCCGGCCGAGGCCGCCTCCGCCAAGCTCTTCTGCACCGAGGTCGCGCACCGCGTCATCGACCGCTGCCTCCAGCTGCACGGCGGCTACGGCTACATGAACGAGTACCCGATCGCCCGCCTGTACGCGGACAACCGCGTCAACCGCATCTACGGCGGCACCAGCGAGATCATGAAGTCGATCATCGCCAAGTCGATGGGCCTGTAGGTGCCCGACGCTCATACGGCGCTGGATGACCTGCTCGATCTGCTCGACCTGGAGCGGATCGAGCGGGACATCTTCCGGGGCGAGTCCCGTCCCTCGATCGTCCCCCGCGTCTTCGGCGGCCAGGTGGCCGCCCAGGCGCTGGTGGCGGCGGGCCGGACCGTCCCCGAGGACCGTCCCGCCCACTCCCTGCACGCGTACTTCCTGCGCGCGGGCGACCCGGGCGCGCCGATCGTCTACAACGTGGACCGCATCCGCGACGGACGCTCCTTCACCACCCGGCGCGTGGTGGCGGTCCAGCACGGCCAGCCGATCTTCCACCTCTCGGCGTCCTTCCAGACGTACGAGGAGGGCCTGGACCACCAGTACGACATGCCGGCCGCACCGGACCCGGAGTCGCTGCCGGCCCCGGCCGAGATGCTGCCCCGTCACCTCCCGCGCGAGGTCGCGGACCGGCTGATCGAGGCCCGGGCGGCGGTGGACCTGCGCTACGCCGACGTCCCGCCCTGGGGATCCGTCGGACAGCCCCGCGAGCCGCGCTCCCAGGTCTGGTTCCGCACCAACGGCAAGCTGGCCGACGACCCGCTGCTGCACGTCGTCCTGGCCACCTACGTCTCCGACATGACGCTGCTCGACTCGATCCTCCTCGCCCACGGGCGCGGCGGCTGGGCCGTCGGCGACGTCGTCGGGGCGTCCCTCGACCACGCCATGTGGTTCCACCGGCCCTTCCGGGCGGACGAGTGGCTGCTGTACGACCAGGAGTCGCCGACCGCGTCCGGCGGGCGCGGTCTCGGCCAGGCCCGGATCTACACGCAGGACGGCCGGCTCGCGATCTCCGTCATCCAGGAGGGTGTCGTCCGCGTCCCGCGCGGATGACCCGACGGCTCGGTGTCGGCTGCCGGAGGGCGGTCCGGGGCCGACGGCTCATCGCCGGCGGCGCCAGGCGCCGGACCGGAGCCGACGGCTCATCACCGGCCGCTGCCGGGGGCCGGTCCGGGCAGCGGCTGTTCCGCCCAGATGACCTTGCCGTCGGGCGTGTAGCGGGTCCCCCAGCGCTCGGCGACCTGGGCCACCAGGAACAGACCGCGGCCTCCCTCGTCCGAGAGGGCGGCCCGGCGCAGGTGCGGGGCGGTGCTGCTGCCGTCGGAGACCTCGCAGATCAGCGCGCGGTCGCGGATCAGCCGCACGCGGACCGGGTCGACGCCGTAGCGGATGGCGTTCGTGACCAGCTCGCTCAGGATCAGCTCGGTGGTGAACGCCTCCTCCGGCAGGCCCCAGTCCTCCAGCGTCCGGGTGGCCGCGGCACGCACCGGGGCCACGGCGGAAGGATCGGAGCGCACCTCCCACGTGACGGTGCGGCCGGCGTCCAGCACGCGGGTCCGGGCGACGAGCACGGCGACGTCGTCGCCGGGGTGACGGGGCAGCACGGACTCCAGGACGGCGCGGCAGGTCTCCTCCGGCGAGCGCCCGGCGTGGGCGACCGCGCTCCGCAGCAGGTCGAGCCCCTCGTCGATGTCGCGGCCACGGGCCTCGACGAGCCCGTCGGTGTAGAGCACGAGGGTGCTGCCCTCGTCCAGTCGCAGCTCGGCCGTCTCGAACGGCAGGCCGCCCAGGCCGAGCGGCGGTCCGCCGGGGACGTCGGGGAACTCGGCGGCGCCGTCGGGCCGCACCAGGACGGGGCCGAGGTGCCCGGCGCGGGCCAGCGTGCAGACGCGGGACATCGGGTCGTAGACCGCGTACAGGCACGTGGCGCCGGTGACCGGCACCACCGCGTCGCCGTCGCCTGCCGCCGCCTCGTCCTGGTCGATCCGGGCGACCAGCTCGTCCAGGTGCCACAGCAGCTCGTCGGGGGGCAGGTCCAGGTTGGAGAAGTTGTGGACGGCGGTCCGCAGCCGCCCCATGGTGGCGGCGGCGTGCAGGCCGTGCCCGACCACGTCGCCCACCACGAGCGCCACCCGGGCGCCCGGCAGCGGGATGACGTCGAACCAGTCGCCGCCGACACCGCCCACGCCGCCGGCCCCGGGGTGCGCCGGCAGGTAGCGGTGGGCGACGTCCACGGCGGTCTGCTCGGGCAGGGCCCGCGGGAGCAGGCTGCGCTGCAGGGTGACCGCCATGGTGTGTTCGCGCGTGTAGCGGCGGGCGTTGTCGACGCTGACCGCGGCGCGGGCGACCAGCTCCTCGGCCAGTGACCGGTCGTCCTGTTCGAAGGGTTCGGGCTGCTCGGAGCGCCAGAAGGTGGCCACGCCAAGGACTGCTCCCCTGGCCCGCAGCGGGGCCGCGATCATGGAGTGGATCCCGTACGAGAGCAGCCGCCGGGCGTTGTCCGGGTCCTGCCGCTGCCACCCGGAGAGCGCGGCCATGTCCGCCTCCATGACGACCTCTCCGGTTCGGAAGGCCGCCGCCTGCGGGGTGGACGACACGAAGCCGATGAGGCTGCCGGCCGGGTAGAGGGGGCTGTCGTCGCGGACGCCGCGGAACGCCACCCGGCGCATGTCCGCGCCCGGGCCCGCGGGCTCTTCCCCGCGCACGACCGGATCGGCGAGGTCGACGGTGACGAAGTCGGCGAACCGGGGGACCGCGAAGTCCGCCAGTTCCTCGGCGGTCCGCACCACGTCGAGCGTGGTGCCGATCCGCAGCCCGGCGTCGTAGAGCAGGCGCAGCCGCTCCCGGGCGACGTCCGCGTGGCCGGCGAGCGCCCGCAGTTCGGTGGTGTCCCGCAGGGTGACGACGGTGCCGGACGGGCCGCCGTCCCGGTCGGTGGGGCGCTGGTTGACCGCGAGCAGGCGGTCGCCGGCCACGTGGACCTCGTCGGCGGCCGGCCGGCCCGAGTCGAGGAGCCGTGCCATGTCCGGGTCGATCCCGAGCTCCGTCGCCCGGCGCCCCTGGGCGTCGGCGGTGAGGCCGAGCAGTCTGCGGGCCTCGTCGTTGGCGAGGACGAGGCGGCGCTCGCCGTCGAGGATGAGCACGCCCTCCCGTACGGCGTGCAGCACCGCGTCGTGGTGCTCGTACATCCGGGTGATCTCGGCGGGCCCCAGTCCGTGGGTCTGGCGCAGCAGGCGCCGGCTGACCAGGGCGGTCCCGCCGGCGGTGAGCGCGAGGGCGGCGGCCGCGGTGCCGAACAGCAGCGGCAGCTGGGCCTCGGCGACCCCGCTCACCTCGTCGAGCGTGACGCCGGCGGCCACCAGGGCGACCACGTCGCCGTCGTCCTCGACGACGGGCACGACGACCTGGACGGCCGGGCCGAGGGTTCCGGTGACGGTCTCGCTGACGACGCCGCCCGCGACGGCGGGGGCGATCGCGCCGATGTAGTGCCGTCCGATCTGGGCCTGGTTGGGGTGGGTGTAGCGCACGCCGTCGGTCGTCATCACGACGAGGAACGACACCCCGGCTCCCGTCCTGGCCCGTTCGGCCATGGGCTGCAGCGCCGCGGAGGGGTCGGGGGAGGCCAGGGCCTCCTTGAGGCCGGGCGCGGCGGCGAAGGTCTGCGCCACGGCGAGGGAGCGGCTTCGTGCCTCCCGCTCGCTGTCGCTGCGGGACTGCAGGACGAGCGCCACCATGGCCGCGACGACGAGGAGCACCACGATCGCCACCTGCAGGAGGAAGACCTGACGGGCGACGGTGCGTGCGCCCAGCATCGAGCGCAGGTGGCCGGCGAATCCAGCCATGCCTCTTTTCTAGCACCGGGGCGGGTGTCGTTCTCCTCTCGTCCCGATAATCAGACATACCGTCCGATGCATGGCGGAACAGGGCGAGAGTCTCTTCACAGTGATCGTGGCGGCCACGGCCAACCTGGGCATCGCCGCCGCCAAGGCCGTCGCCGGCGTGATCTCCGGATCGAGCGCGATGCTGTCCGAGGCGGCCCACTCGCTCGCCGACACCGTCACCGAGGTCATGCTGCTCACGGCCCTCAGGCGCAGCGGGAAGCCGGCCGACGAGGACCACCCCTTCGGGTACGCGGGCGAGCGCTACGTGTGGGCGCTGCTGGCCGCGGTCGCCACCTTCGTGGGCGGCGCGGTCTTCTCGGTCTACGACGGCGTCCACACCCTCACGCACGGCGAGGAGCTGGGCGACCCCCTCGTCTCGTACGTCGTCCTCGGCATCGCCTTCGTCCTCGAGGGCCTCAGCCTGCGGACCGCGATCCGGCAGGTGACGGCGGAGGCGGCCCGCGCGAAGGCGCCCTTCGGCCGCTACCTGCGCCTCACGCCGGACACCACCGTCAAGGCGGTCGTCCTGGAGGACTCGGCCGCCCTCGCCGGCCTGATGCTGGCGGCCGGCGGCCTGCTCGGCGTCGAGATCACCGGTTCGAGCGTCTGGGACGGCGTCGCCTCGATCCTCATCGGCGCGCTGCTCGTCCACGTGGCCTGGGTCCTCGGCCGCTCCAACGCGGAACTCCTGATCGGCCGCCCGCTTCCCCGCCCGATGCGGGAAGCGGTGCGCGACGAACTCCTGGCCGTGGACCACGTGGTCGGCGTCCTGGACCTGACGACGCTGATCCAGGGGCCCGACGAGGTGCTGGTCGCCGCGAAGATCGACTTCCGGGACATGGCCTCGGCCGAGCAGGTCGAACTCGCCTGCGAGCAGGCGGAGTCACGGCTCCGCGACCGCTTCCCCGCCGTCCGCCGGGTCTACCTGGACCCGACCCCGGGCCACGGATGACGCCGACGGGCCCCCGCACCGGCCGCGAGGGCCGGACCTCAGTCGAGCAGCCCCGCCGCGTCCAGGACGTAGGCGGTCAGCGGCTCGTAGTACCGCGGGTCCACCACGTGGTCGTCCAGCGGGACGGTGACCTGCATGGTCCCCTCCGCCTCCGCCAGGAACAGGGCCGGGTCGTTGCAGTCCGCGTACCCGACGGCGTCCACGCCGCGCTGGGCCGCGCGCCCCGCCCACCCGTGGTCGGCGACGACGAGGTCCGGCGCGGGCTCGCCCAGTGCGGCCAGGCCGTCGAGGATCGCGTTCATGGGCTCCGGGGAGTGGGTGTGCCAGAGCGAGGCGCCCCGCTCGAAGACGGCGACGTCGGCGAACTGCACGACGTAGCCCTCGTCGGCGGTCAGTCCGCCGGGGATACGGACGATGTCGCAGCCCCGCGTCCGCAGTGCGGCGGCGACCCGGCCGTGGGCGTCGATCAGGGAGCCCGGGTGCCCGGTCGCGAACAGCACGCGCTCCTTGGCGGCGGCGGCCTTCGCGAGGCGGGCGGCCATCCGGTCGAGCGCGGCGACGGTCAGCTCGGGGTCGATGGTGTCCTGGCCGGTCCGGTGCGCCGGGTCGTCGACGACGCCGCACCGCTCGGCCATCACGGCGAGCACGTCCTGCTCGTCGTTCCACCGGTCGCCGAACTCGAGGCCGAACCAGTAGTGCCGGTCGCCGTTGGCGAGCTTGCGGTAGTGGCTGAGGTTGTTGTCACGCGGGGTGGCGACGTCTCCGGCGATACGGGTCCGGACGAGGTGCTCGACGAGGTCGGCGCGGCTGAGTATCGGCATGCGCCCCATTCTGCCGGTCCGCGGCCCCGGAAGGCCGCGGATATCGGTGGGCGAACGTCCCCCGGCCGCGCCTCCGGCCGCGGGCGTCAGGCCCCGAGGGCCCCGAAGGCGCCCCGGGCGAGGCCGCGCAGCAGGGTCTCCAGCTCCGTGCGACCCAGCGGCGTGCCCAGGTGGGGCGTGGAGTTCAGCAGGCCGAAGACGGCGTGGACGGCGGCGCGGGCCTCGGACTCGGCCGCGTCCGGGTACAGCTCGCGCACGACGGCGACCCACAGCTCGACGTACTGCCGCTGGAGCTGGCGGACCCGCTTGCGGTCCTCGTCCTTGAGCCGGTCGAGCTCGCGGTCGTGGAGGGTGATGAGGGGCCGGTCGTCGAGGGCGAAGTCGATGTGGCCGTCGATGAGGGAGCCGAGCACGGCCCGCGGGTCGCCGTCCGACTCGGCGACCCGCAGCCGCCCGCCGTCGAGCAGCCGCTCGCTGATGCCCACGAGCAGCTCCGCGAGCATCGCGTCCTTGCCGGGGAAGTGCCGGTAGAGCCCGGGCCCGCTGATGCCGACCGCGGCTCCTATCTCGTCCACGCCCACCCCGTGGAAGCCGCGCTCGGCGAAGAGGCGGGCGGCCTCCTTGAGGATCTGCTCGCGTCGCGTCAGGGCGTCGGTCCGGCCGTTCGGGGCCGGCGTCGGGGTCGGCGTCGTGGTCATGGATTCGATTCTAGACAACCCCGTTAGCGGTCGTTAACCTGAAGGACATACGTTAACGGTCATTAACAGCACTCCTGAACGAGTGGACCGACCGAGCAAGGGAGCTCGACGGATGCAGCAGGCACCTGTGCTGACGAGCGCGGCCGATCCCGCGTCGCCGGCCTGGCAGGCCAACGAGGCGGCTCACCACGAGCTGGCCGCGACCCTGCGCGACAAGCTCGCGGCGGCCGCCCTCGGCGGCGGCGAGAAGGCCCGCGCCCGGCACACCGCGCGCGGCAAGCTGCTGCCGCGCGACCGCGTGGACACCCTCCTCGACCCGGGCTCGCCCTTCCTGGAGCTGGCCCCGCTCGCGGCCAACGGGATGTACGGCGACCAGGCCCCGGCCGCCGGCGTGATCGCGGGCATCGGGCGGGTCTCCGGCCGCGAGTGCGTGATCGTCGCCAACGACGCGACGGTCAAGGGCGGCACGTACTACCCGATGACGGTGAAGAAGCACCTGCGGGCGCAGGAGGTGGCGCTGGAGAACCGCCTGCCCTGCCTCTACCTCGTGGACTCCGGCGGCGCCTTCCTGCCCATGCAGGACGAGGTCTTCCCGGACCGCGAGCACTTCGGGCGGATCTTCTTCAACCAGGCCCGGATGTCCGGCGCCGGCATCCCGCAGATCGCGGCGGTCATGGGCTCCTGCACGGCCGGCGGCGCGTACGTCCCGGCGATGAGCGACGAGGCGGTGATCGTCCGGAACCAGGGGACGATCTTCCTCGGCGGCCCGCCGCTGGTGAAGGCGGCGACCGGCGAGGTCGTGACCGCGGAGGAGCTCGGCGGCGGCGAGGTCCACTCGCGGATCTCCGGCGTCACCGACCACCTGGCGGAGGACGACGCCCACGCGCTCCGCATCGTCCGCAACATCGTCGCCACCCTCCCCGAGCGCGGCCCGCTCCCCTGGTCGGTGGAGCCGGCCGAGGAGCCGAAGGTCGACCCGGCGGGTCTGTACGGCGCCGTGCCGGTCGACTCCCGCACGCCCTACGACGTGCGCGAGGTGATCGCGCGGATCGTGGACGCCTCCCGCTTCCAGGAGTTCAAGGCCGAGTACGGGCAGACGCTGGTCACCGGCTTCGCCCGGATCCACGGCCACCCGGTCGGGATCGTCGCCAACAACGGCATCCTGTTCGCCGAGTCGGCACAGAAGGGCGCGCACTTCATCGAGCTGTGCGACCAGCGCGGCATCCCGCTCGTCTTCCTGCAGAACATCACCGGCTTCATGGTCGGCAAGGCGTACGAGCACGGCGGCATCGCCAAGCACGGCGCCAAGATGGTGACGGCGGTGGCCACGACCCGCGTCCCGAAGCTCACCGTGGTCGTCGGCGGCTCGTACGGCGCGGGCAACTACTCGATGTGCGGCCGGGCGTACTCGCCCCGCTTCCTGTGGATGTGGCCGAACGCCAAGATCTCCGTCATGGGCGGCGAGCAGGCCGCATCGGTCCTCGCCACGGTCAAGCGCGACCAGCTCGGTGACGCGTGGAGCGCCGAGGAGGAGGAGTCCTTCAAGGATCCGATCCGCGCGCAGTACGAGACGCAGGGCAACGCCTACTACGCGACCGCCCGGCTGTGGGACGACGGGGTCATCGACCCGATGGAGACCCGGCAGGTGCTGGGTCTCGCCCTGACCGCGTGCGCCAACGCGCCCCTGGGTGACCCCCAGTTCGGCGTCTTCCGGATGTAAAGGGACACCCAGACGATGCAGCAGCACATGTTCGACACCGTCCTCGTCGCCAACCGCGGCGAGATCGCCGTCCGGGTGATCCGCACCCTGCGCGAACTCGGCGTGCGTTCGGTCGCCGTGTACAGCGACGCGGACGCCGACGCCCGGCACGTACGGGAGGCGGACACGGCGGTACGGATCGGGCCCGCGCCGGCCTCGCAGTCGTACCTCTCCGTGCCGGCCCTGCTCGACGCCGCCGCCCGCACCGGCGCGCAGGCCGTCCACCCCGGCTACGGCTTCCTCGCGGAGAACGCGGGATTCGCGCGGGCCTGCGCGGAGGCCGGCCTGGTCTTCATCGGCCCGCCGGCCGAGGCGATCTCGCTGATGGGCGACAAGATCCGGGCGAAGGAGACCGTGAAGGCGGCGGGCGTGCCGGTCGTCCCCGGCGCCGCCGACCCCGACATCGCCGACGCCGCCCGCGAGCTGGGCGCGCCCGTGCTGCTCAAGCCGAGCGCGGGCGGCGGCGGCAAGGGCATGCGCCTGGTGCGCGACCTGACCGTCCTGGAGGAGGAGATCGCGGCGGCGCGGCGCGAGGCGCGCTCCTCGTTCGGCGACGACACGCTCCTCGTGGAGCGGTGGATCGACCGGCCGCGGCACATCGAGATCCAGGTCCTGGCGGACGCGCACGGCAACGTCGTCCACCTCGGCGAGCGCGAGTGCTCGCTCCAGCGGCGCCACCAGAAGATCATCGAAGAGGCGCCGAGCGTCCTGCTGACCCCGGAGATCCGGGCGGCGATGGGCGCGGCGGCGGTCGAGGCGGCGCGGTCCTGCGGCTATGTCGGCGCGGGCACGGTCGAGTTCATCGTGCCGGGCGGCGACCCCGCCTCGTACTACTTCATGGAGATGAACACCCGTCTCCAGGTGGAGCACCCGGTGACGGAGCTCGTCACGGGCCTGGACCTGGTGGAGTGGCAGCTGCGGGTGGCGGCGGGCGAGCCGCTGTCGTTCGGGCAGGAGGACGTCCGGCTGGACGGCTGGGCGATCGAGGCCCGGATCTGCGCGGAGGACCCCTCCCGCGGCTTCCTGCCGTCGGGCGGCACGGTGCTGTCCCTGAACGAGCCGCAGGGCGACGGGGTGCGCACCGACTCGGGTCTCGCCGAGGGCACCGAGGTGTCGTCCCTCTACGACCCGATGCTGTCGAAGGTCATCGTCCACGCCAAGGACCGCCCCACGGCCCTGCGCAAGCTCCGCGCCGCCCTCGCGGACACGGTCGCCCTGGGCGTGCCCACCAACGCGGGCTTCCTGCGCAGGCTGCTGGCGCACCCGGACGTCGTCTCCGGCGAGCTCGACACGGGCCTGGTCGAGCGGGACGCGGAGAGCCTGGTCCCGCAGGGCGTCCCGGAGGAGGTGTACGCGGCGGCCGCGGCGGTCCGGCTCGACGCGCTGGCCCCGGCGCCCCGCGAGGGCTGGACGGACCCGTTCTCGGTCCCCAGCGGCTGGCGCCTGGGCGGCGCCCCGAAGCCGCTCGCCTTCCCGTTCCGGGTGCCGGGATCCGAACCCGTCACGCACGGCGCGCCGTCCGGCGCGCGGGTGACGGACCGGTCGGTGACCGTGACCGTGGACGGGCTCACCCACCGCTTCCACCGCGCGGGCGACTGGCTGGGCCGCGACGGCGACTCCTGGCACGTGCTCGACCACGACCCGGTCGCCGCCGCGCTGTCCGGGGCCCGGCACGGCGGGGCCGACACGCTCGCCGCGCCCATGCCGGGGACCGTCACGGTCGTCAAGGTGGCGGTCGGTGACGAGGTGGAGGCCGGACAGAGCCTGCTCGTGGTGGAGGCGATGAAGATGGAGCACGTCATCTCCGCCCCGCATTCCGGCACCGTCACCGAACTGGACGTCACGCCCGGCACGACCGTCGCCATGGACCAGGTCCTGGCCGTGGTGACGCCCCGCGAGGAGGAGGACGCATGAGCACCGGACTGCCGATGACCGTGCCCGCCGCCGGGCTGCCGGCCCGGGTCCGGATCCACGAGGTCGGGCCCCGCGACGGCCTGCAGAACGAGAAGACGGCCGTCCCGACCGACGTGAAGGCCGAGTTCGTCCGGCGGCTCGTCGCCGCGGGCCTGACCACGGTCGAGGCGACCAGCTTCGTGCACCCGAAGTGGGTGCCCCAGCTCGCCGACGCCGAGGAGCTGTTCCCGCGCGTCCGTGACCTGCCCGTACGGCTGCCCGTGCTGGTGCCGAACGAGCGCGGGCTCGACCGGGCGCTCGCGCTCGGCGCCCGCGAGGTCGCCGTCTTCGCCTCGGCGACCGAGTCCTTCGCGAAGGCCAACCTCAACCGGACCGTCGACGAGGCGCTCCTGATGTTCGCGCCGACCGTCACCCGGGCCATAGAGGCCGGTCTGAAGGTCCGCGGCTACCTCTCCATGTGCTTCGGCGACCCGTGGGAGGGTGCCGTGCCGGTCGAGCAGGTCGTCCGCGTCACCAAGGCCCTCGCCGACATGGGCTGTGACGAGCTGAGCCTCGGCGACACCATCGGCGTCGCCACGCCGGGCCACGTCCGCGCCCTGCTCTCCGCGCTGAACGAGGCCGGGGTGCCCACCTCGCGCCTCGCCGTGCACTTCCACGACACCTACGGGCAGGCCCTCGCCAACGCCTACGCGGCGCTGGAGCACGGGGTCACCGTCTTCGACGCCTCCGCCGGAGGCCTCGGCGGCTGCCCGTACGCCAAGTCCGCCACCGGCAACCTCGCCACAGAGGACCTCGTGTGGATGTTCCGCGGTCTCGGCATCGAGACCGGGGTCGACCTGGCCGCCCTCACCGACACCAGCGTGTGGATGGCCGAACAGCTGGGCCGACCGAGCCCTTCCCGTACCGTCCGTGCGCTCTCCCACAAGGAGTCCTGAGCATGTCCCTCGACCACCGGCTCTCCGAAGAGCACGAGGAACTCCGCCGTACCGTCGAGGCGTTCGCCCACGACGTCGTCGCCCCGAAGATCGGCGACTACTACGAGCGGCACGAGTTCCCGTACGAGATCGTCCGCGAGATGGGCCGCATGGGCCTGTTCGGCCTGCCGTTCCCCGAGGAGTACGGCGGCATGGGCGGCGACTACCTGGCGCTCGGCATCGCCCTGGAGGAGCTGGCGCGGGTCGACTCCTCGGTCGCCATCACCCTGGAGGCGGGCGTCTCGCTGGGCGCGATGCCGGTCTACCGCTTCGGCACGGAGGAGCAGAAGCGGGAGTGGCTGCCGAAGCTGTGCGCCGGCGAGGTGCTCGGCGCGTTCGGCCTGACCGAGCCGGGCGCCGGCTCGGACGCCGGCGGCACCCGCACGACGGCGGTCCGCGACGGCGACCACTGGGTCATCAACGGCTCGAAGTGCTTCATCACCAACTCCGGCACGGACATCACGGGTCTGGTCACGGTCACCGCCGTCACCGGCCGCAAGGCGGACGGCAGGCCGCTGATCTCCTCGATCATCGTCCCGTCCGGCACGCCGGGCTTCACGGTCGCCGCCCCGTACTCGAAGGTCGGCTGGAACGCCTCGGACACCCGTGAGCTCTCCTTCGACGACGTGCGCGTCCCGGTGGAGAACCTGCTCGGCGAGGAGGGCCGCGGCTACGCGCAGTTCCTGCGGATCCTGGACGAGGGCCGGATCGCGATCGCGGCGCTGGCCACGGGTCTGGCGCAGGGCTGTGTGGACGAGTCGGTGAAGTACGCGAAGGAACGTCACGCCTTCGGCCGTCCGATCGCCGACAACCAGGCCATCCAGTTCAAGATCGCCGACATGGAGATGCGCGCCCACATGGCCCGCATCGGCTGGCGCGACGCGGCCTCCCGCCTCGTCCTCGGCGAGCCGTTCAAGAAGGAGGCGGCGCTCGCGAAGCTGTACTCGTCGACCGTGGCCGTCGACAACGCGCGCGAGGCGACCCAGATCCACGGCGGCTACGGCTTCATGAACGAGTACCCGGTGGCCCGGATGTGGCGCGACTCCAAGATCCTGGAGATCGGCGAGGGCACCAGCGAGGTCCAGCGGATGCTGATCGCCCGGGAACTGGGCCTGTCGGCCTGACCCGACCGCGGAAACACCGTCCCGCACCCGCCGCACCGAACCGTGTGCGGCGGGTGCGCCCCGTTTCACGGTGCCGTGCCGGGCGGCACATACGCGTCGTAGCGGTCCCAGCCGGGAGCCGCGGGCAGCCGCACCGGGCGCCAGGTCCTCGCGTACGCCGGCGGTGCGGCGCCGGCGGTGACGAGGACGGCGACCGGCATGCGGCGGGCGGCCGCGACGACGCCCGCCGGGGTGATGGCGGCGTCGTGGCCGCCGACCGCGCGCGAGGTGCAGCCCGCGTAGTAGCCGACGAGCACGTACTCCTTGCCGCTGACCAGGCACGGCGGCCGGACGCCGACGCCGTGCAGGGCGGTGGCGATCCCCGTGAACTGCGCGCGGGTGGAACGGCTGTGGGCGACGGCCTTGGAGAGCACGGCGTACTGGACGGCGAGATGGCCGACGAGGAGACCGGTGAGCAGCCCCACGGCCAGCGGCCGGCGGGCCGGGCGCACCGCGGTGAGCGCGTGCACGAGCGCCTCGGCGGCGGGCAGGGCCAGCAGGGCGTAGGCCGGGAGCAGGAAGCGGGGCGCGGCGTAGCCGACGGTGAAGAGGTACGGGGCGGCCAGCGAGAGCGCGGTGACGGTGGCGAGCACGGCGGGCGCGCCGCGGCCGGCCCGGAAGGCGGCGACGATGCCGGCGGCGACGGCGACCGGCAGCAGGAACCACCAGAGGGCGGTGACCGGTTGGTCCCACGGCACGTCGCAGGGCCGGCACAGGGTGCGGCCCGCGAGTGCCCTGAGGTGGTCGTCGACGGACATGTACCAGCCCAGGTGGCCCTGGATCTCGCCGGCGCGGCGCAGCCGGGCGGTGAGCCCGCCGTACTGCGCGTGGGCCTCGGCGATCCACGGCGCGGCCCCGAGCAGCGGCCCGGCGACGAGGGCGAGGGACACCGCCGGGCGGCGGCGCCAGGCGGGCACGAGCAGGGCTGCGGCGAGGAGCGGGAGGGCCAGCCAGAGCCCGTCGGCGGGCCTCAGCAGGGTGACCGCGCCCACGGCGGCGCCGAGACCGAGGAGGGCCGCGCGGCCCTGGCCGTGGCCCCGGGGCTTCCCGACGGCGCGCAGGAAGCAGCCGACGGCGGCCAGGGCGCCGAACGCGCACCACAGGTTGGGCATCACGCGCGGCCCGTAGAACAGGGTGATCCACAGTCCGGCGAACAGGCCGCCCGCGACGGTGAGCACGGGCACGGGAAGGATCCGGCGCCAGATCCACAGCGTGCCGAACAGGGCGGCTCCCGACAGCAGGGCCAGGTAGACGCGGATCGCGGTGGTCGAGGCCGTGAGGAAGGCGACGGGGGCGACGAGGTACGAGATGCCCCGGGCGCGGGGCGCGCTGAAGAACGCGGGCGGGGCGTTGCCGCCGACCTGGCTGACGTAGACGGACTCGTCCCAGCCGAGGCCGGATCCGGGGACGACGAGCGCGAGTTGGGCGAGGGTGAACAGGACCGCGAGGGCGGCCGGCCGGAAGGCGGGGTGTGACGGCGGAATCGGCGTGAGGCGCCGCCGGCGGACGTCGGACCCGGTCTCCGGGAGGGACGGTCGCGGTACGGGAGCGGTGAGGGGGCTCATCCGGTCCACGCTGCTCGGGTCCGGCGCCCGACGGCCAGGCGACGTACCGTGCCGGCCGCGTCCGTCACTCCGTCAGAGGTCTTTCGGATCAGGTGGCGACGTGGTGACCCGCCGGAGGCGGGGCCGGGCGGGCGGGGTGACGGGCCGTTCCCTGGAGGCCCGCAAGGTGGCGGGCCTCACTCCCGGCCCGGCGACCCCACCCCTGTTGATCGGACTGAGGTTAGGCTAACCTACCCACGAATTGCCCAGGCCGACCCCGGCACGTACGAAAGCGACTTCGCCATGCCCAGCACCGCCCGAGCCACTTCCCTCACCCGTCGCGGTCTGCTCGCCGCGGGCGGCGCCCTCGGGCTCGGCGCCGCGCTCGCCGCCTGCGGCGACAAGGGTGGCGAGAAGAACGGCGGCTCGCCCGCCAAGGCCTCCGAGAAGGCCGGCCCGTGGAAGTTCACCGACGACCGCGGCACCGCCGTCGAGGCGAAGTCCACCCCGAAGAACATCGTCGCCTTCACCGGAACGGCCGCCGCCCTCAAGGACTTCGGCATCGAGGTCAAGGGCGTCTTCGGCCCGACCTACGTCGAGGACCCGAAGACCAAGGCGAAGACGCCCGACGTGCAGGCCGGCGACCTCGACATCGAGAAGGTCAAGGTCATCGGCAACGTCTGGGGCGAGTTCAAGATCGAGGAGTACCTCAAGCTCCAGCCCGAGCTCCTCGTCACGGACATGTGGGAGAAGAACGACCTCTGGTATGTCCCGGCCGAGCAGAAGGACAAGATCCTCAAGATCGCGCCGAGCGTCGCCCTGTGGGCCGCCGACAAGTCCATGCCGGCCGTCCTGCAGCGCCACGCCGACCTCGCCGCCTCGCTCGGCGCCGACGTGCAGACCGCGCAGATCAAGGCGGACAAGGCCCGCTTCGAGGCCGCCGCCGAGCGCGTCCGCAAGGCCGCCCAGGGCAAGAAGGACATCAAGGTCCTCATCGGCTCCGGCGCGCCGGACCTCTTCTACGTCTCCACCCCGGTCCGCCCGACCGACACGCTCTTCTTCAAGGAGCTGGGCGTCAACATCGTCGTCCCCTCCAAGCTCGACCAGGGCGGCTGGTTCGAGGGCCTGAGCTGGGAGAACGTCGACAAGTACCAGGCCGACATCATCATGCTCGACAACCGCACCTCGGCCCTCCAGCCCGAGGCCCTGAAGGCCAAGCCCACCTGGGCCGCGCTGCCCGCCGTCAAGGCCGGCCAGGTGATCCCGCGCGTGACCGAGCCGATCTACTCCTACGCCAAGTGCGCCCCGCTGCTCGAGGACCTGGCCAAGGCCCTCGAGACCGCCAAGAAGGTGTCCTGACCCATGACGAACGCCGAGACCGCCCCGTTCCAGTTCTTCTCCCTCCAGGTCGACCGGACGCGGCGGCTCGGGCCGTCCCTGGTCCGCGTCACCTTCACCGGTGAGGACCTGAAGCGCTTCGCCTCCGGCGGTCGCGACCAGTCGCTCTCGCTGTTCCTGCCCCACCCGGGGCAGGACGCGCCGGTGCTGCCGCCGCTCGACGACCCGGACATGTACGCGATCCTGGGCGCCTACCGGGCCATGCCGCACGACGAGCGGGCCGTGATGCGCTCGTACACCGTCCGTGCGCAGCGCACCTCGCCGGTGGACGAGATCGACATCGACTTCGCGATCCACGAAGCGACGTCAGGCGCCGACACGGGCGTCGGCCCCGCCTGCCGCTGGGCCCAGCAGGCCAAGGCCGGCGACCGGGTCGTCGTGCTCGGTCCCGCCGTGGCCGAGAACACGGGCGTCCGCTTCCAGCTGCCCGCCGACGCGGACTCCGTGCTCGTGTGGGGCGACGAGACGGCCCTGCCGGCGGTCTCCGCGATCCTGGAGTGGCTGCCCGCGGAGACCCGCGCGCACGTCTACCTCGACGTCCCGTACTCCGGCGACCGCGTGGAGCTCGCGACCGAGGCCGACGCGACCGTCACCTGGCTGGTGCGGGAGGAGGGCGCGCCGTCCGCGGTCGAGGTGATCGCGGGCGCCGAGCTGCCCGGCGAGTCGCCGTACGTGTGGATCGCGGGCGAGTCCGGTTCCGTGAAGGCGCTGCGCCGCCACTTCGTGCGCGAGCGCGGGATCGACAAGCGCCGCGTGACGTTCGTGGGCTACTGGCGCAAGGGCCTGTCCGAGGACGCCCTGCGCGAGGTCCCGGACGAGACGGCGCAGGACGAGGCGCAGGACGTGGCATAGCCACCCCTCTTACCCCCCGCAGGGCGCACGGCCCCTCAACCCGCTCGGGTTGGGGGGCCATTGTGCTGCAAATTTAGGTTAGGCTAACCTAACCAAGACACCGAAGGTTCCTTGCGTCCCCTCACTCCCGGAAGGGCCCCCACATGCGCTCCCACCTCCTCAACGCCACGACGGCGGAGTCGTACCGACACTCCGTCACCGAAGGAGTGGATCGGGTGGCGAGGAAACTCGTCACCGTGCGCGGCCCGTTCACGGGTGTCACCCCCGCCGGCCTCGCGCCCGTCGTCGACGCCGTCGACCTCGACAAGCCGCTCGGGGACGCCTCCGCCGCCCTCGACGAGCTGGAGGACGTGTACCTGCGCGACGCGGTCTACTTCCACCACCCCCGCTACCTCGCCCACCTCAACTGCCCCGTGGTGATCCCCGCGGTCCTCGGCGAGGCCGTCCTGTCCGCCGTCAACTCCTCGCTGGACACCTGGGACCAGAGCGCCGGCGGCACCCTCATCGAGCGCAAGCTCGTCGACTGGACCACCGGCCGGATCGGCCTCGGCCCGCTCGCCGACGGCGTGTTCACCAGCGGCGGCACCCAGTCCAACCTCCAGGCGCTGCTGCTCGCCCGCGAGGAGGCCAGGACCGGCCGCGACGGCCGTCCGGGCACCGACGACCTGGCGAAACTGCGGATCTTCTCCTCCGAGTGCAGCCACTTCAGCGTCCAGAAGTCGGCCACCCTGCTCGGCCTGTCCCGCGACGCCGTCGTCTCCGTCCCCGTCGACCGCGAGCGCCGCATGCAGTCGGTCGTCCTCGCCGCCGAGCTGGAGGCCTGCCGGGCCGAGGGCCTGATCCCGATGGCGATCGTCGCCACGGCCGGCACCACCGACTTCGGCTCCATCGACCCGCTGCCCGAGATCGCCGCCCTGGCCGCCGAGTACGGCGCCTGGATGCACGTCGACGCGGCCTACGGCTGCGGACTGCTCGCCTCGCCGACCCGCCGCCACCTCCTCGACGGCATCGAGCACGCCGACTCGGTCACCGTCGACTTCCACAAGTCCTTCTTCCAGCCGGTGAGTTCCTCGGCCGTCCTGGTCCGTGACGGCGCCACCCTGCGCCACGCCACCTATCACGCCGACTACCTCAACCCGCGCCGCGCGCTGGCCGAGCAGATCCCCAACCAGGTCGACAAGTCCCTGCAGACCACCCGCCGCTTCGACGCCCTCAAGCTGTGGCTGACCCTGCGCGTCATGGGCGCCGACGGCGTCGGCGGCCTCTTCGACGAGGTCTGCGACCTGGCCCGGGCCGGGTTCGACCTGCTCGCCGCCGACCCGCGCTACGACGTGGTCGTCGAGCCGCAGCTGTCCACCCTCGTCTACCGCTACATCCCCGAGAACGTCACCGCGCCCGAGGACATCGACCGCGCCAACCTCCATGCCCGCAAGGCCCTGATGGCCTCCGGCGAGGCGATCGTGGCCGGCACGAAGGTCGACGGCCGCCAGTACCTCAAGTTCACCTTGCTCAACCCCGAGACGACCGTGGCCGACATCGCCGCCGTCCTCGATCTGATAGCCGGCCACGCCGAGCAGTACCTGGGAGAGAACCTTGTCCATGCCTGAGACGACTCAGACGTACGACTTCATCGGCATCGGGCTCGGTCCCTTCAACCTCGGCCTCGCCTGCCTCACCGAGCCCATCGAGGAGCTGAACGGCCTCTTCGTCGAGTCCAAGCCGGACTTCGAGTGGCACTCCGGGATGTTCCTCGAGGGCGCCCACCTCCAGACGCCGTTCATGTCGGACCTGGTGACCCTGGCCGACCCGACCTCGCCGTACTCCTTCCTCCAGTACCTGAAGGAGAAGGGCCGGCTGTACTCGTTCTACATCCGCGAGAACTTCTACCCGCTGCGCGCCGAGTACAACGACTACTGCCGCTGGGCCGCCGCGCAGCTCTCCTCCATCCGCTTCTCGACCACCGTCTCCTCGGTCTCCTTCGACGAGTCCGCCGAGGAGTACGTGGTGGCCACCACGGCCGGAGAAACGTTCCGCGCCCGCCGGATCGTGCTCGGCACCGGCACCCCGCCGTACGTCCCCGAGTCCTGCCGGGGCCTGGGCGGCGACCTCGTGCACAACTCGCGCTACCTGCCGAACAAGGAAGCGCTGCAGAAGAAGAAGTCGATCACGATCGTCGGCAGCGGCCAGAGCGCCGCCGAGATCTACTACGACCTCCTCAGCGAGATCGACGTGCACGGCTACCGGCTCAACTGGGTGACCCGCTCCCCGCGCTTCTTCCCGCTGGAGTACACCAAGCTCACCCTGGAGATGACCTCCCCGGAGTACGTGGACTACTTCCACGCGCTCCCCGAGCGGACCCGCTACCGCCTGGAGAGCCAGCAGAAGGGCCTCTTCAAGGGCATCAACGGCGAGCTGATCGACGCCATCTTCGACCTGCTCTACCAGAAGAACTTCGCCGGCCCGGTCCCCACCCGGCTGCTCACCAACTCCGCGCTGCACTCCGCCGCGTACGACGAGACGAGCGGCACGTACACGCTCGGCTTCCGCCAGGAGGAGCAGGAGAAGGACTTCGAGATCGAGACCGAGGGCCTGATCCTCTCCACCGGCTACAAGTACACCGTCCCCGCCTTCCTGGAGCCGGTCAGGGACCGCCTCCGCTGGGACTCCCAGGGCCGCTTCGACGTGGCCCGCAACTACTCGGTCGACACCACCGGCCGCGGGGTCTTCCTGCAGAACGCCGGCGTGCACACCCACTCGATCACCTCGCCCGACCTGGGCATGGGGCCGTACCGCAACGCGTACATCATCGGGGAGATGCTGGGCTCCGAGTACTACCCCGTCGAGAAGACCATCGCGTTCCAGGAGTTCGCCGTATGACCGCCACCGTCCAGATACGCCCGCTCGACCCGCTGAAGGACGCGGAGCTGATCCACCCCTGGGTCACCGACTCCAAGGCGACCTATTGGATGATGCAGGGCTTCGCGCTCCAGGACGTCGAGCGCGAGTACATGGCGATCGCCGCGAACCCGCACCACGACGCCTTCATCGGCCTCGTGGACGGCGAGCCCGCCTTCCTCATGGAGCGCTACGACCCCGCGAAGGTCGAGCTCGTCGGCCTCTACGAGCCGCAGCCCGGAGACGTCGGCATGCACTTCCTTGTCGCGCCCACCGACACCCCCGTGCACGGCTTCACCCGCCGGGTGATCACCGCCGTCATGGCCGAGCTGTTCGCCGACCCGGCCACCGCCCGCGTGGTCGTCGAACCCGACGTCCGCAACACCGCCGTGCACGCGCTCAACGAGGCCGTCGGCTTCGTGCCCGAGCGGGAGATCCAGAAGCCGGAGAAGAAGGCCCTGCTGAGTTTCTGCACCCGCGCCGCCTTCGAGGCCGCCGTCGCCTCCGCGGCGACCGCCGCGCCCGTGGAGGTGGCGGCATGAGCGCGCTCACCGACAGCCCCGTCGCCCACCTCACGCCCGAGCGCTGGGCCGACGCCAACCGCGCCCTGATCCGCAAGGGCCTCGCCGAGTTCATCCACGAGCGGCTGCTCGACCCGCAGGAGCTCGGTGACAGCCGCTACCAGGTGCTCAGCGACGACGGCCGCACCGAGTACCGCTTCACCGCCGACCGCTTCGCCCTCGACCACTGGCAGGTCTACCCGGAGTCCATCAGCCGGCACCGGGGCAGCGAGCAGCTCCCGCTGGACGCCCTGCAGTTCATCACCGAGCTGCGCGCCTCGCTCGGCCTGAGCGACGAGATCCTCCCGGTCTACCTGGAGGAGATCTCCTCCACCCTGGCCGGCACCGCGTACAAGGCGACCAAGCCGCGCATCGGCTCCGCCGAGCTGGCCCGGGCCGGCTTCCAGGCGATCGAGACCGGGATGACCGAGGGCCACCCCTGCTTCGTCGCCAACAACGGGCGGCTCGGCTTCGGCGTCGACGAGTACCGCGCCTACGCCCCCGAGGCCGCGAGCCCGATCCACCTGGTGTGGCTGGCCGCGCACCGCGACCGCGCCACCTTCACGGCCGGCGCGGACGTGGAGTACGACGCGTTCATCCGTGCCGAGCTCGGCGACGAGGCGGTGGACCGCTTCGCCGCCACCCTCGCCGAGCGCGGCCTGGACCTGGCCGACTACCTGCTGATGCCGGTGCACCCCTGGCAGTGGTGGAACAAGATGGCCGTCACCTTCGCCGCCGAGGTGGCGCAGCAGCGGCTCGTGTACCTGGGCGAGGGCGACGACGCCTACCTGGCGCAGCAGTCCATCCGCACCTTCTTCAACACCAGCGACCCGGCGAAGCACTACGTGAAGACGGCCCTGTCCGTCCTCAACATGGGCTTCATGCGGGGCCTCTCGGCCGCCTACATGGAGGCCACGCCCGCCATCAACGACTGGCTCGCCGGTCTGATCGAGGCCGACCCGGTCCTCCAGGCGGCCCGCTTCTCGATCATCCGCGAGCGGGCGGCGGTCGGCTACCGGCACCTGGAGTACGAGGCCGCCACCGACCGCTACTCGCCCTACCGCAAGATGCTCGCCGCGCTGTGGCGCGAGTCCCCGGTGCCGTCCCTCGCCGAGGGCGAGCGGCTCGCCACGATGGCGTCGCTGCTGCACGTCGACCACGAGGGCGCGTCCTTCACGGGCGCCCTGATCAAGGAGTCGGGCCTCGCCCCGGCCGACTGGCTGCGCCGCTACCTGGACGCCTACCTGCTGCCGGTGCTGCACTGCTTCTACGCGTACGACCTGGTCTACATGCCGCACGGCGAGAACGTGATCCTGGTCCTCGACGAGCAGGGCGCGGTGTCCCGGGCGATCTTCAAGGACATCGCCGAGGAGATCTGCGTCATGGACCCGGACGCGGTCCTGCCGCCGGCCGTGGAGCGGATCCGGGCCGAGGTCCCGGAGGACATGAAGCTCCTGTCCGTCTTCACGGACGTCTTCGACTGCTTCCTGCGCTTCCTCGGTGCCACGCTGGCCGCGGAGGGCGTCGTCGGCGAGGACGACTTCTGGCGCACGGTCGCGGAGTGCGTGAAGGGCTACCAGGACTCCAAGCCGGAGCTGGCGGACCGCTTCGCGCAGTACGACGTGTTCGCCGAGACCTTCGCCCTCTCGGCCCTCAACCGCCTCCAGCTGCGCAACAACAAGCAGATGGTGGACCTGGCGGACCCGTCGGCGGCACTCCAGCTCGTCGGCGACCTGGTGAACCCGATCGCGCGGTTCGCCTGACGGACCGGCGCGGGCCCTGGCGGAGTTACGGTCCTCCGCCAGGGCCCGTCGTCATGTGGGCGTCCGGCGCCCGTCTAGCGGAGCCGACCGGTCGGTGCGACGAGCCGGGCGTACGAGGGGCGGTCCGTCGGCGTGCGGGCCGTCAGGCCGGGGGCGGCGCTCCGGGCCGGCCGGCCGGGCCGCCGGGCGGTCTGCTGCCCTTCGCAGTTGACCACGGTGTCCGTCCCGCCCTCGCCGTCGCAGTCGTCGACGCCGGCCTGGCCGTCGAGGGCGTCGTCGGCGGGGCCGCCGCGCAGGAAGTCGTTGGCGTCGCCGCCGCGCAGGACGTCCCGGCCGCCGACGGTGCCGAGCGTCTGGCTCCAGTCCGAGTTGTCGCCGAAGATCCGGTCGTCGCCGCCGCGGCCGTCGATCTGGTCGTTGCCCGCGGTCGCGCCGGTGGGATCGACGAGCGTGCTGTCGCCGATGAGGATGATCTCGCCCGTGCTGCCGCCGATGATGCGGTCGTTGCCGGAGCCGACCGCGGTGCCGCCGGACGTGTGGTCGCCGACGGCTCCGAACGCGCCGTCCGTTCCCAGGTCGATCAGGTCGTCGCCGCCCGCCCCGGTCGCGTTGCCGAACGGCGCGAAGCTGTCCCCCGTGACGTCGCCGAACGTGCCGGCACCTTCGAGCAGCACGTCGTCCGCGGCGCCCGACGCCGAGAAGTAGCCGAGGGAGTCACCGACGAGGACGTCCTCCCCGTTGCCGCCGATGATCCGGTCGGGTGCCGCGCCGTCGGCGTGGTCGCCGGCGTCGTCCCCGTACAGGACGTCGTCACCGTCCGCGCCGACGAGGACGTCGGGGGAGGCTCCGGCGGCGGTGCCCTGCGACGCCCCGTTGTCGCCGAGCAGGAAGTCGTGCCCGGCGCCGCCGTCGAGGTAGTCCCGCCCGGTGGAGCTCGTGACGTTACCGGTGTAGGCGCGTTCGTCGCCCGTCATGCTGTCGTTGCCGGCGTCGCCGAAGAGGCGGTCGTCCCCGGTACCGCCCGAGATGCTGTCGTCGCCGTCCCCGCCGTGGACGAGGTCGCCGCCGCCGAGGCCGCAGATCTTGTCGTTGCCGCCCCTGCCGTCGATGACGTCGCTGCCGGGCGTACCGATGATGACGTCGTCGCCGGGGGTCCCGGTGGTGCCGGTGACGGTGGCGGCCGCCTCGAAGCAGGTGGCCGCCGCCGCGGCGGGCGTACCCGTGGTGACGGTGAGCGCCGCGGCGGCGAGCACCGGGGCGCACAGCAGGCTGACGGTCCGGCGGTGCGCCGCGGGGCGGACGGCTCGTGTTCGGGGCATGGGTGGTTCCTTCCCGTGGCGGGGATCGCGAGTCGGTCACTCTGCGCGATGTCTGCCCGTGGTGGAGGGGCCCCGTGATGCACGGAAAGTAATTTCACCCGATGAGTCGGGCGGCTACTCGGCCGCCCACGGCACCTGCGGCGACCGGTAGAAGTCGACGCCCAGGGCGCTCAGTCGCGGACCCTGCCGGGCCAGGCGCAGCCGGTAGGCCTCCCAGTCGTGCGTGGCCGCCGGTGACCAGCCCAGTTCGGCGATGCCCGGCAGGCGTGGGAAGGCCATGTGGTCGATGTGGGCGCTCGTGGAGACGGTCTCGGTCCACAGCGGGGCCTCGACGCCCGCGATGGCCGACTCGGGCAGGCCCGGCAGCAGGGTCGCCGGGTCCCAGTCGTAGGACCGCCGGACCTCCACGTAACCCGCCCAGGACAGGCCGAGCGGGGTGTCCTTCGTGTACTTCATGTCGAGGTAGGCCCGGTCGGCGGGCGAGAGGATCACCCTGGTGCCCGCCCGCGCGGCCGCCGCGACCCGTTCCTTCTCCGCCGCCGACGAGCGGTCCAGGCCCCACCACTGGGCGAGCGCGCCCTCGGCGGGCCGGGCGCCGGTCAGCTGGTGCCAGCCGACGACGGTCTTGCCGTACTTCGCGACGACCGGCTGCACCCGGTCCATGAAGGCGACGTAGTCGGCGTGGCTGGTGGAGTGCGCCTCGTCGCCGCCGATGTGGAGGTGGCGGCCGGGCGTGAGGGCGGCGAGTTCGCGGACGACGTCGTCCACGAAGTCGTACGTGACCTCCTTGGGCACGCACAGCGAGCTGAAGCCCACGCTCGTCCCCGTGTAGAGCGGTGGCGCGACGCCGTCGCAGTTGAGCTCGGCGTAGGAGGCGAGCGCCGCGTTGGTGTGGCCGGGCATGTCGATCTCGGGCACCACCTCCTGGTAGCGGGAGGCGGCGTAGCGGACGATCTCGCGGTAGTCGTCCTTGGTGTAGTGGCCGCCGGGGCCGCCGCCGACCTGCGTGGAGCCGCCGTGGGCGGCGAGCCGGGGCCAGGAGTCGATCGCGAGGCGCCAGCCCTGGTCGTCGCTCAGGTGCAGGTGCAGCTTGTTGATCTTGTAGAGGGCGAGCTGGTCGATGTAGCGCTTGACCTGGTCGACGGTGAAGAAGTGCCGGGAGACGTCGAGCATCGCGCCCCGGTAGGCGAAGCGCGGGGTGTCCCGGACGACGCCGCCGGCGATCTTCCAGGGGCCGGGCTGCACGGTGCGCTTCTCGACGGCAGCGGGCAGCTGCTGGCGCAGGGTCTGCACGCCGCGGAAGAGTCCGGCGTGCTCGTGGGCGGTGAGGGTGACGCCGCCGCGGCCGGAGCGCAGCTCGTAGCCCTCCTTGCCGAGCGCGGTGGCGCCGCGGTCGATGCGGAGCAGGATCCCGCCGCGGGCCGCGCCGTCGTCGACGACGGGCAGCGGATAGCCGGTGGAGGGCCGGAGCACCCCGGCGAGGTAGCGGCCGATCTCCCGGGTCGCGCGGTCGTCCGGGTCGACGCGGACGGCGGTGGCGGCGCCGAGGGTGTACGGCGCGCCGCCGGGCGTCACGGAGGCCGGGACGGGCACGACGTCGCCGAGCGGCCGGACGAGGGGCTCGGCGGCGGCGGTCCGCGCACCGGGCACGCCGGCGACGGCGAGGAGCAGGGAGGAGAGGACGAGGAGCCGCGAGGAGCGGAGGAGCGGAAACGTTCTGCGCGGTCGCACAGGCATGTCCCTTTCGATGGGGTCGACTGCGGGCATGGCGTATCCGAACGGTCACCATGCGTACCGCCTGCCCCATCGCGGGTCAAGGTGTAGACCAATTAGTCCGTCTGGCGGCGCGATCACACCCCCTCCTGCCCGATATCGGGCAGGATTCTTGCAATGCACCTCGGGTACCCCTCAGTATTCACGGGTGCTCGAACGCCGACCGTCGCACGACGACCTCATCGACCACCTGGTCCGCAGCACCGCGCTCCAGCGCGGTGAGGCCGCCCGGGTGGTGCTCGACGTGCTGGCGTACTTCGACGAGTCGACCGAGGACTTCGTCCGGCGCCGCCACCGCGAGCTGCAGTCGGGCGGCGCGGTCAACGCCGAGATCTTCGAGCGGATCGCGGCCGAACTGCCGCACCGCGCCGTGGCACCACCGGAGCTCTCGCTCCGCCAGCTGCGCCGGATCGTCTACGGCTGACCACCGGGGCTCCCGCCCCCTCGGTCACCCGGCCGGGCACACCCACTGACTTCTGGAGGACTGACACCTTTATGTGCGGAATCGTCGGTTACATCGGCAAGCGCGACGTGGCTCCCCTGCTGCTCGAAGGACTGCAGCGGCTCGAGTACCGGGGTTACGACTCCGCCGGCATCGTCGTCACCAGCCCGAAGGCCTCCGGCCTGAAGATGGTGAAGGCCAAGGGCCGGGTCCGCGACCTCGAGGCCCGCGTCCCCAAGCGCTTCGCGGGCACCACCGGCATCGCGCACACCCGCTGGGCCACCCACGGCGCCCCGAGCGACGTCAACGCCCACCCGCACCTCGACCCCGAGAACAAGGTCGCCGTCGTCCACAACGGCATCGTCGACAACGCGGCCGAGCTGCGCGCCAAGCTCGAGGCCGACGGCGTCGTCTTCGCCTCCGAGACCGACACCGAGGTCATCACCCACCTGATCGCCCGCTCCCAGGCCGACTCCCTGGAGGAGAAGGTCCGCGAGGCGCTCAAGCACATCGAGGGCACCTACGGCATCGCCGTCATGCACGCCGACTTCAACGACCGCATCGTGGTGGCCCGCAACGGCTCCCCGGTCGTCCTCGGCATCGGCGAGAAGGAGATGTTCGTCGCCTCCGACGTCGCCGCCCTGGTCGCCCACACCCGCCAGGTCGTCACCCTCGACGACGGCGAGATGGCCACCCTGAAGGCCGACGACTTCCGCACCTACACGACCTCGGGCGCGTCCACCAACGCCACCCCGGAGACCGTGGAGTGGGAGGCCGCCTCGTACGACATGGGCGGCCACGACACCTACATGCACAAGGAGATCTCCGAGCAGCCCGCCGCGGTCGACCGCGTGCTGCGCGGCCGGATCGACGACCGCTTCTCCACCGTGCACCTCGGCGGCCTGAACCTGGACGCCCGTGAGGCCCGCTCGATCCGCCGGATCAAGATCCTCGGCTGCGGCACCTCGTACCACGCCGGTCTGATCGGCGCCTCCCTCATCGAGGGCATGGCCCGTATCCCGGCCGACGCCGAGCCGGCCTCCGAGTTCCGCTACCGCAACCCGGTCGTCGACCCCGACACCCTCTACATCGCCGTCTCCCAGTCCGGCGAGACCTACGACGTGCTCGCCGCCGTCCAGGAGCTCAAGCGCAAGGGCGCCCGCGTCCTCGGCGTGGTCAACGTGGTCGGCTCCGCCATCGCCCGTGAGGCCGACGGCGGCGTCTACGTCCACGCGGGTCCCGAGGTCTGCGTCGTCTCCACCAAGTGCTTCACCAACACGGTGGTCGCCTTCGCGCTGCTCGCCCTGCACCTCGGCCGCATCCGCGACCTGTCCGTCACCGACGGCAAGCGGATCATCGAGGGCCTGCGCAAGCTGCCCGGCCAGATCGAGGAGATCCTCAAGACCGAGGACGAGATCGAGAAGCTGGCCAAGGAGTACGCGGGCGCCCAGTCGATGATGTTCATCGGCCGGGTCCGGGGCTACCCGGTCGCCCTGGAGGCCTCCCTCAAGCTGAAGGAGATCTCCTACATCCACGCCGAGGCCTACCCGGCCTCCGAGCTGAAGCACGGCCCGCTCGCCCTCATCGAGCCGGCCCTGCCGACGGTCGCGATCGTCCCCGACGACGACCTGCTCGAGAAGAACCGCGCCGCACTGGAGGAGATCAAGGCCCGCAGCGGCCGCATCCTCGCGGTCGCGCACCAGGTGCAGGAGAAGGCCGACCACACCATCGTCGTGCCGAAGAACGAGGACGAGCTCGACCCGATCCTCATGGGCATCCCGCTCCAGCTCCTCGCGTACCACACCGCGCTCGCCATGGGCCGCGACATCGACAAGCCGCGGAACCTGGCCAAGTCCGTCACGGTCGAGTAGCGGGGCCTCCGGGCCTGTCCCCCGGACCCCCGCCCGCCGGGCCTGTCCCCCGGCGTCGGCCGGACACCACAGCGGTCCCCGTGCTTCCCAGGAGCACGGGGACCGCTGCTTTGCGCGTGAGGTACGGATCAGCTCGCCGCGGCCGCGCGGGAGCCGCGGGCCAGCGAGGTCGGCCAGCCGGCCACCGCCGCCGTCGCGCCGTACCAGGCCGCGAGGCCGGCCACCGCGGCCACCCAGCCGCCCGCCTTGCCGAGGCCCGAGTTGTCGGCGAGGGCGCCGATGCCGAGCAGCAGCAGGGCGACGAAGAGCAGCCCGTACACGCCCTGTCCGAAGAGGCCGCTGCCGCCCGAGGCCATGGTCAGGGTGAGCGCGAGGAGCGCCCACAGCAGCAGGAAGAGACCGGCGGCCTCGGCGGAGCCGGTGTCGCCGACGCCGGTGCCCCAGGTGAACCAGAAGGCGCCGAGCGCCGAATAGGCCGTGCCCTCACCGGTGTTGCCCGCACGCAGGGCGAGCAGGCCGACGAGGAACAGGGCCACACCGCCGACCCAGGTCGCGAGCCCGGCCGCGTCCGCCGCGCCGACGTGGTCGACCACGCCGGTGGAGCCGATGCCGAAGGCCAGCAGGGTCAGTCCGAGTGCGAGGTGTCCGAGGGTGGAGGTGCTGTTTCCCGCGGTGGCGTCATTGGACACGGCGGGCTCCCTTCAGGTGTGCAGTTGTGCTGCTTGGGCTGCTTTGTTCCGGTGAGCTTTATGTACCCTTCACAAGCGCACAATTCACCTGAGGAAGGCCGAAATTATGGCCGGAACAAGGGAGTTGAGGGAGCGGACCGAGGGGCCGACGGTGCCGCTGTTACGGGATGACGACGACCGGGCGCTGGGCGCGCCGTGCGAGCCGGCCGGCCACCGAGCCGAAGATCCGCCCGACCACGCCGTGCGTGGAGCCCACCACGATCGCGTCGGCGGAGTACTCCCGGCCGACCTCTTCCAGTTCGTGGCAGATGTCTCCGCCGCGCTCGACCAGGATCCACGGCACCTCGGACAGGTGCTCCGCGCAGGCCAGCTCCAGGCCGAGGACCTCGGTGCGGTGGTCCGGCACGTCGACGAAGACCGGCGGCTCGCAGCCGGCCCACACGGTGGTGGGCAGCCGGTTGGCGACGTGCACGATGATCAGGCCCGATCCGGAGCGGCGGGCCATGCCGATGGCGTACGCGAGGGCTCGTTCACTGGACGTCGAGCCGTCGAATCCGACGACGACACCGTGCCGGAAGGCCGGGTCGCAGGCGTGACGGGGCTGTTCCACCGCGAGGGGGTCGACCGTGGAGTCGGCGACGCGCTTGCGGTCCGCGGGTTCGGGGAATTCGTGACCGGCCATCGGTGTCTCGGCGAAGAGGGTCCTCTGGAAGGGACGGGCAGGACGGGGAGCGGAACAACGGTTGGCGGCGGAGCTGTGTCCGGGAATCATCTTCCCAAGCCCATACCCCCAAGGGTACGGCGACACTCCTCTCGTGCCCAGGGGCGGCCGCCGGGCGCCGTTACGGCGTTCCAGGGAGCATGCACGAGCCCCGCGCCGTAGCGCAATGCCGGATGTGCCCTACAGGAGTCCGAACGGGGGCCAAACGGACGCCCCGCGCAGTGACCGGAACGTTCCGCTCCTCGTTCCCACAGGTCAACGCCACCGTCGCAGGGAGCCCGCCCGTGCCCGCACCGTCGCCCATGGACACCGACGACCGCCTCGACCCCGCCGCCCTCGCCTCCGCCGAGACGGTCACCGCCTTCCTCGCACCCCCCGGCGCCGCGCCCGCCGGCCCCCGCGCCCCCCGGCCGCGCGGGCGCCGCCGGGCGCGGGAGGCGGGCGGTCCGGGCGGTCCCGGCGAGCACGGGACGCCGGGCGCCGGCACCGGGCCGGACGCGGCGAGCGACGTGGTCCGCTGGGCGGTCTTCTGCTGCGCGCTCGTCCCGGTCGTCCTCGTGGTCTACGGCACCTCACTGGGCGGCGCGGCCGGCACCGCGCTCGGCCTGGCCGCCGTGACGGCGGCCTGCCGGGTGCTGCTGCGGCGCTCCGAACGGGGTCTGCGGGCCGAGCGCCACTCGCGGAGTTGACAGGGTCGCACAGCCGATCCCGTATGTTTTCAGCCAAGTTCCTGTGCCCGGCCAGACTGTGGCCGAAGACCGCTCAACCCGCGTAGGTCCAGGCATCACCGCCCTGGACTGGGCTTCCTGATCGAACGCTTCACGCCAAGTGCCCATGTCGACAATGTGCCGGAAGGAGAACTTGTCGCTCGGGCGCCACGGGACGCAGTAGATTCGATCATGGATACCGAAGACTGGGGTCTCGCGCAAAACCGAGGGGAAACGTGGCACAGCGACACGACCAGGGAGACGCCAACACCGAGGGGGGCTTAGCGTCATGAGCCAGGACCACTCCGCCGCACCGGAGGCGGCACGGAAGCTGTCCGGGCGCCGCCGTCGCGAAGTCGTCGCGGTACTGCTGTTCAGCGGTGGCCCCATCTTCGAGAGCTCCATCCCGCTCTCCGTTTTCGGCATCGACCGCCAGGACGCGGGGGTGCCACGCTACCGACTGCTCGTATGCGCCGGCGAGGACGGCCCCCTGCGGACCACAGGCGGGCTCGAACTCTCCGCGCCGTACGGCCTGGAGGCGATCAGCCGGGCCGGCACCGTCGTGGTGCCCGCCTGGCGCTCGATCACCTCACCGCCGCCGCCGGAGGCGCTCGAAGCGCTCCGCCGGGCCCACGAGGAGGGCGCGCGCATCGTCGGTCTGTGCACCGGCGCCTTCGTCCTCGCCGCGGCCGGCCTGCTCGACGGCCGCCCGGCGACCACGCACTGGATGTACGCGCCGACGCTCGCCAAGCGCTATCCGTCGGTCCACGTGGACCCGCGGGAGCTCTTCGTCGACGACGGCGACGTGCTGACCTCGGCCGGCACCGCGGCCGGCATCGACCTCTGTCTGCACATCGTGCGGACCGACCACGGCACGGAGGCCGCGGGCGCCCTGGCGCGCCGGCTGGTCGTCCCGCCGCGGCGCAGCGGCGGTCAGGAGCGCTACCTCGACAGGTCTTTACCCGAGGAGATCGGCGCCGACCCGCTGGCCGAGGTCGTCGCCTGGGCGCTGGAGCACCTCCACGAGCAGTTCGACGTGGAGACCCTGGCGGCGAGGGCGTACATGAGCCGTCGTACGTTCGACCGCCGCTTCCGCTCGCTGACCGGCTCGGCGCCGCTGCAGTGGCTGATCACCCAGCGGGTGCTCCAGGCACAGCGGCTCCTGGAGACCTCCGACTACTCGGTCGACGAGGTCGCGGGACGCTGCGGCTTCCGCTCGCCGGTGGCCCTGCGCGGCCACTTCCGGCGGCAGCTGGGTTCCTCTCCGGCGGCCTACCGGGCGGCGTACCGGGCCCGGCGGCCGCAGGGCGAGGGCGCCACGGCGGTCCTCGACGCGGTCGTCCCGGCCCAGGGCCAGACGGTCCCGCGCCGCCCCGGGCACCTGCTGGAGCCCGGAAAGCCGCCGTCGGACGCCTTCACGGGGGGCCGCCCGGCCCTCCCGGGCCAGCGCAGCGCGCCGTAACCGGCTCCTGAGCCGCGCGAGCCACAAGCCGCGCACCGAGAAAACCGAAGGGCTCCCCAGGACACCTCCTGGAGGGGCCCTTCGGCCATCCTGCGGTTCCGCTCCGCGTTCGGCCATAAGGTAGGACGCATGAACGATCGCATGGTGTGGATCGACTGCGAGATGACCGGGCTCTCGCTGACGGACGACGCACTCATCGAGGTGGCCGCACTGGTCACCGACTCGGAACTGAACGTGCTCGGCGAAGGCGTGGACATCGTGATCCGCCCGCCGGACGCGGCCCTGGAGACCATGCCGGAGATCGTGCGCCAGATGCACACGGCCTCGGGCCTGCTCGACGCGCTGGCCGAGGGCACCACCCTGGCCGACGCCGAGGCGCAGGTCCTCGCGTACGTGCGCGAGCACGTCAAGGAGCCCGCCAGGGCCCCGCTGTGCGGGAACTCGGTCTCCACCGACCGCGGCTTCCTCGCCCGGGACATGCCCGCCCTGGAGAGCCACCTCCACTACCGGATCGTCGATGTCTCCTCGGTCAAGGAACTGGCGCGCCGCTGGTACCCGAGGGCGTACTTCAACAGTCCGGAGAAGAACGGCAACCACCGGGCGCTCGCCGACATCCGCGAGTCCATCGCCGAGCTCCGCTACTACCGCGAGGCGATCTTCGTGCCGCAGCCCGGCCCGGACTCGGAGACCGCGAAGCAGATCGCGGCCCGCCACGTCCTCCCGGCCGAGTAGGGGCCGGCCCCGGGCCCCCGCCGGGAAGCCGCTCGCGCCCGCCGGACCCCCTCGGGGAAAACGTGTGCGCGAGCACCCCCTCGGACCCTGTAGACTTCTTCTCGGCCGGTCAGGGAAGCCCTCGGGCGAATGACCGGTCGTGGTGGGTATAGCTCAGCTGGTAGAGCACCTGGTTGTGGTCCAGGATGTCGCGGGTTCGAGTCCCGTTACTCACCCTGAGAGGTCGAGGCCCCGGTTCGGAAGAACCGGGGCCTCGGTCGTTTCTCCCGCTCACGTACGCCTCGGTCCCACCCCCAGGAGGGACGGGACCGAGGAGGACGCGGGTCAGATCACCGGCGGGCGGCCCAGGCGGCCCATGCGCCACACCGTGGACCAGCGCATCGGGCGGCGGGTGCCGCCGGAGCGGCGGACGCCCTCGAAGAAGCCGGCGAACCAGGCGCGCAGGCCCGGCAGGGAGCGGGTGCGGGCCAGGGTCAGCAGCGTCCACACGCCCAGGTAGACGGGGACGAGCAGGACCGGCAGGTTCCGCTTGGCCAGCCACACCCGGTTGCGGGCGGTCATCCGGTAGTAGACCGCGTGCCGGGCCGGGCTGGTCTTCGGGTGCTGGAGGAGCAGCTCCGGCGCGTACCGCACGGTCCAGCCGTCGTCGAGGGCGCGCCAGGCGAGGTCGGTCTCCTCGTGGGTGAAGAAGAAGTCCTCGGGCCAGCCGCCGATCCGGTCGAGCATGCGCATCGACAGGCCGTGGCCGCCGCCCAGGAAAGTGGTCACCTCGCCGCCCCGCATCGGGTCCTTGGCGCCGAGCCGGGGCACGTGCCGCCGCTGCGTCTCGCCGTTCTCGTCGGCGATGCGGAAGGAGACCACGCCGAGCTCCGGCTCCGCCTCGTACAGGTCGACGAGCCGGCGGAACACGTCCGTGTCCACGAGCAGGCCGTCGTCGTCGAGGTCCACCAGGACGTCGACGTCGCCGAAGGACCGGAGCGTCTCGATCGCGACGTTGCGGCCGCCGGACACCCCGCGGTTCTCCGGGAGCTCCACCCCGTGCACGCCGTCCGGCAGATCGGCCAGCGTTCCCGCGCCGTTGCCGATCACGACGACCCGGGTGGCCGGCTCGTCCTGCGCGGCCACCGAATCGAGCAGCGCCCGCAGCTCCTTCGGGCGCGTGCCCATCGTCAGCACCGCCACACCCACACGCGGTCGCGCCACAACCCACTCCGTCCGTCGATCACCATCCCGGGTCCCGCGATGCTAACGGGCCCGCGTCCCCGTCCGTTCACGTGGACGGCACACGGCGCACGCCCGGCCGTCATGATCACCGTCGCCGCCGTGACCCGCCCGGGCCGGGCCGGGCGGGCGAGGCGGGGCGTGCCGGCCGGCCGCGCGGGCGCGCCGGGTGTCCCGGGTCAGCGCAGGTCTCGTCGCATCAGGATCCGGGGGTGGCCGGCGAGGACCGAGGTGGTGTCGGCGGCGTGGACGAAGCCGGCGCGCTCGAAGTTCTTGCGCAGTCCCGCGTACGCCATGGTCAGGTCGACCCGGGCGTCGCCGTTGTCCAGCGGATACGCCTCGACGACGGGCGCGCCGCGCTCGCGGGCGAACTCGACGGCGCCGGCGATCAGCGCGTGCGAGACGCCCTGCCCGCGGTGGCCGGGCCGGACCCTGACGCACCACAGCGACCACACCGGGAGGTCGTCGACGTGCGGGATCTTCCGGCTCCGCGCGAAGCTCGTCTCCGTGCGCGGCGCCACGGCCGCCCAGCCGACCGGCTCGTCCCCGTCGTACGCGAGGACGCCCGGCGGAACGGCCCCGCGGCACAGCCCGGCGACGTACTCGCCCCGGGCCGGGCCGCGCAGCTCGTTGTTGAGCGCGGACGGGATCCGGTAGCTCAGGCACCAGCAGACCGTGGCCGTCGGCGACTTCGGGCCGATGACGGCGGCGGTGTCCGCGAAGTCCGAGGCCGGTCGCACCTCGACGGTCATCCCCTTCTCCCCTCTCTCCCCGTTCTCTTCCGTCACCCTCCCACGGTGCTCCTTCGCCCGCCCGGGTGGCACGGCGGAGCGACTTCCGCGGCCCCGGCGAGCTGTCCCCCGAGGGCCGCGCGGGCCGCACTACGGTCGCGTCATGCCCAGGCGCACGAGAGGGAGCGGCGGCCTCGCCGGCCGTCCCGTCACCGCGCTCGCCCTCGCCCTCCTCCTCGCCGCGGGCCTCACCGCCGGCTGCGCCACCGACCCGCCCGTGCCGCGCCCCGCCGGTGCGGGGGGCGTGGACCCGGCCGGGCGGCCGGTCACGCTGACCGTCGGCGTCTTCGGGTCCTTCGGACTCAAGGAGGCCGGGCTCTACGACACGTACATGCGGCTGCACCCGGACGTCGCGGTCCGCCAGACCTCCGTCGAGCGCAACGAGAACTACTACCCGCAGCTGATCACCCATCTCGTCACCGGCTCCGGACTCGCCGACGTGCAGGCCGTCGAGATCGGCAACATCGCCGAGGTCGTCGGCACGCAGGGCCACCGCCTGGTGGACCTGGGCAGGGCGCCCGGGGTGGACCGGCGGGCGTTCCTGCCCTGGAAGTGGGCGCAGGGCACGGGCCGGGACGGCCGTACGGTCGGGCTCGGCACCGACATCGGCCCGCAGGCCGTCTGCTACCGCAAGGACCTGTTCGCCCGGGCCGGACTGCCGACCGGGCGGGAGGCGGTGGGGCGGCTGTGGGCCGGGGACTGGCGGCGCTTCCTCGCCGTGGGCCGGCGGTTCGCCGCGCGGACCCCGGACGGCGCCGCGTTCACCGACTCGGCGTCGGGCGTGATGGCGGCCGTCATCAGCAGCGGCCCGCTGCGCTTCTACGACGGGCGGGGCACCCTCGTCGTCGGCACCAACCCGGCCGTCCGCGAGGCCTGGGACCTGGCCGCCGCCTTCGCCCGGGAGGGGCTGACGGCCCGGCTCCAGCAGTTCACCCCCGGCTGGGACCAGGGCTTCGCGAACGGGACCTTCGCGACGGTCGCCTGCCCGGCCTGGATGCTCGGCTACATCCAGGACAAGGCGGGCCCGGCGGGCGCGGGCCGCTGGGACGTGGCCGCGGCGCCCCGGCCGGGCAACTGGGGCGGCTCCTTCCTCGTCGTCCCGAAGTCCGGCCGGCACCGGGCGGAGGCCGCCCGCCTGGCCGCGTGGCTGACCGCTCCCGCCCAGCAGGCGCGGGTGTTCGCGCTCCGCGGCAGCTTCCCGAGCACCTCGGCCGCCCACGCCGTGCCCGCGGTGGCGTCCGCCCGTCACCCGTACTTCGGCGACGCCCCGGTGGGCGCGATCTTCACGGCGGCGGCGCGGGGCGTGCCGACGGCCCCGGTCGGCCCGAAGGAGGGGCTCGTCGCCCAGCACCTGTCCGACGTCGGCATGCTCCAGGTCGACCAGGCGGGCCGCGACCCGGACGAGGCCTGGGCGGAAGCGCTGCGGTCGATCGACAACGCGCTGGACCGGTGAGACGGTGACCGACGTTCCCGCGCACGGGGCGCCGCCCGCGACCGCCCTCGTCACGCCCGAAGCACCGGTCCGCCGGGCCGTGCGGCGCGGCCGCTGGGTCCCGTACGGCTTCGTCGCGCCGTTCTTCGTGCTCTTCGGGGCGTTCGGCCTCTTCCCGCTGCTGTACACCGGGTGGGCCTCGCTGCACCGGGTCGAGCTGACCTCGCTCGAGCGCTGGGAGTGGGTGGGGCCGGGGAACTACGTGCGGCTCGCCGGCGATCCGTTCTTCTGGAACGCGCTGGGCAACACCTTCGTGATCGGCGTGCTGTCGACGGTGCCGCAGCTGCTGCTCGCGCTGGGGGTCGCGCACCTCCTCGACGTACGGCTGCGGGGGCGGGCGTTCTTCCGTGTGGTGGCGCTCGCTCCGTACGCCACCTCCGTGGCCGCGGCGACGCTCGTCTTCGCGCTGCTCTTCGGGCGGGACCACGGCTTCGTCAACTGGGTCCTGTCGGGCGCCGGCATCGGCCCGGTCGACTGGCAGAACGGGCCGTGGGCGTCGAAGGCCGCGGTGTCGGCGATCGTCGTGTGGCGGTGGACCGGCTACAACGCGCTGGTCTACCTCGCCGCGATGCAGACCGTGCCGCGCGAGCTGTACGAGGCGGCGGCGCTCGACGGGGCCTCGCGGTGGCGGCAGTTCGTCCACGTGACGCTGCCGGGGCTGCGGCCGGTGATCCTGTTCACGGTGGTCGTGTCGACGATCGGGGCGACCCAGCTGTTCGGCGAGCCGCTGCTGTTCGGGGCCGGGGCGGGGGCGTCGGGCGGGGCGGACCACCAGTTCCAGACGCTGGGGCTCTACCTGTACGAGCAGGGGTGGGTGAACCTGCACCTGGGGCGGGCCTCGGCGATCGCCTGGGTGATGCTGCTGATCCTGCTGGTGGTCTTCGGGGCGGCGCGGCTCGTCCGCTCGCGGGCGGCGGCCGGGCCCGGGGAGGCGGACTGATGCGTACGGCACGGGCCGGCTGGGGCACGTACGTCCTGCTGCTCCTCTTCGCCGCCGTCTCCCTCTTCCCGCTGTTGTGGGCGGCGGTCGCCGCGTCCCGGACGACGACCCGGCTCGCGCACACGCCGCCGCCGCTGCGCTTCGGCCGCAACCTGCCGCGCCATCTCGGCGTCGCGTGGACCGACGCCCATCTGGGCGCGGCGCTCGCGAACACGGCGCTCGTGGCGTCGGTGGTCGCGGCGGGCACGGTGCTCGTGGCGACGCTCGCCGGCTTCGCGTTCGCGCGGCTGCGGTTCCGGTTCCGGGGCGCGCTGCTCGCCCTCGTCGTGGGGACGATGCTGATCCCGCCGCAGCTCGGGGTCGTGCCGCTGTATCTGCTGGTGGCCCGGCTGCGCTGGACGGACGAGCTGCAGGCGGTGATCCTGCCGGGTCTGGTGTCGGCCTTCGGGGTGTTCTTCATGCGCCAGCACCTGCTGCGGGCGCTGCCGGCCGAGCTGGTGGAGGCGGCGCGGGTGGACGGGGCCGGGGCGCTGCGGATCGTGTGGCACGTGGTGTTCCCGGCGGCGCGGCCGGCGATGGCGGTGCTGGGGGCGCTGACCTTCGTGGCGGCCTGGAACGACTTCTTCTGGCCGGTGCTCGTGCTGACGCAGACGGGGAGTCCGACGGTGCAGGTGGCGCTGACGGGGCTGGGGCGCGGCTACATCCCGGACCAGTCGGTGGTGATGGCGGGCGCGGTGCTGGGGACGGTGCCGCTGCTGCTGGTGTTCGCGGTGCTCGGCCGGCAGATCGTGGGCGGGGTGATGCGGGGCGCGGTGAAGGGCTGAGGCCGCCCGTCACTCGTACGGGCGAGGCGGAGGGCTTCGCCCGTACGCCACTGTTAGCGTCCCCTTATGTCCGATATCTTCACATTCCCTCACCCTCGGGCGCGGTGAGCCGCCCGTGGGAGTGATCAAGGACCATCCCGAACTCGCCGTCTTCCTCTGCCTCGGCGCCGGCTACCTCGTCGGCAAACTGCGCGTGGGCCCCATCACCCTCGGCGGCATCTGCGGCACGCTGATCGTCTCGCTCCTGCTCGGCGCCTGGACCGAGGTACAGGTCGCCGACGACGTCAAGACGATCTTCTTCGCGATCTTCATCTTCGCCCTCGGCTACATGGCGGGACCGCAGTTCTTCGCCAACCTCAACCGGAAGAGCCTGCGCTTCTTCGCCCTCTGCGGCATCGAGGTCGTCTGCGTGGTCGGCATCGCGCTCGGCCTGGCCAAGGCCTTCGACCTCGACGTCGGCACCGCCTCCGGCATCCTCGCCGGAGCCGCCACCGAGTCCGCCGTGGTCGGCACCGCGACCGAGGCCATCGGCAAGCTGGACGGCCTGACGGCCCAGCAGATCACCACGTACCAGGGCCATGTGGCCACCGCGTACACCGTCTGCTACCTCTTCGGCCTGGTCACCATCGTGATCTACACCAGCCAGCTGATGCCGATGATGCTGCGGATCAACCTCCGCGACGCCTCGCGCGCGCTGTGGGAGAGGATGCGCGGCGGCGGTGGCGGCCTGGAGCCCGACGAGCGCGAGGCGCTGCCCGGCATGGTCGGCCGCACCTTCCTCGTCACCCTCGCGGACGGCGCCACCGTCTCCCAGCTGGAGTCGAGGAACGGCAGCCGGGTCACCGTCGAGGCCGTCAAGCGCGGCAGCACGGTGCTCACCCCTCCCCCGCCCGACTTCGAACTGACCCTCTCGGACCTGGTCCTGATGGTCGGCCGGCGGGCCAACATCATCGAGGCCGGCCGGCACATCGGCCCGGAGACCCCCGCCGTCCCCGGCCTCGACACCCCGCTCGCCACCACCCAGGTCTCGCTCACCGACACGTCGGTCTCCGGCCGGACCCTGGACGGACTGACCAGGAGCCACCCGGAGTTCACGAACAGCGGCGTCTACGTCACCGAGGTGCAGCGCGGCGACCAGGTGCTGCCCGCGACGCCCGACACCGAGGTGCAGCGCGGCGACGTGCTCACCCTGGTGGGCGCCCGCTCCGCCCTCGGCAGCCTGGTCAGGAAGATCGGCTCGGTCGTGAAGAACGACTCCACCGACTTCGTCTACCTCGGCGCGGGCATCGCGGCCGGCTCGCTGATCGGCCAGATCGTGGTGCGGTTCGGCGACGTCCCGATGTCGCTCGGCACCGGCGGCGGCTGCCTGATCTCCGGACTGCTCTTCGGCTGGTTCCGCTCCCGCAGCCAGACCTTCGGCGCCTTCCCGCCCCAGGCCGCGACCACCCTGAAGGACATGGGCCTCGCGGTCTTCATCGCCTGCACGGGCCTGGTCTCCGGGCCGCAGGCGGGACCGCTCCTCAAGGAGTACGGAGCCCTGCTGCCCTTCGCGGGCGTCGCCATGGTCCTCGTACCGGCGACGCTCTCCCTCTTCGTCGGCCGCAGGCTGCTCGGGATCGAGAGCCCGCTGCTCATCGGCGCCATCGCCGGCCAGCAGTGCTCGACGCCGGCGATCACCTCGGTCACCCAGGTCGCCCAGAGCTCGGTCCCGATGCTCGGCTACACGATCACCTACGCCCTGTCCAACTTCCTGCTCCCGCTGACCGGCCCGCTGCTCGTCGGCATCCTCGGGGCATGACGCTACGTAAGGACGGACCATGCCCAAGACGACGTTCACCCGTGACCAGATCACGTCCTTCGCGCAGCTCTCGCCCTTCGAGCTCAAGGACACGTTCATCACCATCGCCCAGGCCGCGCAGGCCGGCCGGCCCGGCCAGAAGGGCAGGACGCAGGCCCAGATGCTCAACGCGGGCCGCGGCAACCCGAACTGGACGGCGACCGGCCCGCGCGAGGCCTTCCACGCGCTGGGCTACTTCGCGCTGTCGGAGTCGCGGCGGGTGTGGACCGCCGACGACCTGGGCGGCATGCCGGAGCTCATGGGGTCGGGCGCACGCTTCGACGCCTTCGTACGGCAGCACCCGGACCTGCCGGGCATCGAGCTCCTGCGCAAGAGCGTCGCGTACGCGGTCGAGCGCTTCGGCTTCGACAAGGACGCGTTCGTGCACGAGCTGACCGACAGCTCGATCGGCGACAACTACCCGGTGCCGGACCGGATCCTCCCCCACACCGAGCAGGTGGTCCGCGGCTACGTCGAGGACGAGATGTTCGACGGCCGCCCGCCGGCCGGCAACGTCTCGTACTTCGCGACCGAGGGCGGCACCGCCGCCATGTGCTACGTCTTCGACTCCCTGATGAAGAACGGCGTCCTGAAGAAGGGCGACCGGATCGCCCTCATGGTGCCGGTGTTCACGCCGTACATCGAGATCCCGGAACTCGACGCGTACGAGTTCGACGTCGTCCACGTCGAGGCCTCGCTGTTCGCCGAGACGGGCGTGCGCGAGTGGCGCTACCCGGCCGAGGAGGTCGCCAAGCTGGAGGACCCGTCGATCAGGCTGCTCTGCCTGGTCAACCCCTCCAACCCGCCGTCCCTGGCGCTGAGCGAACGGGTCGCGCACCAGATCAGGGAGATCGTCGCGACGAAGAACCCCAACCTGGTGATCGTCACGGACGACGTCTACGGCACCTTCGTGCCGGGCTTCCGCTCGATCGCGGCCGACCTCCCGCACAACACCCTGCTCGTGTACTCGTTCTCCAAGCACTACGGGGCGACGGGCTGGCGGCTCGGCCTCATCGGACTCCACGACGACAACGTCATCGACAGGATGATCGCCGCCCTCCCCGCCCCGGAGAAGGACCGTCTGGACAGGCGCTACGGCTCCCTCTCCCTCGAACCGGAGAAGATCCGCTTCATCGACCGCCTGGTCGCCGACTCCCGCCAGGTCGCGCTCAACCACACCGCCGGGCTCTCGCTCCCCCAGCAGGTGATGATGACCCTCTTCTCCCTCTTCGACATGCTGCCGGAGGGCCAGGCCTACAAGGAGCGCGTCCGCGGCATCGTGCAGCAGCGCCTCGGCCTGCTCCTCGAAGGCGCCCAGATGAAGATCGCCGAGGACGCGAAGCGGGCGGGCTACTACATCGAGCTGGACCTCCTCGCGGAGGCCGAGCGCGTCCACACCAAGGACTTCGCCGACTTCCTGGAGAAGAACTACGAGCCCGTCGACCCGCTGTTCCGCCTCGCCGAGCAGACCGGCGTCGTCCTCCTGAACGGCGGCGGCTTCGACGGCCCGGAGTGGTCGGTCCGGGTCTCGCTCGCCAACCTCGACGACCTCGACTACCTGAAGATCGGCCACCACCTGCGGGCCATCTTCGACGACTACGCGGAAGAGTGGCGGACGGCGAGGGCCGGCTGAGGCGAGCGAGGGGCGCGCCCCGGACGGTGGTGGGGTGGGACCGTCCGGGGCGCGCGGTGTGGGGGGACCGGGAGGGTCCGGGCGGCGCTACTTGTAGGCGGCGAAGGCCTTGGTGAAGGCGAGCGGCTGCTGGAGGATCGAGGAGCAGGTGGCGTCCGCGTAGTTCACCGCGCCGGCCGCGCACTGCTTGTCGCGGGTCGAGGACCACATCGACAGCCAGCCGATGCCCTTGGACCGGGCGAAGTCGACGAGCTGGGTGGCGTCGTCGACCCTGAACACCTCGGAGGTGACGTCGTTGACGCCGATCATCGGGGTGACCGCGACGGCCTTCCACGCGGCCGCGTCGGACAGACCGAGGACCCCCTTGATCTGGGCCTGGGTGGCGGTCGCGGCGGAGATCGCGTACTGGCCCATGTCGCCGCTGTAGGCCGGCCCGTAGTCCATGGCCATGATGTTCACGGCGTCGACGCGGACGCCGTTCCGCTTCGCGTCGGCGAGCAGGTCCACGCCCGGCTGGGTCAGACCCTCGGGCATGACCGGCAGGGTGAAGGACACGTTCAGACCGGGGTGCGCCTTCTGGAGCTGGGCGATGGCCTGGGCGCGGCGCGTGTTGGCGGCGGTGTCCGGCAGGGCGGCGCCCTCGATGTCGAAGTCGACCTTGGTGAGCTTGTACTGGTCGATGACCTTGCCGTACGCGGCGGCGAGGGCGGTGGCCGAGGAGCAGTTCAGGGCGAGTTCGTGGCCGGCGGCGCCGCCGAAGGAGACCCGCACGTCACCGCCCTTGGCGCGGAGCGCGCCGATCTGCGCGGCCACCTTGTCCGAGGCCAGGTCGGTGACGCCGCCCCACAGCGGGGCGCAGCCGCCGCCGGAGGTGATGAAGGCGAGGTTGAACTCCTTCACCCCGGTCGCGTCGGCGGTGGCGAGGAGGTCGTAGGCCGGGTAGAGCGAGGTGTCGACGTACGGGGCGTACTTCGCGGCGGTGCCGGGGGGCGCCGTGGTGGCCGTGGCGGTCGGGGTCGGCGTGGGTGTCGTGGTCTTCGTCGGGGCGGGCGTGGCCGTCCTGGTGGGGGCCGGCGTGGCCGTGGGGCTCGCCGTGGCCGTCGGCTGGGTCGTGGGGCGGCCGCTCGGGGTGGGAGTGGCGCCGCCCGCGGAGCAGGCGGCCTTGTTGATCAGGCAGTTGGCCGGGTCGCCGGCCTGACCGGAGGCCGTGGTCACGAAGCCGACGGTGACGGACTGGCCGGGGGCGAGCACCTTGTTCCAGCTCGCGGGCCGCACGGTGACGTGACGGCCGGAGACGGTGTGCTCGCCGTTCCACAGGGAGCCGATGGTGGTGCCCTCGGGCAGGTCGAACTCCAGCGTCCAGCCCCCCGACTGGACGCTGGTGGTCTCGTTGGTGATCACGTACTGGCCGGTGTATCCGCCGGTCCAGGAGCTGGTCCTGGTGTAAGCGGCGCCGACGGACGCGGCCTGCGCGGTGCCGGAGAGCGCGAACGCCGCGCCGCCGATCACCGCCGCGGCCACGACCACGCCGACGGCCTTCGTCCTGCCGCTCGCCTTGCGCCGGTGTGAACTGGTGCCCATCGCGTGCCTGCCTCTGTGTGCCGGGGGTGGGGGGAGGTGGGTGCGGCAGCACGCTAGCGACAGGGAAACGGACAAAGGGCAAGGAGCGGGCGGGCGTTGGGATTCTTAGGCTCCGCTTAAGGAAGGCATCGGGACGCCGAAAGGTTCACCGGCCGCGGCGCCGGCCCCGACGGGCCGACGGGCCGCGGGCGGCCCGCTCGCCCAGGCCGATCCAGATGCGGACCTCGGTGCCGCCGAGCACCGAGTGCCCGATGCGGACGTCACCGCCGGTCGACTCCGCCATCCGCCGCACGATGTCCAGACCGAGCCCGGTGGAGCCGTCCCGGCCGCTGCCCGCGCCGCGGGCGAGCGCCGCCGCGGGATCGGGGATGCCGGGGCCCGCGTCCGAGACCAGGATGATCACGGCGTCCTCGCCGTTGTGGAGGTCGACGGAGAAGGCGGTGCCCTCCCTGGTGTGCCGGAAGACGTTGCCGAGCAGCGCGTCGAGCGCGGCGACCAGCTCCGCCCGCGCGACCGGGATCCGCACCGGCCGCTCGACGCCCGCGACCCGCACCTTGCGGTCCTCGTCCTCCGCGAGGGCCGACCAGAAGTCCATCCGCTCGCGCACCACCTCGGCGGCGTCGCAGCCCGCGACCGGCGCCGTCGCCTGGGTCTGCGGCTTCGCCTCCCGTGCCGTACGGATGATGGTGTCGACCTCGCGCTCCAGCTGCTCCACCGCCGCCCGGGTCTGGTCGGCGGCCGGACCGGAGCCCAGCGAGGCCGCGTTGAGCCGCAGCACCGTCAGCGGGGTGCGCAGCCGGTGCGAGAGGTCGGCGGCCAGTTCCCGCTCGTTGGCGAGCAGCTGGACGACCTGGTCGGCCATCGAGTTGAAGGCGACGGCGGCCGACTTGAGCTCCGGCGGCCCCTCCTCGCGGACCCGGGCGCCCAGTCTGCCCTCGCCGAGCTCGTGCGCGGCCCGGGCGAGCCGCTGCGCGGGCTGCACCATGCGCAGTCCGAGCCGGTCGGCGACGGCGACGGAGCCGACGATCAGGGCGACGCCGACGGCGGCGAGCACCAGCCAGGCGGTGGCGACGCCGTTGGTGACCTCGCCCTCGGGAACGAAGAGTTCGACGACCGCGACCCGCGCGGAGCTGACCGCGGTGGGCTGGAGCAGCACGGAACCGCCGGACACCTCGGCGATCGTGGCGCGGCCGAGCGAGCGGGTGGTCGCCAGGTCCTCGCCGGAGGCCCGGCGGGCGCCGATCACCTCGCCCTCGCCGCCCGGTTCGCCGGACGCGGCCGGCAGGTGGATGGCGAGCCGTCCCTCGGCTCCGTCGTCGGTGGTGGCGACGGCCCGCTCCAGCTGCTCGCGGTCGGTGGTGATGGCGAGCACCGGCGCGAGCCCGGCGGCCCGCCGCTCCGCGTTGGAGAACGCCCGGTCGCGGGCCATCTCCTTGACGACCAGGCCGAGCGGTACGGCGAAGGCGACCACGACCATGACGGTGACGGCGAGCGACACCTTGACCAGGGCCCATCTCACGGCTGGGACTCCCCCGGCGGCTCCAGCTTCACGCCCACCCCGCGCAGGGTGTGCAGATAGCGCGGCCGGGCTGCCGTTTCGCCCAGTTTCCGTCGCAGCCACGACAGATGTACGTCGATGGTCTGGTCGTCCCCGTACGACTGCTGCCACACCTCGGCGAGCAGCTCCTTGCGCGGGACGACGACGCCGGGCCGGCCGGCGAGGAAGGCCAGCAGGTCGAACTCCCGCCGGGTCAGGTCCAGGGCGGTCCCGTCGAGCGCGGCCTGCCGGCGCAGCGGGTCGATGGCGAGGCCGCCGACCCGGATCTCCCGCGAGGGCGGCGCCTCGCCCGAGGAGCGCGCCCGGCGCAGCACCGCCGCCATCCGCGCGGACAGGTGCTCCACCGAGAACGGCTTGGTCAGGTAGTCGTCGGCCCCGTCGTTGAGGAGCCGGACGATCTCGGCCTCGTCGTCCCGCGCGGTCGCGATGATCACCGGCACGTCGGTGATCCCGCGCAGCATCTTCAGCGCCTCGGCCCCGTCCAGGTCGGGCAGCCCGAGATCGAGGATGACCACGTCGAACCGGAAATGGGCGACCTCCCGCAACGCCTCCAGGGCCGTCCCGACGCTGCGCACGGTGTGGGAGGCCTCGGTGAGATGCCGGATGAGGGCGGAGCGGACGAACTGGTCGTCCTCGACCACGAGCACACTTGCCATGGCCCGCACCGTACGCCATCCGGGGGATGGCACTATGAGCCGGTGCGAAGAGGACTGGTTCACGCCCTGGCGTGGTCGCTCGCCACCGGGGCGGCGGTCACCCTCTCCTGGTGGGGGGTGCACACGGTGCTGGCCGGCACGGTCTACGACCCGCCGCGCGCCCTGCCGATCCCGTCCGGCACGGGGGCGATCGGCGAGGCCACCGCCGGTACGGACCCGCTCGCCTCGTCGACCCCGCGCCCCGGCTCCCCGACCGCGACCCCGACGGCCACGCCGAGCACGGCCCGCCCCTCCAGGACGGCGGCCACGGCCCCGGCCGACCGTCCCACGCCTGCGACCACGCCGAGCAGCTCCGGCGACGGCTCCGGCAGCGCGGGCGGCGGCTCGGGCAGCGGCTCCGGCAGCGTGAAGAGCTACGGGACGGACGGCGGCCGCGTCGTCTTCGACCTCGGCCCGTCCTCGGCCGAACTGGTCTCCGCGACCCCCGGCTCCGGCTGGCAGATGCAGGTGTGGAAGCAGCCCACCTGGATCCGCGTCACCTTCACCAAGGACGGCCGGGAGATCTCCGTCTTCTGCGTCTGGCACGACACCGCGCCGCGCGTGGAGATCGAGGAGCGCTGACCGTACGGCCGGCGGGCGTCAGCGGAAGACGGCCGCGGGCGGTACGGGCGAGGGCTTGGCGCTCGCGTCGGTGACCGGCGCCGCGCCGCCCGTGAAGTCGGCGAGCGCCCGTCCGTGCTCGACCCGCCCCGGGTGCGGGTCGGTCGCCACCCGCCGGGTCAGCTCGGCCACCGGCAGCTCCCGGTCCGAGGCGAGCAGCACGGCGTTGCCGAAGCGGCGCCCGCGCAGCACGGTCGGGTCGGCGGCGAGCGCCAGCTCGGGGAAGACGGTGGCGGCGGTGGCGATCTGGCCGCGCAGATGGGCGAGCGGCGGGCCGTCGGCGAGGTTGGCCGCGTAGAAGCCGCCGGGCCGCAGCACCCGCCGCACCTCGGCCAGGAACTCCGTACTGGTCAGGTGCGCGGGCGTACGGGCCCCGCTGAACACGTCGGCGATGATCAGGTCCGCCCAGCCGTCCGCGACCTTGCCGAGTCCGGCGCGGGCGTCGGTGGACCGGACGCGTATCCGGGCACCGGAGTCGAGCGGCAGTTCACGGCGCACCAGCCGCACCAGCGGTTCGTCGAGCTCCACGATCTGCTGGGTGGAGCGGGGGCGGGTGGCGGCGACGTAGCGGGCGAGGGTGAAGGCACCGCCGCCGAGGTGCACGGCCTGGACCGGCCGGTTGGCCGGCGCGACGAGATCGGCGATGTGGCCGAGGCGCCGCTGGTACTCGAAGGAGAGGTACGCGGGATCGTCGAGGTCGACGTGCGACTGCGGGGCGCCGTCGATGAGCAGCGTCCAGCCGCGCGCCCGCTCGCGGTCGGGTATGAGTTCGGCGAGTCCGCCGTCCACGGTCTCGACGACCGCGACGGCCCCCGCCGCCCGCTCCCGCTGTCTGTTCCTGGCCACGGCCCCATTATCCGTGCCGGTGGGAAACCGGGCTCAGCGGCAGCCGTCGGCCGCCTCGATCAGCCGGGCCGCCTGGCCCAGGGCCTCGCGCAGCATCGCCGGGTCGGTGACCTCGCCGCTGTCGCCGGGCGGCAGCAGCCAGTCCGCCGGGCGCGGGGTGGCGCCGTCGGGGCCGGGAAGCTCGGGCGGCTCCGGCAGCCGCAGCCCGCGGCCGTCGGTCCTGGTGCACGCGCTGCCCGGCATGTCCCAGGCCGCGGCCGTGCCGGGCGGCACCAGGAAGCCGAGCGTGTCGCAGGCGCCGTCGTGCAGGACGGGACCGACGGCCGGGGCGCCGCCGCGGCGCAGGATGTCGACGGCCTCCAGGCCCTGCCGGGCCGGCACCGTCACCAGGTCGCAGGGCGCGACGGGCGGCGTGACCGACGCGGCGGACGCGGGGGACGCGCTCGCGTCCAGGGTGGGTGTGTGCCGCTCGGTCGACGCCTGCGACGCGACCGGCCCGATGGCTCCGGTTTCCACCATTTCCACCATGGGACCCTCCTCGCTCCGAAGAGGAGACACGTTCCGTCTCTCCGCATGGTTCAACGCCGGTGGGCGTCAACGGCTACGGCGGCACGCCGCCGCAAAGGATGGCAGTTCATGGCAGATCGCGTGCGAGATATCCGATTTGTTGCCAAACCCTGCGTACGCGGCCGGTCACAGCAGGTACGTTCTTGCCGCCGGAACACCGGCAGCACCAGGAGAGGGCTCGGCCATGGCGTTGTCACGGGCAGTTCCCAATCTCGCCTTCCGCCGGCTCCGCGGACAGCGTTCGCCGGCGGAGTTCGCCGCGAGCGTCCGCCGGGCGGCCCGGGAGATCGGGGAGCAGGTCGCATGCGACGCCCGCTACATCGGTCGCGTCGAGGCGGGCGAGATCCGCTGCCCGAACTACGCGTACGAACGGGTCTTCCTGCACATGTTCCCCGGACTGAGCCTTGCGGACCTGGGGTTCTCGGCGCGGGAGGCCGTTCGCGGCCGGCGGCCGGCCGCCACGGCGGCCGGGACACCGCCGTCCCTCGCCATCACCACCCGGAACGATGAGGAGAGCGACGTGCTGCGTCGCGCATTCATGACCGGCGGCACCGCCACCCTGGCGACCGCCTCGCTGGGACTCGGCGGCCCCGCCGCCACGACGATCCCGGCCCCCCGCGCCGTCCACCGCGTCGGCGAAGCCGAGGTCCGCGCGGTCGAGGACGCGGTCCGCCAGATCCGGCTGCTCGACGACCGGCACGGCGCCGAGGGCCTGTACCGGCGGGCCACCCAGCCGCTGCGCACCGCCTACGCGCTGCTCGACGCGGGCGTCACCACCCGCCGCGCCACGGCCGACCGGCTGCACAACGGCGCCGGTGAACTGGCCATCTCCGTCGGCTGGCTGGCCCACGACTCCGGCCGCCTCGACGACGCCCGCTCCCACTACGCCGAGGCCCTCGCCACCGCCCGCGTGGCCGGCGACCACGCCCTGGAGGCGCACGCCTTCTGCAACACCTCGTTCCTGGCCCGGGACTCGGGCCGGCACCGGGAGGCGGTACGGGCGGCGCAGGCCGGCCTGCGGGCCGCGGCACCGCTCGGCTCCGACCGGCTGCTCGCGCTGCTGAACCTGCGGGAGGCCGGGGCCTGGGCCGGGCTCGGCGACCGTTCCGCCTGCTCGGAGGCCCTGAGCCGGGCCCACGCCCACTTCGGGCGCGGCCCGGGCGAGCGCGACCCGGAATGGATGTCCTTCTTCGGCGAGCCGGAGCTGGAGGCACAGGAGGCCCTGTGCTGGTCCATGCTCGGCGACTGGTCCCGCGCGGCCCGCCACGCCCAGCGCGCCACGCTCCTGCAGGACCCGCACTTCGCCCGCAACCTCGCGCTCTACCGCGCCCAGCTCGCCGGGAACCTCGCCCGCGCCGGCCGCCCCGACGAGGCGGCGGCGGAGGTCCGGCGCGTGGAGGGCTCCCTGGAGGGCGTCGAGTCCGCCCGCATCCGCGCGCTGCTCGCCGAGACGCGCCGGGTCATCGCCGCGCACTGACCCGGCGGACGCCGCACGGACGGGCCCGGGCAGCAAGGGGCCGGCGCGGCTACGCCTCCAGATGCCCCGTGTCGTTCCAGCGCTCGATCGCGGGGGCGCCGTACGCCCAGCCGAGCACCGACAGGCTCGTCGGGTCGAGCCGTATGCGGGCGGCGAAGGAGACGTCCTCGCCCAGCCAGCGCGCGCCGATCGACCTCAGGATGTGGCCGTGGGCGAAGACCAGGACGTCCCGGTCGGCCGAGCGGGCCCACTCGACCACCTGGTCGGCACGGGCCGAGACCTCGGCCAGGGTCTCCCCCTCGGGAACACCGTCGCGCCAGATGAGCCAGCCCGGCCGGACCGCCTGGATCTCGGCCGGCGTCAGTCCCTCGTACGCCCCGTAGTCCCACTCCATCAGGGCGTCCCAGTTCTCCGCCCGCTCGCCGAAGCCGGCCAGCTCGCAGGTCTCCCGGGCCCGCACCAGCGGGCTGGTGCGCACCTCGACGCCGTCGAGCCCGGCCCACGGTCCGCGGCCGAGACGGGTGCCGAGCAGCTTCGCGCCGCGGCGGCCCTCGTCGAGCAGCGGGATGTCGGTCCTGCCGGTGTGGCGGCCGAGCAGCGACCATTCGGTCTGGCCGTGCCGGGCGAGCAGGATGCGCGGTGCCATGAAGGCTCTCCAGGGGTTCACGGGAAGGGTGCCCTCCCATCATCGCCCACGGGAAATCCGGGTGACCTCCGGGCAACCCCGGGGCGTGCGCCGGCGTCCTCACTCGGTCGGGGAGAACGGGGGGACCGGGTATGCGCAGGCCACGCTGGTGGGCGGAGCTCGTGTTGATCGGCGCGGTGTACGCGGCCTACTCCTGCGGGCGGCTCCTCGCCCGCGGGGACGTGGGCACGGCGGTCGGCCACGGCCTGACGATCCTGCGGGCGGAGGACTTCCTGGGCATCGCCGTCGAGCGCCCGCTGAACCGGCTCTTCACGGCGGTGCCCGCGCTCGGCGTGCCCGCCGACTTCGCCTACGCCTCCCTCCACTACCTGGTCACGCCCGCGGTCCTGGTCTGGCTGTTCCGCCGTCGGCCGGCGCACTACCGGGCCGCGCGGACCTGGCTCATGGTCTCCACGCTGCTCGGCCTGGTGGGCTTCACCCTGCTGCCGACCTGTCCGCCCCGGCTGCTCGACCCGGGCCACGGCTTCGCGGACACGATGGCCCGCTTCAGCTCATACGGCTGGTGGGGCGGGGAGGCGAGCGCACCGCGGGGGCTCGGCGCGCTCACCAACCAGTACGCGGCGATGCCGAGCCTGCACGTGGGCTGGGCGCTGTGGTGCGGCGTGATGCTGTGGCGGTACGGGCGGACGCCGCTGTCCAGGGCGCTCGGCGCCGGCTATCCGCTGCTGACGGTGCTCGTCGTCATGGGCACGGCCAACCACTACCTCCTCGACGCGGTCGCCGGGGCGGCCGTGATAGGCGCGGGGCTGCTGCTCGCGCCGTCCGCGACGCGCCTGGCCGATCGGGTGGCGGGCCGGTCGGCGGACCGGGTGATGCCGGGCGGATCCCGGCAAAGCGCCCCGTCTGTCAGTGGCGGATGGGAGACTTCCGCGGGTGAGCGCATCCCTGGGCAGCGGTCCGCACCGGCCGCCGCAGACGACATTCCGTCATCGGCTCGCTGAGCTGCGCGGACCGGCCGCCGTGCCGCGTCCGCTCGACGCGCGGGCGCTGGCCGCCCTGGCCGCGAACCCCGGTTGCAGGCGGCGCGCGATCCTCGACGGCGCGGGCGTGGACAAGACCGCGCTCGCCGCGAAGCTGGGCGCGCCCTCGGGCTTCGGCCAGTCGCAGTTCGCGATCGCCCGGGGCAACGCGTTCGAGGCGAAGGTGAAGGCGGACGGCGGACGGGAGCTGCTCGGTCTGCTCGGCATCACGGAGCCGGGGACGGTGGACCTGCCGGAGCTCGCCGCGGCCGGGCCGGAGGGCCGGGCGGCCCGGACGGCGCTCGCGCTGCGGGAGGCGACGGCGGCCGGCCGCTGGGCGCTGCTCGACCACCCGATGCTGGCGCTCGAGGTCGCGGGCTCGCCGGTCTATCTGGAGCCGGACGCGGTCGTGGTCCATCCCGACGGGCGGTGGACGGTCGTGGAAATCAAGTCCTTCCCGATGATCGACGGCTCGGCCGACGCGTCGAAGGTGGGCGCGGCGGCCCGCCAGGCCGCGGTGTACGTGCTGGCGCTGGAGCGGATCGCGTCCGTGACCGAGGGCGCCGAGGTGGCGCACCGGGTGCTGCTCGTCTGTCCGAAGGACTTCTCCAACCTGCCGACGGCCTCGGCGGTCGACGTCCGCAAGCAGCTCGCGGTCACCCGGCGCCAGCTGGCCCGGCTGACCCGGATCGAGGAGATCGCGGACGCGCTGCCGGAGGGCGTCACGTTCGACGTGGCGGAGTGCTCGGCCGAGGAGCTGGCCGCGGCGGTGGAGTGCGTCCCGCACGCGTACGCGCCGGAGTGCCTGTCCGCCTGCGAGCTGGCGTTCCACTGCCGGGAGCGGGCCCGGGCCGCGGACGCGGTGGCGGCGCTCGGCCGGTCCGTGCGGGGTGAGCTGGGCGGTCTGACGACGATCGGCGCGGTCCTGGCGGCGGCGCGCGGTGAGGAGGGCGACCCGGAGGACCCGGCGGTGGCGGCGCTGCGCCGGGCGCGGGCGCTGCGCGGCGAGGCGCTGGCGGCTGCCGCGGGTGCCGTGGAGGCCGCCGGTGGCGTGGCCGGGGCGGAGGTGGCCTGATGTCGCTGATCTCCACGCTGGCCCGGATGGAGGCCGTCGAGGCGGGCCGGGCGCAGCCGCTGGCCACCGTGCGGCACCGGCACCTGTCCGGACGGCCGCTGGTCTTCGTGCCGTTGACGACGTCCGGCGAGGCGGGCGCGCCGCTCGGCGCGCTGGTCGGCACGGACCCGGAGGAGCCGCGGCTGCTGGTCGTGCCGCAGCCGCGCGACCGGGACCTGCGCTTCACGTTCCTCGCCGAACTGGCCGACGAGATCCTGCCGTACGTCGACTCCTTCGCCGGGGAGGTCGAGGCCGTCGAGCGCTCCGAGAGCGACCCGGAGACCGGGAAGAAGGTCAAGGTCGAGGTCGAACTCTGCGCGGACGCGCCGCAGTTGGTGGTGCCGAGCCGGGCCGGCATCGAGTACGTGCGGCTGCTCGGGCGGTCCATGCGGTTCCGGCGGACGGCCGAGCAGGACCCGGAGACGCCGTTCCCCGCGCCGCCGCGGGTGCCGCTCCTCGGGCGCTGGCTGACCCACTTCGGCGAGCGGGCCCGGGTGCCGGGCTCCTCGCTGCTCCTCTCGGCGACGGACCTGCTGAACCGGCACTGGGCGACCGGCCAGTCGTCGCTGGAGGACCAGCACCTGGGCGCGCTGCTCGCCTGGATCGGCGCCGATCCCGACCGGGACGGGGAGACCGGTGCCGAGGCGGCGCTGCGCGCGGAGCTCGGCCGGGACGCGCAGGGCCAGTTGCTGTGCCCGCCGGCCGGCCCGGCGACCGACCCGGCCTTCGACAACCGGCTGCTCGCACCCGCGATCGAGGCCTACGACCGGGCCCGCCAGGCACTCGGCGCCGCCGAGGACGGCGGGGCGGCCGAGGACGGCCTGGCCGCGCTGACCCGGGCCGAGCGGGAGATCCGCCGGCTCGTCGGCTCCCAGCTGAAGCCCACCTGGGACGCGGTGTGGCGGGCGCTCGACCTGCTGCGGGAGCTCCCGGAGGGCGCGCGGGTCGCCGACCGGTGGACCCGCGACCGCTGGTCGTTCACCGGTCAGCGGGACCGCATCGCGGCGGGCGAGCCGCCGCAGCCGCGCCGGGACGACGCGGTGACCGCCGCCCACAAGCTGGCCGCGCGCGAGCAGGCACAGGGCCAGCTGGAGGCGCAGGAGGCGCTGGACGACCCGCTGGTCATGGCGGGACGGCGGCTCGCGGGCGAGGCGTTCGTCGCGGAGGTCGTCGAGGTCACGATGACCCGCACCGAGAAGAACCGTCCGCGCCCGCTGCTCACGGTCCGCACGGACGACCGCCCGCATCTGGGCGAGGGCGTGAAGGTGTACCGCTCGCTGGAGGGGAAGCCGCAGGCGGCGGAGTGCGTCGGGCAGGAGCCCGACGGGGCCCTGGTCCTGCGCGTCCTGGACCGGATGGGCCGCTCGAAGGACCCGGCGGAGGGCTCCGTGCCGGAGAAGGGCGAGCGGATCGCCTGGACGCTGTTCGAGCACGACCAGCGGCCGGGCGCGAAGCTGCCGGACCCGGAGGAGACGCCGTGGACCCATGGCGGGCCCCCGCGCTCCGACGCCGCCGAACTTCCCGACGCCATCACCTCCGAGGACATCCTGTGACCTTCGACCGTGCGGACTTCGACCCGTCCGCGGAAGCCGCGCGGGCGACCGCCGACATCCTGGCGAGCACCCTGCACGGGACCGCCAGGGGCGTCGTCGTGGACTCCCCGCCCGGTGCCGGCAAGTCGACGCTCGTGGTGCGGGCGGCGCTCGAACTGGCCGAGGCCGGCCGTCCGCTGATGATCGTCGCGCAGACCAACGCCCAGGTGGACGACCTGGTGCTGCGCATCGCGGAGAAGCAGCCTGACCTCCCGGTCGGCCGGCTGCACTCGAACGACTCCGATCCGTACGACAAGGCGCTGGAAGACCTGGAGCAGGTACGGAAGTCGGCGAAGGCGGCGGAGCTCGCGGGCCTGCCCGTGGTCGTGTCGACGGCCGCGAAGTGGGCGCACGTGAAGAACGTGGAGCCGTGGGCGCACGCGATCGTGGACGAGGCGTACCAGATGCGCTCGGACGCGCTGCTCGCGGTGGCGGGCCTGTTCGAGCGGGCGCTGTTCGTGGGCGACCCGGGCCAGCTGGACCCGTTCTCGGTGGTGGGCGCGGAGCAGTGGGCGGGCCTGTCGTACGACCCTTCGGCGTCCGCCGTCTCGACGCTGCTGGCCCACAACCCCGACCTGCCCCAGCACCGCCTCCCGGTGTCCTGGCGGCTCCCGGCCTCGGCCGCGCCGCTCGTCTCCGACGCCTTCTACCCGTACACGCCGTTCCGTTCCGGCACCGGCCCCGGCGACCGCCGACTCTCCTTCGGCGTGGCCTCGGACGGCTCGGCCCCTGACCGGGTCCTGGACGAGGCGGCCGAGTCCGGCTGGGGCCTCCTCGAACTGCCGGCCCGGCACACCCCGCGCACGGACCCGGAGGCGGTCCACGCCGTCGCCCTGGTGGTGCGCCGGCTCCTGGACCGGGGCGGCGCGGCCACCTCGGAACGCTCCGCCGCCCCCGTGCCGCTCACCGCGGACCGGATCGCCGTCGGCACGGCCCACCGCGACCAGGCGGCGGCCGTGCGGGCGGCGCTGACGGAGCTGGGCGTCACCGGCGTGACGGTGGACACCGCCAACCGCCTCCAGGGCCGCGAGTACGACGTCACCGTCGTCCTCCACCCGCTGTCCGGCCGCCCCGACGCCACCGCCTTCCACCTGGAGACGGGCCGCCTGTGCGTCCTCGCCTCCCGCCACCGCCACGCCTGCGTCGTCGTCTGCCGCGCGGGCGTCACGGAGCTGCTCGACGAACACCCCTCGACGGAGCCGGTCCAGCTGGGCGTCACGGTGAAGTTCCCCGACGGCTGGGAGGCGAACCACGCGGTCCTGTCGCACCTGGCGGAGCACCGGGTGCCCTGGACGCCGTGAGCCCATCCCACCCCGCGCGGCCACAGGCGCCCCCGGCACGCTCTCCCGCCCACCCGGTGCCGCCCTCTCGCCGGACGGAGTCCGGCACGCCGCCGGAGGCGGCAGACGAACGCAGCCCCGACGGCTGGGAGGCGAACCACGCGGTCCTGTCGCACCTGGCGGAGCACCGGGTGACCTGGACGCCGTGAGCCCATCCCACCCCGCCCGGCCATCGGTGACCTGGACGCCGTGAGACGGGGCCTCCGGCGGTCTTGCCAGGCGCGGGAGAATGGAAGTGGCCCGGGTGTCCGGGCCGCGTGTGTGCGAGGAGGAGAAGGACCATGGCGGAATCCGCGGAGCGGAGCGCACAGCGGCGGGTCAGGCCGGCGCCGCTGATCTTCGAGCCTGCCGAGGCGACCGCCGACCCGGAGCACTTCTTCGACCTGGAGTCGATAGAGGATCCCCGGGAGCTGCTGGCCCGGGCGACGGAGCTGACCGTGGCGTTCCGGGCGGCGACCGACCGGGCGATCGAGTTCCAGGCGATCGCGGCGGCCCAGCTCGCGGACCCGCGCCGGTTCGACCGGCTGACGGCGGCCGCCGTGGCGGAGCGGGCCGAGTGGACCGAGGACTACGCCCGGAAGATGATCGAGTTCGGTCAGGACCTGATCCGCTCGTCCGGGCGCGACAAGGAAGAGTGATCCGGCGGGCCGTTCGGCGGGCAGACCGCCGGACTGGCCGTCTGGCATATGCCGGGGCGCAAGATACTCCCCCCGACCCCATCCTGTCCGGGTTTCCGGCAACCCGCTGAAACGGAACGGTCACGCCCGGTAGATCTTCTCGTATGACCACGTGGCTGCGCGACGAGACGACCCCGTACGACATCTTCCGCTTCCTGCGGGACCCGGACGAGGAGCGGCACCAGACCGCGCGGGTGACCGAGGACGGCGCCGCCTGGCTCGCCTCGGCCACCGCCCGCCCCGACGACACGCTCGCGGTCTGGCAGGAGCGGCCCGCCGCGCCGGCGGCGCTGCCCTGCGGCACGGCCTTCGACGTGGTGAACGTGGAGCCGATCTTCGGGCGCCGGATGCTCGACCGGCTGTGGGCGGAGGGTCCGGGCTCCGGCCCGATCGCCCTGCACCGGGGCCGCATGCTGCTCTTCGCCGCGCCCGGCACCGCCCAGCGCTTACCGTCCCTGCTCGACTGGGAGGAGTGGGGCGACGCCGTGCCCCGGCCGCTGTGCCACGGCGTGGGCGACGCGGTGACCGTCCCGCCGCTCGTCCCGGCAGGACCGGACGCCCAGGGCCCGCGCTGGGTGGTCGCCCCGGACACCCGCAAGCCCTGGCTTCCCGGCCCCGAGGTGCTGCTGTGGGCCTGCGTGCGGGCCGTCCGGATGGTTTCGCGGGCCGACGTGCGGGTATCGATTTTTGCTTCGGCGGATCCTGATGCTAATGTCTACGACGTCAGCAGGCGCCGCTAGCTCAGTTGGTTAGAGCAGCTGACTCTTAATCAGCGGGTCCGGGGTTCGAGTCCCTGGCGGCGCACAGACGGAAGAAGCCCCTCGCGGAAGCGGGGGGCTTCTTCGTGTGCCGGGGAGCGGCGCCTCGATCAGGACCTTTCCGCCGCTCCCACGGGCTGCGGGCCGCTGATCCGTACCGTCCACACGCCGGCGCCGGTCCGCTCGGCCACCTCCACCCGTACGCCCGTGCCCGGCACGGTGAAGGACTCGCCCTCCCGCAGCGGCGCGTCCGCGAGCGGCGGGTAGACCGAGCGCTCCCAGCAGGCCTCGGTGCGCGGATGGGTGTCCACGACCTCCACGGGGCCTTCGCCGGACGCCGCCCGGTTGCGGACCCGGTAGACGAGGACGCCCTCGGTGCAGGTGTCCGCGTCGTTGCCGGTCGCCGAGCGGGCCTCGACGGCCAGCACGCTGTCCTCGCCCGTACGGACCACCGCGAGCCGGGTGCCGAGGGTGCCGCCGGCCACGGGCGCGGCGGCGACCGGCTCCAGGCCGATCACGTGGGTGCCGGGGCCGCGGACGCAGGCCACCTGGCCGCGGTCGAGCCAGCCCAGCTTCCACTTGTGCCAGGCGAAGAGTTCCGGCGCGAGGCCGAACTGGCTGCCCATGACGTCCCAGTCGCCCACATGGGTGTCCCAGTCGCCCTTGCCGTCCGTGGGCCGGTGGTAGAGGTCGGGCAGGTCGAAGACGTGCCCGGTCTCGTGGGCGAGCACGTTGCGGTCCGGCGGGTGCCGCTCGAAGACCGTCACGATCCGCTTGATCTCCGTGCCGTCGGCCTCCAGCGGGTGCTCCAGGTTGACCACCTTGGTGGCGTCGGAGTCCACGCCCGGCGCGTCCGGGTCGGCGACCAGGTAGACGATGTCGTAGCGGGAGAAGTCGACGGAGGCGTCGGCCGCCCGGACCGCGTCGCGCAGATAGGCCGCGCGGTGCTCGGCGCTCCAGTCACGCCGTATCGCGTACGAGGAGGAGTCCCGCGGCATCCTCGTCCAGACGGTCTGCGGGTTCGGGCGCAGGCTGAACCGGCCGTAGGAGGCGCGGTCGAAGAACTCCGCCGTGCCCGGGAAGTGGTCGGCGGCCAGCTCGGCCGGGCTGGTGAGCGGCTCGGAGTCCGGGAAGGACAGGAAGATCATGACCGCGTCGAGCGAGCGGGCGGGCCGCGGATAGGCCCGGTTCCAGGTGTCGAGGCCGAGCGAGTGATGGGCGGCGGTACGGGGCAGGGCGCACGGGCCCGCGGAGTGCGCGGCGACGGCGGGGCCGGCGACCAGGCCGGTCGCGGCGAGTGCCGCGAGGGAGGTGAAGGCGGCCGCGCCGGCCCGCAGACGCGAGCGCCGCACTCCCCCGGGTGGCTGCTGACCCCTCACGTGGACCTCCGGCTCCGGAAAGCGTGACACCCCACCCACCTTGTGTGGGTTTGGGATGTTTCGCACCTTTCCGCTGCCCCGGTCGGGTGAGCGGGACTCGCCGGGGCGACGCGACAACGACGCGCCGCAGCTCACGGAAAGTCACAATCGGTCAGCGTGCCGTCGACCCGTGTCAGACCCGCGCAGAAACGATCGGCCGGGGGCATGGGTGGGCAGCCTCACAGCCCGCCGGAGGCCGCGGGCGGGCCCCGGAGCTGGAATGGCGCCCGGGCCAGCCTCTATGATCGGCACACTTTCCTTGGCCGACCATTCCGACCACATCTGTACGGCCCGAACGCACTACGGGAGCGAGCGGTGAGCGGAACCCCCGAAGAACCGGTGCATCCGTCGGCGGAGCCGATGCTCACAGAGCGTCACTCACCCCCACTCGATCCCGGCCCCGGACCCGAACTCGGGGCCGGACGCGACTCCGGGCCCGGACGCGGCCCCGGACCCGGCCTCGACGCCGCCGCGGAACTCCGCGACTACCGCGCCGCCTTCCGCGCCGCCCGCCTCGCGATGGCCCTGGTCGACCGGGACGGCGTCGTCGTCGCCGCCAACGAAGCGCTCGCCGCGCTGCTCGGCACCGAGCCGGCCGCCCTCCGCCGGCAGGCCGCCGCCGACCTCGTCGACCTCGCCGCCGACGGCCGCACCTGGCACGCCTACCGCGAGGTGCTGCGCGGCCGGCGCTCCCGGTTCCGCTGCACCCGCCGCCTCAAGCACCCCGACGGGCAGTCCCTGTGGGCCGAGGTGACCGTCTCGCCCGTCCCCGACAGCCCGCGCGTGCTGCTCTCGGTCGCCGACATCAGCGACCGGCGCGAGCTCCAGGCGCGGCTGCGCCACCTCCAGATGCACGACCCGGTCACCCGGCTGCCCAACCGCACCCTCTTCTTCGAGCGCCTGACCGCCGCGCTGGAGAGCGCCGCCGCCGAGGGCCCCTCCGACGAGGACCTCCGCGACCCCGAGTACGACGCCTATCCGCCGTACGGGCCCTATGAGTCGTACGGGCATGGCAGAACAGGGCGGATCGGTCTCTGCTATCTGGACCTGGACGGCTTCAAGGCGGTCAACGACACCCTCGGCCACCGGGTCGGCGACCGGCTGCTCGCCGCCGTCGCCGGCCGGCTCACCGAATGCGCCGACGGGCACGGCTTCACGCGCGGCGGCGGCCACCTCGTGGCCCGGCTCGGCGGGGACGAGTTCGCGATCCTGGTGGAGGACTCCGTCGGCACCGAGCAACTGGCCGACCTGGCGCAGTCCGTGCTCACCTCGCTCCAGGAGCCCTTCGACCTGTCCGGGCAGCGGCTCTCGGTCTCCGCGTCCATCGGCGTGGTCGAGCGGCGGGCCCACGGTTCGACGGCGACGCAGCTGATGCAGGCCGCCGACACCACGCTGTACTGGGCCAAGGCCGACGGCAAGGCCCGCTGGACGCTCTTCGACCCGGAGCGCAACGCCCACCGCATGACCCGGCAGGCGCTGTCCTCCACGCTGCGGCCCGCCGTGGAGCGCGGTGAGTTCGCGCTGGAGTACCAGCCGCTCGTGGACCTCGCCGACGGGGCGGTGCGCGGGGTGGAGGCGCTGGTGCGCTGGAACCACCCGCAGTTCGGCACGCTGACGCCGAATCGGTTCGTCGGCATCGCCGAGGAGGACGGCTCCATCGTCGAGCTCGGGCGCTGGGTGCTGAACACCGCCTGCCGCCAGGCCCGGCAGTGGCAGAAGGACCACCCGGGCGACCGGCCGATCTTCGTCAGCGTCAACGTGGCGGTGCGTCAGGTCTGGGACTCCGACCTGGTCGCCGACGTCGCCGGCATCCTCGCCGAGACCGGGCTCGCGCCGCACCTGCTCCAGCTGGAGCTCACCGAGTCGGCGGTGATGGGCTCGGCGGGCCGGCCGCTCCAGGCGCTCCAGGCGCTGAGCGACATGGGCGTACGGATCGCGATCGACGACTTCGGCACCGGCTACTCGAACCTCGCCTATCTGAGCCGGCTGCCGGTCTCCGTCCTGAAGCTGGACGGATCGTTCGTGCGCGGCTTCCAGGACGAGGAGCACGCCAACCCGGCCGACGAGCTGATCGTGGAGGCGCTGGTGCAGCTCGCGCACCGGCTCGGGCTGACGGTCACCGCGGAGTGCGTGGAGACCGCGGGGCAGGCCGCGCGGCTGCGCCGGATCGGCTGCGACACCGGCCAGGGCTGGCTCTACTCGCGGCCGGTGGCACCGGAACGCATCGCCGGGCTGATCGGCGTGGCGCCCCTCCCCGTGTAGGAGCCGGGGAAGCGGGCATGGAACTGCCCCCGGCCGGAGGGACATTCCGGGCGGGGGCAGCGGTTCATGCGGTGGGACGGGAGTCGGGGATCAGCAGGCGCCCTGGTCCTTCCAGACGCCCCACTCGCCGGTCGTGCCCGGCTCCTCGTTCTGGGTCCACCACTGGGCGAGCCACTTGCGGCCCTTGTGCGAGACGACCGAGCCGCCGGTGTAGACGGTGCCGGCCACGTACGCCGGGGCGGTGCAGCCGGCCGGCGGGGTGGTGGTCTGCGTCGGGGTCGGGGTGGGGCTCGTGGTGGTCGCCGTCGGGGTCGGGGTCGCCGTGGTCGCCGTCGGCGTCGGGTTCGTCGGGGACGAGCCGACCGCGGTCACGATCTGGTTGAAGAGCGTGGCGTTGGCGTCCAGGCCGAGCAGCGAGTACATCATCGCGCCGGCGAGACCGCGCTGGTGGGCGTAGTCGGCGCGGGCCTGGATGGTCCGCTGGTCGAGACCGGTGAAGAACTCGCCGTCCTTGTAGAAGTAGGCGGACTTGGCCTGGTCGTCCCAGAAGGTGGTCGCCGCGTTGTCGACGATGCCGCCGAGCTCCTTGTAGTGCGCGATGCCGGCCTGCTGGCTGACCGGGCGGACGGCGGAGGCGCCGGTGGCGGGCTGGGCGAGGCCGTTGGTGGTGCCGGCCGGCACGCCCTTCCAGCCGCGGTAGTAGAACTCGTAGCCGAGCGTCAGCTTGTTCGCCGGGAAGCCGCCGGTGATGCCGTAGGCGGGCTTGCCGTCGATCCAGGAGTCGATGGCGTTGTCGATCGAGTACTTCTCGGTGCCCGGCTTGATGACGTCGGTCGGGTCGTTGCTGCCGGAGTAGAGCGGGGACTGGTGGTACGTCGGCCCGTCGCCGTCCCAGGCGCCGTGCATGTCGTACGTCATGATGTTCGCGTAGTCGAGGTACGCGCCGATCTTGTCCGTCTCGATGTTCTTGATCTTGTCCTGGCCGGCCGGCAGGGCGGCGGTCAGCAGGTACTTCTTGCCGCCGTGGGCGGCGCCGTACTCGTCGAGCTGCTTGCGGAACTCGGCGAGCAGGAGGGTGAAGTTCTGCTTGTCCTCGGGGGCGTAGTGGTTGCCGAGGTGGCCGTCGGGCGAGCCGGGGTACTCCCAGTCGATGTCGATGCCGTCGAAGATGCCGGCGGCGGTGCCGGGGCCGCCGTAGCCGCCCTCGACCGGCAGGTCGCCCTGGATGTACTGCTTGATACAGGAGGCGACGAGCTTCTTGCGGCTGGCGTCGGTCTTCGCCGCGTCCGAGAAGTACTTGGAGTAGGTCCAGCCGCCGAGCGATATGTTGATCTTCAGGTGGGGGTGCTTCGCCTTCAGTTCCTTGAACTGGTTGAAGACGCCCACGATCGGCTGGTCCCACTTGTCGGCGACGCCGTCGACGCTGTCCGCGGCCGAGAAGGACTTCTGGTAGTCGGCGTACGAGTCGCCCGCGCCGTCACCGGCGTTGGGGTTGGCGTCGTCGCCCGCGGCCTTGTTGGCCTCGAAACAGGTGAGGTCGGTCGGGTGGATGTTCCCGAACGAGTAGTTGATGACGTCCAGTTTGGCCGCGATGCCCCGCTGGTCGAGGTGCTTCGGGTAGAAGGCGTTCCCGTACACGCTCCACTGGTCGTAGTACGCGATCTTGACGCCGCCGGTGGACGCGGCCGTGGTCGCGGCGCCGGCGGCCTGCGCGGAGCCGAGGCCGGCGGTGGCGGCGAGCGCGCCCGCGGCGAGGGCCGAGCTGACGAGTGCGGCGATCAGCGGTCTGCGGGGACTGCGGGGATGGCGGGGGTGCACGTGCGGCCTCCGGGAGGGGTGGCGGTACGGAAGTTGGAGCAGTGATATCCGCCGCGTGAACAGTGCGTCAATGGTCTGAACCAGATTGAGGACTAGACCAATTGGCGGGAGAAAGCCCTTGTCAGAGGCGCGCAGCACAAAACGGAACCGCCCGCCACCACAGGTGACGAGCGGTTTAAGGCTCCCTTAGGACTCCGGGGCCGGCCGGTTCACCGGTGAACCAGCCCCGTCTTTTTCTCACAGCTCCGGCAGGCCGTAGGCGTCGGCGATCAGCTCGTAACTGCGCAGCCGGGCCTCCCCGCCGTGCACGTTCGACGTGATCATCAGCTCGTCGGCGCCGGTGCGCTTCCGCAACGCGTCCAGGCCGTCGCGCACTTCGTCCGCCGTGCCGTGCACGATGTTCGCCAGCCAGCCGTCGACGAAGTCCCGCTCGGCGGGGCTGAAACCGTACGCCTCCGCCTCCTCGGGCGTCGGCACGAGGCCCGGCCGGCCGGTGCGCAGCCGCAGCATCGACAGGGCCCCGGTCAGGACCTGACGGTACGCCTCCTTCGCCTCGTCGGCGGCGAGCGCGGCGACTCCGATCAGCGCGTACGGCGCGTCGAGCACCGCCGAGGGCCGGAAGGAGTCCCGGTAGAGCTCGAGCGCCGGGATCGTGTTGCGCGCGGAGAAGTGGTGGGCGAAGGCGAAGGGCAGGCCGAGCAGGCCGGCGAGCCGCGCGCTGAAACCGGAGGAGCCGAGCAGCCAGACCGGCGGCCGGCCCTTCGGGCCCTGCACCGGTCCGGGCACGGCGTGAATCCGGGCGTACGGATGCCCGTCGGGGAACTCGTCGTCCAGGAAGCGGGTCAGCTCGGCGAGCTGCTCCGGGAAGTCGTCGGCCCCCTCGTCGAGCGTCGGGGTGCGCCGCAGGGCGGCGGCCGTCACCCCGTCCGTGCCGGGCGCTCGGCCGAGGCCGAGGTCGATCCGCCCGGGGGCGAGCGCCTCCAGGGTGCCGAACTGCTCGGCGATCACCAGCGGCGCGTGGTTGGGCAGCATCACGCCTCCGGAGCCGAGCCGGATGCGGCGGGTACGGGCGGCCAGGTGGGCCAGGATCACGGCGGGCGAGGAGGAGGCGACGCCCGGCATGGAGTGGTGCTCGGCCACCCAGTGCCGGTGGTAGCCGCGGCGCTCGGCGAGCCTGCTGATCTCCACGCTGGTGGCGAGCGCCTGGCTCGCGGTGCGCCCCTGGCCGACCGTGACCAGGTCGAGCACGGACAGCGGTACGGGCGCGGTGCCGCGCGCCTCTCCTCGAATCGCGTCTCGCATCGCGTCGCTCACCGTGGTCGGCCTTCCTGCGCAGTGACGAATGTTCCTGTCGGGCTCCGTGATGCCGGGAAAAGATGGTCCCGGGCCGACGGGAGAGCTAACAGGAGGGTGTCTCCGCTTATTCCGCCGAAAAAATCTTCACGTCCGGAAGCCCTCCGAACGCCCGTGCGGCGGGCCTCGCGCACGGCCCTGACCTCCGACTCTCCAGTAGGGCTTTGACCGTGGCATATGCCAGGGTGGTGAGCCCCAGCACAGGGCCCCTGAGCAGCGAATCAATCTCGCCAACAGCCGCCCCGTTGCGGGCGCTTGGCGGCTATCGTGGTACGGAAGCTTGCGGTCACAACCTGGTAGGGGGAAACCGTGGCGCTGAAGCCCGAGCCCACCGCGCCGTTCCACTCGGTGCAATACGCCCTGCGTGTGCTTGAGACGGTCTCACGACACGGCGGCGGCGTGACGGACGTGCAGATCGCACGGGAGACCGGCCTGCCCGTCGCCCACCTGTCGTCCCTGCTCCTCATGCTCAGGCGCGAGGGTTATGTGGAGCAGGTCTCCGACGGCGCCTACGTCATCGGCGACTCCCTGGTCCTCCTCGGCTCCGGCAGCACCCGGCGCGAGGCACTGGAGCGCAAGCTCCAGGAGACCCTGACCGAGCTGCGCGACTCGGTCGGCGCCGCCGTCTACATCAGCCGCTACATCGACGGCGAGGTGAAGATCACCCAGTTCGCCGACGGCCCGCGCACGCCGAAGGTCAACGAGTGGGTGGACTTCCGCTCCGCCGCGCACGCCAGCGCGGTCGGCAAGTGCCTGCTGACCCAGCTCGACCTGAACGGGCGCCGCGACCACCTCTCCCGCCACAAGATCGCCCGACTGACCTCCCGGACGATCACCAACGAGAAGGTGCTGTTCTCCAAGCTGGACAGCCAGCCGCCGACCGTCCCCGTGCTCGACCTCCAGGAGTACGCGGTGGGCACCGTCTGCGCGGCGGTGCCGCTGACGGCGGGCTCGGCCGTGGGCTGCCTGGCGCTCTCGCTGCCGCTGGAGCACGCACACCGGCTGCGTTCGGCGGCCGACATGCTGAACCGGCGAGCGGCTCCGGTGGTGCTCTCGCTGGCGATCTGAGGGCTCCGGCCACTCCCGAACGGGGCGGCCGGACGGGCGGCCGGGCGGGCCCGGCCGGGGTCCGGTCCGAGGGTGGTCACGAGCACCCCTCGGGACCAGGTAGTATTTTCTCTGTCAGCAGGCGCCGCTAGCTCAGTTGGTTAGAGCAGCTGACTCTTAATCAGCGGGTCCGGGGTTCGAGTCCCTGGCGGCGCACCGACAGAGGAAGCCCCTCGCGAAAGCGAGGGGCTTCCTTGTTTTCCGTCTACGGTCACGCCGGCGCTCATGCCTTCGGTCATGCCTGCAGGTAGGCGAGGACGGCGAGGACACGGCGGTGGGTGTCCTCGGCCGGCGGCAGGTCCAGCTTGGCCAGGATGTTGCCGATGTGCTTGCCGACGGCCGCCTCCGTGACGACGAGGCGGCGGGCGACCGCCGCGTTGGAGTGGCCCTCCGCGACCAGGGCCAGGACCTCCCGCTCCCGCGGGGTCAGCGCCTCGAGCGGGTCGCGGTGGCGGCGCAGCAGCTGCCGTACGACCTCCGGGTCGACGACCGTGCCGCCGGCCGCGACCCGGGCGAGGGCGTCGACGAACTCCTCCACCTGCCCCACCCGGTCCTTGAGCAGATAGCCGACGCCGGTGCCGTCGCCCGTGTCCAGGAGATCGGCGGCGTACGAGCGCTGCACGTACTGGCTGAGCACCAGGACCGGCAGCGACGGGCGGTCGGCGCGCAGCGCGACCGCGGCCCGCAGGCCCTCGTCCTGGAAGCCGGGCGGCATCCGTACGTCGGTGACGACGGCGTCCGGGTCGTGCGCGGCGACGGCGGTGAGCAGGGCGTCGGCGTCGCCGACCGCCGCGACCACCTCGTGGCCGAAACGTGCCAGGAGACCGATCAGTCCTTCGCGGAGGAGGACGCCGTCCTCGGCGAGGACGATGCGGAGCGCTCGGGACTCTGAGGCAGCGGACGGCACGGGATCTCCACTCGTAGGAGGGTCGGCCCGCCGGGCGGGCTCATGATCGTCAGTGTGCCATCGAGGACGGCGAGCCGGTCGGCAAGTCCGGTGAGCCCGCTGCCCCGGGCGGGATCGGCGCCGCCGTGCCCGTCGTCCTCGACCGTGAGCCGCAGCACCCCGTCGGCGTGGACGGCGGTGAGCCGGGCGCGGCCGGCGCCGCTGTGCCGGTCGATGTTGGCGAGGGCCTCGCGGGCCGTGAAGTAGCCGGCGTTCTCGACGGGCGCGGGCAGCCGTCGCAGGCCGGCGTCGATCCCGGAGGTGTCCACGGGAGTGGAGGCGCGGTCGGCGGCGTCGGCGAGGGCGGCGCCGAGGCCGTAGTCCACGAGGACCTGGGGATGGATGCCGTGGATCAGCTCGCGCAGCTCGGTCAGGACCTGGCCGGCCTCCGCATGGGCCTTGGCCAGCTGTTCGGCGAGCGGCCCCGGCGGGGCGTCGTAGCGGGCGAGGCCGAGGGTCATCGTGAGGGCGACGAGCCGCTGCTGGGCGCCGTCGTGGAGGTCCCGCTCGATCCGGCGCCGCTCGGCCTCGAAGGCGGCGGCGAGCCGCGCGCGGGAGGCGGTGACCTCGCCGATCCGCTGCCGCAGCTCGGCCTCGCGCGGCGCGAGCAGTGCGCGGGCGAGGGCGGCGCGGGCTCCGGCGTACCCGGTCAGCGGGTAGAGGAGGAGCAGCAGGAGCAGCAGGCCGAGGAGGGCGGCGGCGAAGGCCTGGGGGTACGAGGTGACCAGGTAGGCCTTGACCACCTTCGCCTCGTGCCCGTCGGCGGCGAGCTGGAGCGGGGCGCTCACGAGGGCGGCGGGCAGGCCGAGTCCGACGGCGAGCACGACCAGGTCGAGCGGCCACAGGACGGTGGCGTGGAGCAGGGCGTACCCGAGTTCCCTCCAGGTGGCCTGTTCCCGCGCCCGTAGCCGGAGCCAGGCGCCGAGCCCGGGCGCCTCGGGCACCCGGTGCGGGTCGGGCGCCGGGTCGAGCTCGACGAGCCGCAGCCGCCACCGCTCGACCGCGCCGACCGCGACCCCGGCGAGCAGCAGCAGGGGAAGCCCGACGAGCAGCAGGGAGAACCCCGCGAGGAGGATGAGGACGCCGAGGAGGACGGCGCCGCCGGCCGCGCCGGTCGCGAGGTAACCGACGGCGCGCCAGGGCCAGAGGGTGCGCGGAAGGCCGAGCGGCCGGGCGAGGGCCTGCCAGGCGGTACGGGGGTGGCGGGGCTGCATGACGATCACGCTAGGGCCGGGCGGGGGCCCGGGGCCATGGGTCTCGAGGGTGTCCCGGGGTAGGCCCAGCACTACCCCTGGGGGTTCTCCCCGGGAAAGGGCCGGCCCTGGCGGGCGTACTCCTCTCGGAGACGGGCGCGGGCGGCCGGCGTCAGGGGTTCGTACGGGGCGGCGGGCGCCGGGCGCCACCAGACGGGGTCGGTGGTGGCGAGCGCGGTACGGCGCAGGGCGACCCGGTGGATCTTGTTGGTCGCGGTGAGCGGGAGCTCGGGGACGATCCGTACGTACGTCGGGGGCATCTTGGTGCCGAGGTCCGCCTGGGCCGCGAGGAAGTCCGCGAAGGCGCGGGGGTCGAAACCGGCGCCGCCCCGCATCGCGACCACCGCCATCACCTGGTCGCCGGAGACCGGGTCGGGTATCGCGTGGACCGCGACGCCCGCCGCCCGCTCCCAGCGGGCCAGGATGTTCTCGATCATCGCGGCGGCCAGGTTCTCGCCGTCGACCCGCAGCCGGTCGTCGGTGCGGCCCGCGAAGTAGAGGAAGCCGTCGGCGTCGCGGTAGAAGAGGTCGCCGGTCCAGTAGACGCCGTCGCGCAGCCGGGCGGCCTCGGCCTCCGGGTTGCGCCAGTAGCCCTCGAAGGAGCTCCGGCCCCGGTTGACCAGTTCGCCGACGGCCTCGTCGGCGTTGAGGAGGACGCCGGAGGGCGAGAAGCGGGCCGGCGGGCACTCGCGGAGGGTGGCCGGGTCGAGCACGGCCAGGTCGTCGCCGGGCGCGGCCCGCCCGACGGCCCCGGCCGGCGTGCCGGGCGTCCGCCGGATCGCCGCGCCGCCCTCGGAGGAGCCGTAACCCTCGACGAGCCGCGCGCCGAAGCGCGCCTCGAAGCGGGCCGCGTCGACCGCCCCGGCCTCCGTGCCGAAGCCGAGCCGGAGGTGGTGGTCGCGGTCGTGGGGCGTGGCGGGCGTGGCGAGGAGGTACTGGACGGCGCGGCCGACGTAGGTGAAGTAGGTGGCGCCGAAGCGGCGTACGTCGGACAGGAAGCGGGAGGCGGAGAAGCGGGCGCGCAGCGCGATCCCGGCGCCGGCGGCGAGGGCAGGCGCCCAGTCGGCGATCACGGCGTTGCCGTGGAACATCGGCATGCAGACGTAGTGGGTGTCGTCCTCCCGTATCCCGAAGTGGGAGACGAGGGAGGCGCCCGCGGCGGCGAGCCGGCCCTGGGAGCAGACGGCCGCCTTGGGCGCGCCGGTGGAGCCGGAGGTGAAGGCGAGGAGCAGCCGGCTGTCGGGGCGGGCGGGCCGCAGGAAGGTGTCGTCGGGCGTGGCCGTCCCGTAGGGCGCCAGCAGCTCGCGGTAGGCGTCGGTGTCGGTGACGAGCACGCGGAGCCCGGGCAGCGGGAGTCCGTCGAGGAGCGGCAGGTGGGCCCGCTGGGTGACCAGGATCCGGCAGTCGGTGTGCCGGATGTCGCGGGCAAGTTCGGCGCCGCGGCGGGTGGGGTTGATCCCGGCGACGGCGGCCCCCGCGAGGGCCGCCGCGCCGAGCCAGAGCGGGTACTCCGGTGTGTTGTCGAGCAGCAGGCCGAGGTGCGGCTCGCGCCCCGGCCGGTGGGGCATCAGCTCCGTGAGCAGGGCCGCCCGCGCGGCGGCGCCGGAGGCGACCTGGTGGTGGGTGAGGGTGGTGTGCTCGTCCCTCAGTCCGGTCCTGTGGTCGCCCCACTGGCGCCGTACGAGCTCCGCGACGGTCTGCGTACCCATGCGGCGGGATGGTAGCTGACGCTCCGTCAGAACTGAACGCCCGATGCGGGCACCAGGCCCGGATCGGGAGCCGGAACGGGAGCCGGCCCTAGAACTGGACGTCCGAGCACGCGTAGAAGGCGTTCCCGGTGTCCGCGATCGTCCACACGGCGAGGATCAGGTGACGGCCGGTCTTGCCCGCCGGGATGGTCCCCGAGTGCGAGAGGGTCGAGGGCGGCTGCTGGTTGTTGTAGGGGACGACCAGGAAGGGCTGGGTGTCGAGGTCGGCCCGGGTCAGGGTCTTGCTCCCGGTCCAGCCGTTCCTGGTGATGTAGTAGCGGAAGTCCGTGGTCGCGTGGCGGGCGGTGAACTGCCAGCGGAAGCTGTAGCTCTGGCCCGCGGTGACCCGGGTGGTGGGCCAGGCGCCGCCGCGGGGGTCGTCGAGCTGCGCGAAGCGGGTGTTCCCGCCGGCGCATATCCGCCCGTCGGCGGGCCCGGCGGCCGGGAAGCCCTTGGGGCCCTCGACCGACTGCGGCTCCCACTGGATGTCGCCGCAGTTGCTCACGGTGCGGTTGGCGCAGAGCTTCTGGCGGCTGATCGGCGAATCGGTGTAGCCGTGGCTGCTCGCGCTGGTGGTGGCGAGGAGGGAGGCCGCCGCGACGCCGAGCGTCACGGCCGCCGCTCCCGCCCTTCTCTGTGTCTTTTTGCGCATGCTGTCGCTCCAGGAGAACGTGGGGGAGTTCCGTGGGCTGTGCTGCACGCGTGCGAGGTCGATGATTCCGGTCTAGACCAAGTTCCAAAGTAAGGAGGGAAGTTGGCCATGTCCATACCAACGGCAAGGTCGGGGCCGGCGCGTCAGGCGCCCTCCGCCGGAGCCGCACGGCCGGTGTAGAACGCCACCGTCAGGTCCTTCACCAGTGCCTTCCGCTCGTAGTCGTCGAGCTCCACCAGACCACGGGAGGTCAGCCGGTGGACCACGTCGTCCACCGCGTCCACGACCGAGGTGAGGACACTGTCCCGGTGCTTCGCGTCGAGCGCCGCGATCCGGCGGCGCTGCATCGCCGCGGCCACCTCGGGCGCGTACTCGATGCGCGTCGGCTGCGCCGAGAACACGTCGATGCCGACCGGTGCGCACTCCGCGGACAGCATCCGGGTCAGCGCCTCGCCGACCGCCTCGGCGTCGCGCAGGGTCGGCGCGTCCTCGTGGAACGCGTCCGCCGGGAGCTGCGAGAGCACCCGGGCCATCGCCGCCTCGACCTGCTCCCGCAGGTACTCCTCGTGCCGGTCGACCCCGAGGGCCGCCCGCACGGTGTCCCGGATCCGCCACACCACCAGGACCACCACGTCCAGCGCCGTGCCCTTCGCGTCCACCGCGGGCAGCGGCTCGCTGCGCCAGTGCCGCAGCCGTACGTCCACCCGGCGGCGCAGCAGGAGCGGGCTCACCCAGAGCAGGCCGGTGCGGCGGACGGTGCCGCGGTAGTCGCCGAAGAGGGTCAGGACCAGGGCGTAGCCGACCCGGCCGCGGCCGAGACCGCCGACGAAGAAGAGGGCGGCGAGCACACCGAGCGCGAGCAGCGCCCACTGGCCGAGGTGGATGCCCTCGTACGGCCGCGAGGGCAGGCGGAGCATCCGCGCGGCCTCCGCGGGGACGGCGCCCGTCCACCACACGACCGCCGCGCACCCCGCGAGCGCGAGCACTCCCCCGGCCACGCCGACCCACCCCGGCAGCACCGGCCCTGGCCGCTCGACCAGCTGCGGATCGGCGGTGGGCGCGGGCCGGGCGGGCGAGGACTTCGCGGCGGGACGGGTGGGCCCGGGGATGGCGGCCTTGCCCTTGCCGGCGCCCTTGCCGGCGGCCTTGGTGCCGCTGCCGGCCTTGCTGTCGCCGGCCTTGCTGTCGCCGGCCTTCGGCGCGGCGGTCTTGGGCACGGGAACGGTGTCGGGCCCGCCGTCGTCCGCGGCCGCGGGTTCCGCCGGCTCGTCGCGGAAGAGCAGGTGCACCGGGATGGACCCGGTGCTCTCGTTCCCGATGACGGTCCGCCGCCGGGCGGCGGTGCCGACGCTGCTGTTGCCGTTGCTGCTGGTGCTGTTGCCGTGGGAGCTGGTGCCGTGGGAGCTGGTGCTGCTGCCGCTCCGGATCGCCGTCTCCTGCGCGTTGGCCGCGACGGGCACGGCGAGGGCCTTCACCCGTCCCCCGGCGATCCACCCGAGGTCCACCCCCTCACCCGCCTTGGGGGACGCCGACGCCGGAGCCGTACGGCCGGACGGCGAGGCCGCAGCACCGTCGGTGCCGGTGGAGGTGGTGCCAGGCGCGGCAGCCGCGCGGGCCGGGGCGGGTGCACTTGACGCGCCGTCACCGGTAAGAGAGGGAGCCGGTCTGGAGGAAACGGCGACCGCGCCCGGCCCGGCCGTTGCTGACGCCGGGCCAGGCCGTCTCGGCCCGGCCGACGGCGCGGCGCCCGCGGCGCCTGACGACGGGACCGCACCGCCCGGAGCGGCCGGTGCGGCAGGTGCTGCCGGTGCGCCGGGAGCCGTCTGCGCGGCCCGCGTGACCGGCGCGATCGGGTTGCCCGTGCCGCCCGTCCCCGGGGTCCCCGGCGCACCCTTGTCGTCCGCCGCCGGAGCGGTGGACGACGGCGCGCCGCCGGGCAGCCGCTCGGCGCCCGACGGCGGCGCGGCACGACCCGCCGCAACGGGCACACCCGGTGAGACCGGCCCAGCCGGTGCGACCGATGCGGCCGGTGCAGCCGGTGCAGCCGGTGCAGCCGGTGCAGGCTTGGGAGCCGACGCGACCGACGCGACCGCTGTGCCGGGCGCTACCGGCGCAGCCGGCGCGACCGCTGTACCCGGCGCCCCCGGCGCGACGGGTGTTCCCAGCGCACCCCGCCCGCCCGCAGCGCCCGACGGCGACGACGACGGCGACACCCCACCCCGTCCGCCCCCGCCCACGGCGTCCGGCCGCGACCCCGCACCGACCTGTGCGCCCGCGTCGCCCGGCGGCACCGTGGCAGGCCCCGGCGCAGGAGCCGGGGCAGGCCCAGACGCAGCCCCCCGCGCAGGAGTCGGGGCAGGCCCAGGCGTAGGCCCCGGCGAAGGAGTCGGCGCAGAAGTCGACGCAGCCCCAGACGCAGACCCCGACCCGGGGGCCGGCGCAGAGGTCGGCGCAGAGGTCGGCGCAGAGGTCGGCGTCGGGCCCGGTGGGGCGGCCGGGCGTAGGCGGCCGTCGGTGAGGCGGCGGGCGGTGCGGGCCGCGTCGCGGCTGGCGGCCGGGCCGGAGTCCGGCGGGGTCGGGGTCGATGCCGTCATTCGGTCACCTCATGTTCTCGGGGTCATCGGAAAAGGCGCCGCCAGGTCTCCGGACCCGGGTAGCCGTCGGCCGCGCCGCCGCGCCAGCCCTGGGCCCGCTGGAAGGCCTCGACGTTGCGGCGGTCCGCCTCCGTCCACCGCGGACCGGGGCCCGACACGTAGTGCCTGCCGAAGCCCCGCTTCACCAGTTGTTTGCCCAGCTTCTCCACATATGCGTTGGATTGGCCCGGACGGAAGTAGCCACGCCCGGGGAACCCGCTCGCAGATGCGCTCGACCCGCCCGAACCACTCGAACCGCCGATGTCCCTGCCCTGCCCGCTCACGAGCAGCGCCCACGTCTGCGGCCCCGGCAGTCCGTCCGCCTCCCTGCCCTTCCACCCCTGGGCCCGCTGGAAGGCCTGGGTCGCCCGGCGGTCCGCCTCGCCCCAGCGCGGCCCCGGGCCCCGGCTGTAGTACTTCTTGCCGCCGCGCGCGACCAGCAGCTTCCCGAGCTGGGTGACGTACGCGTTGTTCGCGCCGGGTCCGAACCTCGCCGAGCCGGGGTACGGCGTCGCCGCCGCTCCGGAGCCGGCGCTCCCGGTCCCGCTGCCGCCGCTGGTCACGCCCTTGTAGCGGTAGGCGAGGTAGCGGTCGGAGTTCTCCCAGTACGCGAGCGGCGTGGCCTGCTTCCGCGTGCGCGGCTTGGTCTGCTCGTACGCGATGTAGGAGGTGTGGGTGTAGTCGGTCCAGCCGCCGAAGATCGTCACGTGGGAGCCGCGCGTGGGGTTGGCGGGGTTGTGGAAGAGCAGGATGTCGCCGGGCTGGAGCTCGGTGCGGTCGATCCGGTCGGCGAAGCGGTCGAGGCTGCCGGTCCACTCGTTGGACCGCAGGTTCCAGGCCATGGAGATGTAGCCGGAGCAGTCCTGCCGGTAGCCGTCGCCCCAGTAGCGCTCCATCGAGTACGGGACGCCCGCCGTGACCCACGTCTTGGCGCGGTTGATGATCTCGGCCCGGGTGCTCTTCCGCAGGGACTCCACGGAGATCTGGCTGGTCGTCGGGGTGGCGTCGGGCGAGGGCGCCGAGCCGGGGCCGGGCGCGCCGTGCAGGGGGCCCCGGCCGCCCTGCGGGGTCTCGGGGTCCGGCCCGGTGAGGAGCCCGCCGGCCCCCGCACCCTCCGCCGAGTCCGCCGCCGGGTCCGCGGGCAGCGCTCCGGCCACGCCCGTGCCGCCGCCCAGGACGACGCCCGCGGCCGTCATCAGGACCAGCGCGCGACGGGCTCCGTGCGCGGCCGGGTGGCCGCCCGCCCGGACCGGGAGTCCCAGGGCGAGGTCGCGGCGGCGCTGGGCGCAGCCCGGGCAGCCGCAGTCCGCTGCTGGCTCGATTTCTTCGAAGACCGGCACACTCATGCGTTCCCCTCCACACTCGTCAAGATCTTTTCGCGCTCCTGCACGGGCGCCATCGTCTCAACTGTCTGGACAAATCGCATTTTGACGGATCGAAGGCTCAATACGACCATCCGACAGGCCGGACGGAGCATGATCGGGACAGGAAATGGTCGGAGGCACCCTCTGGCGTGCTGTAAAGTTATGCAGGTCAGCAGGCGCCGCTAGCTCAGTTGGTTAGAGCAGCTGACTCTTAATCAGCGGGTCCGGGGTTCGAGTCCCTGGCGGCGCACGCGAAGGCCGAGGCCCTTCACCATCAGGTGAAGGGCCTCGGTCGTCTTCCCGTTTCCTCTACAGTGTGCGGAACCCCGACCTCCCGCGGCGGCTCCGGGCTTCTCCCGCGGTCCGTGAGCCCGCGGTCGAGGACCGGACCGGCCGGCGGCCGGCGGTTCCCGCCCCGTCGGCCGGCCCCCGGTCACCCCCCGCCGCCCCGTCGCCCCCGCCCGCCGCGTGCCCGCCCGGGTCAGCGGTACGCAGGCCCCCGCGCGCCGGTCAGGTACGCCGAGACGACCACGTTCGCCGTGTACGCGCCCGCCTCCCGGTCGAAGCCGCCTCCGCAGGTGATCAGCCGCAGCTCGGAGCGGCCCGGGCGGCGCGGACCGTACGCCTTCCGGGCGTCGAAACCGTCCCTGGGCAGGACCTGGACGTCGTCGATCGTGAATTCCGCGACGCTTCCGTCCGAACGGGTCACGGTCACCGCCGCGCCGGGCCGCACCGAGCTCAGGCCGTAGAAGACGGCCGGGCGGGTCTCGGTGTCGACGTGGCCGACCAGGAGCGCGGCCCCGGGGGCTCCGGGGCGGGTGCCGGAGCCGTACCAGCCGACGGTGTGCGGCATCTCGTACGGCGGCGGGTCGATCGCCCCGTCCTCGTCCAGGCCGCGCGGCACCACGGGCGCGGAGATCCCGAGCGACGGGATCTCCACCCGGCGCGGCTCGGCGGCCCTCATCGGGGCGTGCTCCGGCGGCAGCGGCGCGCCGAGCGGGCGGCCGACGGCGGCGATGTCGCCGGTGGTCGGTGCGGAGCTGCCGAGGGGCCCCTCGCCGGTGTCCCTTCCCCACACCCACAGTCCGAGCACCAGCACGGCCCAGGCCGTCCCGGTCAGGGCGCGCCCGGAGGACATCGGGTCAGTCCGTGCCCTGGCCCGCGCCGCCCCGGCGCCGGGCGCTGCGGACGGCCACGGCGACCGCGGCGACGGCGGCCATGCCGAGACCCAGGAGCGTGTACGGGGTGCCGAGGCCGGCCTCGTCCGCCGTCTGGGCGACGCCGGGCGCCGCGGGCGCGGCGAAGGCGGCCGTGCCGCCGCCGCCCGCGCGGACCGGGGCGACCGGGGACGGATGGTGGGCGGGCTTGTGGGCCGGCTCGTGGTGGCGCCGGACGTGGACGCTGCCGACGTCGTGGTGGTCATGGCCGTCGCAGGTCACGCTGACCTTGTACGTGCCGTCCTCGAGTCCCGACTTCAGGGTCGTGTCGCCGGACAGCGGGTGCTTCCCGCCGTCCCGGCCGGTGAGCTCGGCGTCCGCGACGAACGCCTGGGACCTGGCGGCGCCGGTCGTGCCCTCGCAGCCCGTGACACGCAGGTCGACGTCGGCGCCGGGCGCGGCGGTGGCCGGGGTGACGGTGGCCTGGACGCCGTCATGGGCGAGGGCGGTGCCCGCCGCGGGCGCGAGCACCAGAGCCACGGCCGCGCCTGCGGCACGGAGAGCGATGGGACCTGAACGCATGGTGACCTCCTGGTACTGGCAGGGTCACCCGGTTCGGGTCCGTTCGCATCCGCAGGGCGCCGGCCGTGGCCCTCACCTGCGGATTCAGACGCGGTCGACGAGGTCCGCGATCGACTTCACGACCTTCGAGGGGCGGAACGGGAAGCGGTCGATCTCCGCCTCGGTGGTCAGGCCGGTGAGCACGAGGAAGGTCTGCATGCCCGCCTCCAGGCCGGCCAGGATGTCGGTGTCCATCCGGTCGCCGATCATGGCGCTGGTCTCGGAGTGGGCGCCGATGGCGTTGAGGCCGGTGCGCATCATCAGCGGGTTGGGCTTGCCCGCGAAGTACGGCTCCTTGCCGGTCGCCTTGGTGATCAGCGCGGCCACCGAGCCGGTGGCGGGCAGCGGGCCCTCCAGGGACGGGCCGGTCTCGTCGGGGTTGGTGCAGATGAAGCGGGCGCCGGCGTTGATGAGGCGGACCGCCTTGGTCATCGCCTCGAAGGAGTACGTGCGGGTCTCGCCCAGGACCACGTAGTCGGGGTCGTGGTCGGTGAGCACGTAGCCGATGTCGTGGAGGGCGGTGGTGAGGCCGGCCTCGCCGATGACGTACGCGGTGCCGCCCGGGCGCTGGTCGTCGAGGAACTTGGCGGTGGCGAGCGCCGACGTCCAGATGTTCTCGACGGGCACGTTCAGGCCCATGCGCGCGAGCCGGGCGTGCAGGTCCCTCGCCGTGTAGATGGAGTTGTTGGTGAGGACGAGGAAGGGCTTGCCGGTGTCCCGCAGCTTCGTGATGAACGCGTCGGCACCGGGGATCGGCACGCCCTCGTGGATGAGGACGCCGTCCATGTCGGTGAGCCAGGATTCGATCGGCTTGCGCTCTGCCATGGGTGCGGGACTCCTGCCGTGCGTGGAGGACGGATGCTGGGGGCGACGCAACGACGCTGTGGCGACGCCCCCAGCCTAGGTCAGGAAGTGCTGATCCTGACCCCGTCGATCACCCAGTACCAGTTGTTGGAGCCGGTGTAGCGGAAGCGGAAGCTGACGTTCGAGGCGCCGGCGGGCACGTTCACCGTGACCGACTGGGGCTTCGAGACGACGTCGGACGTGTAGCTCTTGACGACGGTCGGCGTACCGCCGTTGAAGCTCGCGAGGATCTGGGCGGTCTGGCTGCCCTCCTGGCGGTAGAAGGTCGTGAAGTCCAGGGTCACGCGGGAGGCGCCGGAGACCGCGTACGCCGGGGTGACCAGGGTCGAGTCGTACGTGCCCGAGAAGGTCTTGTCGGCCCACTCGTCGGAGTCGGCGACGGCGAAGACGCCGCGTGCGCGGACGTTGAGCTCGCGGGACTGGTCGCGCTGGGTGCGGGACCAGAACTCGTCGGTGGCGAAGGACCAGCCCCGCCACTCGGTCACGCCGCCCGTGCCCATCGCGTTGTTGATGACGGACCAGCCGCTGGGCGCGGTGTGGGTGAAGCCGAGGACCCCGGCCGGGATGCCGGTCTCGTCGACGCGGCCGGAGAGGGAGCCGTACAGCGCGTCGAAGGGGTCGGTGGAGCGGTCCTGGACCGGCTTGCCGTCCAGGCCCCACGCCGGGTCGGGGGTGATGCCGAGCTGGCGGAAGACCGTGGCGGCGACGTCGACGAGCCGGGTGTCGATCGGGCGGGCGCCGGCGGCGATGCCGGGGCCCTGGGCGAGGACGAAGGTGCGGCGCTCCTCGACGGAGGAGCCGCCGTGGCCGCCGGCGTCGAGGTGGCCGTGGTCGGTGGCGACGATGACGGTCCAGCGCTCGGCGGCGTAGGACGGGCGGGCCTTGATCGCGGTGAGCAGCCGGCCCAGGTAGCCGTCCTGGACGTCGATGGCGTCGAGGTAGGCCTGGCTGCCGGCGCCGGAGTTGTGGCCCACCTCGTCGGTCTCGCCGAAGTAGACGAAGAGGACGTCGGGGTTCTGGTTGCGGAGGACGTCCTCGGTGATGTCGGTGATCAGGAGGTCGTTGACCGCGTAGTTGTTGTTGTAGACCACCTTCGCGTCGGCGCCGGGGGTGACCGTGCCGTAGGTGTCGAGCTCGGGCCAGTCGACGGCCGCGAAGAGGGAGAGCTCGGGGCGGACCTGGTTCAGGCGGGCGAGGAAGCCGGGGTAGGTGCCGTAGTTGCGGCCGGCGAAGGTGTTGTCCTTCACGCCGTGCTTGTCGGGCCACACGCCGGTGGAGATGGTCGACCAGCCGGGGCCCGAGGAGGTGGCGGCCATGGGGTTGGCGTAGAGCAGCGAGAGGCCGTAGGTGCCGTTGGCCATCAGGGACTTGAGGTTCGGGGCCTTGGCGGCGGCGATGCGGTCGTGGCGCAGGCCGTCCATGCCGACGACGAGCACCTTGTCCTGGCTGGTGCCGTCGGGGAGCGTCGGTGCGGCGGTGGCCGCGCGGGCGGTGGGGGCGGTGACGACGCCGGTGGCGGCGAGGGCGGCGGTGGCGCCGCCGGCGGCGAGCACGGCGCGGCGGGATATGCCGTTGAGCGGCATCTCTGGAGTCCTCCATGAGTGAGGGGGCACACCAACGCCCCTGATTTCTCAGGGGCGTTGCCCGGTCCGGACTTTGGTCCGTACCCGTTATCCTTTCGCGACACTTCTGCGGGACGGAAGAGACGTGCGGTGAACTCTCAGCTGCCGGTGGCGGACTTCCACGCGTCCACGTACGAGGCGAGGTTCCTGTCGATGTCGGCCCAGTCCGGCTCGAAGACCTCGACGCCGCTCATCAGCCGGGCCAGCTCGATGGCGTTGGCGTCGGTGGCCTTGACGTCCTTGCGGACGGTGAAGCCGCCGCCGACGGAGCTGACCTCGCGCTGCGCCTGCTCGCTCAGCATGAAGTCGAGCAGCTTCTTGCCGTTCTCGCTGTGCGGGGCCTTGTTCACCAGGCCCGCGGCGTACGGCAGGGCGAAGGTGGTGGGCCTGCCGCCCTGCTTCGCGGGGAACCAGATGCCCAGGTTCGGCATGGACTTGGACTGGGCGAAGTTCATCTGGACGTCGCCGTTGGCGACCAGGATCTCGCCCTTGTCGACCTTCGGGGCGAGCTTGGAGGTGGAGGAGGACGGGCCGACGTTGTTGGCCTGGAGCTTCTTCAGGTACTCCATCGCCGGCTCCTTGCCGCCGAAGTCGTGCATGGCCTTGATGACCACGGCGGTACCGTCGCCGGCGACGCCCGGGGTGGAGTACTGCAGCTTGTTCTTGAACTTGCCGTCGAGCAGCTGCTCCCAGGTGGCGGGGGCGGTGGGCAGTTCCTTCTTGTTGTGGACGAAGCCGAAGAAGTTGTTGACGACGGCGATCCACTTGCCGTTGTCGGCCTTGTCGGCGCCGCTGACCATGTCGGCGCCCTGCGGGGTGTACGCCTGGAGCAGGCCCTTGGAGTCGGCCTGCTGGATGAACGGCGGCAGGGTGACGATGACGTCGGCCTGGGTGTTGCTCTTCTCGCGGGCGGCGCGCTGCACCATCTCGCCGGAGCCGCCCTCGACGTACTTCACCTTGATGCCGGTCTGCTTCTCGAAGTCCTTGAAGACCTTGTCGTACCAGCCGTCGCCCGCCTCGCCCTTGAGGCCGTCGGCGCTGTAGACGGTGACGACCTTCTCCTCGGAGGCGGCGGAGGAGCCGCCGCAGGCGGTGAGGGAGGCGGCGAGGGCGAGGCTGCCGGTGACGGCCGCGATCGGCCTGAGGTACACGGACGTGGTACGCATGACGTCGTTCTCTCCTAGCGGTACGGGGGGAGGGTTGCTAGCGGTACGAGGCTCTGGTGCGGATGCGGGAGACGGCGAGCAGCACGATCAGCGTCGCCGTCATCAGGACCACGGCGAGGGCCGAGCCCGTGAAGAGCGAACCGCGGTCGGTGGCCGTGAAGACGAGCACGGGCAGCGGCAGCCAGTCCGGCGGGTAGAGCATCATGGTGGCGCTCAGCTCGCCCATGGACAGGGCGAAGCAGAGCCCCGCCGCCGCGTTCAGCGACGGGAGCAGGAGCGGAAGCCGCACCCGGAGCAGGACGTACGAGGGGCGGGCGCCCAGGCTGGCCGCCGCCTGCTCGTACATCGGGTCCAGACGCAGGATGGCGGCCGAAACCGACTGGTAGGCGAACGCCGTGACAAGAACGGTGTGCGCGAGGATCACGATCCAGCGCGTGCCGTTCAGGAGCAGCGGCGGCTGCGAGAAGGCGACCAGGACGGCGAGTCCGACGACCACCGAGGGCACCGCGACCGGCAGCACGAACAGCGCGTCGAGCAGCCGGCGGCCCCGCTCGCGCAGCGCGGACGCGGCGAGCGCGGCCCAGGTGCCGGCGGTGAGCGCGAGCAGGCTCGCGGCGAGCGCGGTGACCAGGCTGGTGGTGAGCGCCTGGAGGGATTCGCCGCGCACGGCCGCCGCGTAGTGCTCGGTGGTGGGGCCGGAGGGGAAGGCGCCGGACCAGTGGGTGGAGAAGGAGGCGGCGAGGATCACGAGGAGGGGCAGGGCGAAGAGGGGCACGAAGAGGACCGCGAAGACGGCCCAGGCGCCCCAGCGCCCGGCGCGGCTATGCACGAGCACGGAGACGGCTCCCTTCCTGAGCGGTGCCGCCGCGCGCGGTGCGGGTCCGGCGGGCGGCGGTGCGGCGACCGGCCCGCCTGGCACTCCTCGCGCGGCCGCCGGTGGCCCGGCCGCCGGTCGTACGGGCGACGAGCAGGCGGTACAGCCCGTAGAGACTCACGGAGATCACCACGTTGACGACGGCGACGACGCAGGCCGCCGCGTAGTCGGACTCGAGGATGGCCTTGCCGTAGACGAGCATCGGCAGGGTCGTGACGCCCTTGGCCCCGGTGAAGAGCACGATCCCGAACTCGTTCAGGCACATCACCAGGACGAGGCTGCCGCCGGCGGCGAGCGCGGGCAGCGCCTCGGGCAGGATCACCCGGCGCACGATCCGCGGCGGCCGGGCGCCCAGCGAGGAGGCCACCTCCAGCTGGGCGGTGTCCAGCTGGGAGAAGGCGGCGAGCAGCGGCCGCATCACGAACGGCGTGAAGTACGTGATCTCGGCGAGCAGCACGCCCCATGGCGTGGTCAGGAACCGGAAGGGCCCCTCGGCGGCTCCCGTGACGTCCGTCCACACTCCGTTGGCCATGCCGACCGTGCCGTAGACGAACAGCAGGGCGAGCGTGATCAGGAAGGACGGGAAGGAGAGGAAGACGTCGATGGACTTCGCAACCGCCCGGCCGCCCGGGAAGGGCACGAAGGCGATGACGAGGGCCAGCACGAAGCCGAGGACGAGACAGCCGGCGGTGGCCGCCGCGGCGAGCCACACGGTGGTGACCAGCGCGTCCCGGAAGGACGCGGAGGCGAAGACCTCGCCGTACGCGCCGGGCGCCAGCGACTCCCTGACGACCAGGGCCAGCGGGTAGAGGAAGACCACGGCGAGCGCGAGCACCGGAGGCGCGGCCCACAGCCAGGCGGGCACCGGGCGCCGGTCCGGGCGCCCGGGCGCGGGCGCGGCCGGGCCGGCCGGCCGGCGTTCGGCGGGCGGGGCGAGGGTGCCGGTCACGTGCCCACCCCCGCGCCGAGCAGCACCGCGTCCTCCCGTGCGAAGTGCAGCGTCACCTCGTCGCCGAGCGCCGGCGTCTCGCGCAGCTCGCGCACGTCCGCCTTCACGCGGTGCCGCCCGGAGCCGACGTCCACGTACAGGCGGTGGGTGGCGCCGCGCCACTGCACCTCGGCGATCCGGCCGGTGAGGGCGTTCGGGCCGGGGCCCAGGCCGACGAGGTGGGGCCGTACGCACAGGGTGGCGGTGGCGCCCGGTACGACGCCGGCGGCGACCGGCACGTCGAGGGCCGTGTCGTCGAGGCTGACCCCGTCCGCGCCGACGGTGACGGGCAACAGGTTGGCGTTGCCGACGAAGGAGGCGGTGAACTCGGTGCGGGGCCGCCGGTACAGCTCCTGCGGCGTGCCGCAGTCCTGGAGCCTGGCCCGGTCCATGACGGCGATCCGGTCGGCGAGGGTGAGCGCCTCGACCTGGTCGTGGGTCACGTACAGGACGGAGACCTCGGGCAGCTCGCGGTGCAGCCGGGCGAGTTCGGCGAGCATGCCGGAGCGCAGCTGGGCGTCGAGCGCGGACAGCGGCTCGTCGAGGAGCAGCACGTTCGGGCGGATGGCGAGGGCGCGGGCGATGGCGACGCGCTGCTGCTGGCCGCCGGACAGCTCGCGCGGGTAGCGCTTGGCGTAGGCCGCCATGCCGGTCATCTCCAGCGCCTCGGCGACCCGTCCGGGTATCCCGTCCTTGGGTGCCTTCTGCGCCTTCAGTCCGAAGGCGACGTTGTCCTCGACGCGCATGTGCGGGAAGAGAGCGTACTGCTGCACGACCATGCCGATGCCCCGCTTGTGCGGCGGGAGGCCGGTGACGTCGCGGTCGCCGATGAACACCCGGCCGGAGACCGGCCGGACGAAGCCGGCGACGGCGCGCAGGGCGGTGGTCTTGCCGGAGCCGGAGGGCCCGAGCAGGGCCATCACCTCGCCGGGTTCGACGGTCAGGTCCAGCGAGTCGAGGACGGTGTGGCCGTGGTACGCGACGGAGACGCCGTCGAAACGGATGCCGCTGAGCCCGCCGGTCATGCCCCGCGCTCCTCGTACCGCCGTATCAGGGAGGGCAGACCGGCGACCGAGGGCAGGACGTCGGTGGCGCCGTGCTCCTTCAGCGCGGCCTCGCCGTGGGCGCCGGTCAGCACGCCGGCCACGATCCCGGCGCCGGAACGGACGCCGCTGAGCATGTCGTACGAAGTGTCCCCGGCGACCACGACCTGGCGGACGTCGTCGACGGCGCCGGTGCGCAGGAAGGCGGCGAGCACCATGTCCGGGTACGGGCGGCCGCGGCCGCCCGCGTCGGCCGGGCAGAGGGTGAGGCCGACGAGCCCGCGCCAGCCGAGGGCGTCGAGGATGGCGTCCTGGGTGGGCCGGGCGAAGCCGGTGGTGAGGACGACCGTGCGGCCCTGGTCCTTCAGCTCGGCGACGGCCTCGGCGGCGCCGGGGACGGGGGCGATCCTGCCCGCGGCGACCAGCTCTCCGTAGGCTTCCTCGAAGGCGGTGTTGGCCTGATGCGCGCGGCTCTCGTCGCCGCCGAAGAGGTGGCGGAAGACGGAGATCTTGGACTCGCCCATGGTGGCGCGGACGTGGTCGATCATCGTGGCGGGGTCCTCGCCGAGGCGTTCGGCGGCGGCCGTGAAGGCCTGCTCGACGAGGCCGCCGTCGGCGACGGTGGTGCCGGCCATGTCGAGGACGACGAGGCCGTGCTTGCCGTGGTGGGGGTGAGTGCTCATGGTTACCAGCCCAGTTCGTTCGCGGTGGTCTCGGCGATGGCGGGCGAGCAGGTCATGCCGCGTCCGCCGGGTCCGGTCACCAGCCACACGCCGTCGCGCACCTGCTGGCGGTGGACGACCCGGGTGGTGTCGGTGCACTGCGCGTACACGCCGGCCCAGCGGCGCCGGACGCGCGGGAGCGGGCGGCCGAGGAGGGACTCGACCACGCGCGTGAGGTGCTCGTAGGGGTCTTCGAGGGTGTCGAAGGCGAAGGGGTGCTCGTACTCGTGGGTGTCGCCGATGGTCAGCCCGCCGTCGAGGCGCTGCACCATCAGCAGCTGCATCTTGTGGGCGGCGGCCGTCGGGTCCTGTGCCTGGCCCGCGTTGAGGGCGTCGAGGGCCTCGGAGGCGTAGGCCGGGTAGTAGCGGAAGGAGTCGGCGTCGGCGACGGAGGTGGTGAGCGGCTCGCCGAGCGGGTCGGTCTGCATCATCTGGAGCCGCACCCGGCGCACCGGTATCTCGCCGGCGACCTCGCGGACCAGGCCGGACAGCCAGGCGCCGGTGCACAGGACGACGGCGTCGCCACTGTGGACCTCGCCGCGGTCGTCGCGGACGGCGGCGCGTCCCCTTTCCCCGGCGTCGACGACCTCCCGTACCTCCCGGCCGGGGAGGAAGGTGTAGCGGCCGGAGGCCAGCAGCGCCTCGCGGAGGGCGAGTTGGGCGGTGCGCGGTTCGACGGCGGCGTCGCGCTCGCACCACAGGGCGGCGTCGAACGCGCCGCGGAGCGCCGGGTTGACGGCGCGGGCCTCGTCCGGGGTGAGCAGCTTGTAGCCGCGGGCGTCGGCGTCGGCACGGGCCACGGCGGCCTCGGCGACGGCGAGTTCGAGCTCGCCGCGCACGGGGGTGAGGGAGCCGATGGCCCGGAAACCGAGCCCCGGGACCCGGGCACCGATGCCCTCCCACAGCTCGCGGGCGCGCAAGGCGGTGTCGAGCTCCGCTCCGCCCGCGCGCCCGCTGACCCAGATCTGGCCGAAGTTGCGCAGCGAGGCGCCGCGCGCCTCCGCCTCGCGCTCGATGTGGACGACCTCATGGCCGCGTTCGACTGCCTGCCAGGCGTGCATGGTGCCCACCACGCCGGCTCCTACGACGATCACCTTCATGCCGTTCACGGTCGGGGCGCCGGGTGACCCGGGCCGGTCGGGACGGCGACGGGACGGTGAACGGACCGACAAGCTTGGACTAGACCCGTTATCTTGTCGTGATGTGGGGGGTGGGGCGAAAGGTGCGCAAGAGGCGATTCCGGCGGGGCTGTTCCCGTGGCTGTTCCGGCGGGACTGCTCCTGGGGACTGCTCCTGGGGCTGTTCCGGTGAGAACTGCTCCGGGGGCTATTCCTGCGGCTGACCCTGCGGCTCTTCCTGCGGCTGTTCCTGTCGTCCGAGGTGGGCGGTGAAGCTGAACCGGTCGCCGCGGTAGAGCGTGCGCACGCGCTCCAGGGGGCGGCCGGCGGTGTCCCGCGAGACGCGCTGGATCAGCAGCATGGGGAGGGCGGGCGGGGTGCCGATGAGCAGCGCCTCGCGCGGGGTCGCGAGGACGGTCTCGATCCGCTCGTCGGCGTCGCCGAAGGAGATGCCGAGCCGGTCGTGGAGATAGGCGTAGAAGGAGGAGTCCGGGTCGAAGTCGGTGTCGAGACGCGGGGCGCGGGCCTCGGAGACGTATGTGCTCTCCAGGCCGACCCGCTCGTCGTCGGCGAGCAGCACCCGCTCCATGTGCCAGACGGGCTCGCCGACCGCCACGCCGACCTCGGGCGCGAGGGCCTCCGGGCAGGGGAACCGGTCGAGGGAGATGAGGGTACGACCCGGGGTGCGGCCCTGGCGGCGCACGCCCTCGGTGTAGCTGGCCAGCGACAGCGGCTGCTCCAGCTTGGGTCCGGCGACCACGGTGCCCCGGCCCTGCCTGCGGAGCCGCCCTTCGAGCAGCAGCTCGCGCAGGGCCTGGCGGACGGTCTCGCGCGACACCTCGTAGCGGACGGCCAGGTCGCGCTCCGTCGGCAGCAGTCCTCCCTCACCCAACTCGTCGATCAGCTCGGCGACTTCGGCCTTCACCGCGTAGTACTTCGGGATGCGGCCGTGTTCGGGGATGCCGGAGCGGATGGGCGCGCCCGGCTGGCCGGGGCCGGGCCGGCCGGCGGCCCCGGGCTGCTTCCTCACGTTCGTCACGTTCCTCATCCGTTGATCGTCGCAGACCGGAGTGAACGGGGCGGTGTACGGAGCGTGGCCTACGGGTGCCGTCGTGGCCGCCGCCGCCACGCCAGGAACGTCAGCGCGCCGCCCGCCGCGAGCAGGGCGGCCGAGACCGGGGCCAGACGCAGGGCCGACTCCCGTCCCGTGCGGGCGAGTTCGGGATCCTCCGGGTCGCCGGGGCGGGCGGAGGACGCGGGCGCGGACGGGTCCGTGGTGCGGCCGGCGCCGGGGTCCACGCCCGGGGAGGCCTCGTTGTCCGGGTCGGCCGGGCCGATGGTCAACCGGTAGTCGCCCGACTCCCCGACCCAGTCGCCGTCGTCGCCGCGCTTCTGGACGACGGCGGCGTTGACGACGACCTCGTCGGGCGCGGTGTCGACGCCGAAGGAGAGCCGTACGGGCACGGTGAGGGTGCCGCCCGCGGGCACCGCGAAACCGGCGAAGGGCGGCACGGCGGTGGACAGCGCCGGCGGGTCGAACACGCCGACGTTCTCCGCCTGGTCGGTCGCCTCGAAGGCGACCGGCCGCCAGAGCCGCGCCTGCGCGTCGTAGAACTCGGCCCGGATCTGCGCGGGCCGCAGCACCCGGTCCCGGTCGGTGAGGACGAGCACCGGATGGATGTCACGGCAGGCCGCGGCGGTCGTGTTGGTGAGGTCCAGCTGCCAGGTCCGGAAGTCACCTCCGGCCGGATAGTCCTCCGGCCCGCCGTGGATCCGCGTCTCCAGCGGGAAGTCGGCGGCGCCCGCCGTTCCGCACGAGGGCAGCGCGACGGGGCCGGGCACGCGGTTGTGCGCCGCGTGTGCGGTTTGGGGAGCGCCTGCCGCCGCTTCCCCCGGGAGGACGGCGACCGCGGCGGCCGTGGCCGTGGCCGCGGCCAGAACGGCGAGGGCGAGGGCGGTGCTGCGCGGTCGCATGGTGGCGGGGCCTTTGCTGCTCGCGGACGTACGTATCGCCCGCGACCTTGCCATGGCGCGGACGGGGGTCCGGCGAGTGACGCGGCGCGGGGCCGGAGCGAGGCCCACATTCCGCCCGATCAGCCTATTTTCGTAAGAGTCGGTGAGGGGGTCGTCGCTCCGTCGCCGCTCCGTCGTCGGTCCGTCGTCGGTCCGTCGCCGCTCCCCCACCCGTCATGTGCCGGAGGCCGTCCACTGCGGGCGCCCTCCATGCGGAGCCCGTCATGTTCCGGAAGCCGTAACGTGCCGGAATTCGTGATCTTCACTTGCCGAAGACGGGGGCGAGGATCAGGTGGGCGGCGCCCTCCGCCACGGTGTCGCGAGGGCCGACGACGTCGACGGGCGTCGGGAGGGCCAGGGCGGCCAGGACCTCGCGGGCGCCGCGCGCGAAGGCGTCGGGCGCGGCGAGCACCGCACGGCCGCCGAGCAGGACGCGGTCGATGTCGAGCAGCCGCACCAGGTTCGCGGCGCCGGCGCCGAGCACCCGTGCGGCCTCCGCGATATCGCCGCGGGCGAGCGCGGCCAGACACAGGGCCTCGAGACAGCCGCGCCCGCCGCAGTCGCAGGGCGGGCCGTCGAGCTGGACGGTCTGGTGCCCCAGTTCGCCGGCGCCGGTCCTGCCCCCGCGCAGCACCGCCCCGCCGAGAACGAGCCCCGCGCCGACACCCGTACCGAGATGGACGTACGCGAAGGACCCGGGCGCGTCGGGGCGCAGGGCGAGACCGAGGGCGGCGGCGTTCGTGTCCTTGTCGAGCACGACGGGCAGCCCGAGCCGCCGCTCCAGCTCTTCGCGCAGCGGGAACCCGTCCCACTCGGGAAACCCGGTGACGCGGCCGGGCGTCCCGGCGACATGGTCCAGCGGCCCGGGCATGGCGACGCCGACGCCGAGGACGTCGGGGGCGGTGGGGTCGGTGAGGGCGGTGGGGGCGGTCGAGGCCGTCGAGGCCGTCGAGGCGGCCGGGGCGGTCGAGGCCGTCGGGACCGGTCCACTTGGTACGCCCGGTGCGCCGGGCGCGCCCGGCGCGCCGTCGGCGCCGCCTCCCGCACCGGCTTCCCAGTCGCCTCCCGCACCGGCTCCCGCGCCGGCCCCCCGTCCCGCCGCCAGCAGCGCCGCGATCTCCGCCTGGGCCGTCGAGAGGACCGGTTCGGCGCCCGCGCCCAGGTCGAGCGGGGCTCGGCGGACGGCGACGCGCTCGCCCGCGAGGTCGACGAGGACGGCGGTGAGCTCGTCGCGGTCGAGGTGCAGCCCGATCGCGTACGCCGCCGCCGGGACGAGCCGCAGCACGGTCGCCGGCTTGCCGCCGGTCGACGCGCGCCGGCCGGCCTCCGCCGCGAGCCCCTCGGCCCGCAGCCGTGCGGTGATCTTGCTGACGGCCTGTGGGGTGAGTCCGGTCCGCGCGGCCAGTTCGAGGCGGCTGATGCCGGCCTCGCCCGCCGTCCGGAGCAGATCCAGCACGAGCGCGGCGTTGTGGCTGCGCAGCGCAGGCAGGTTGGCACCGCCGCCGCCCGCGCCCACGCTCCCGCTCCTGCTTCCGCTGCTTCCGCTCCCGCTTCCCCCGCTCCCGCTCCTGCTGCCGCCCCCTCTGCCGGTCCCGCGGCCGGCGTCCGAACGGGCGGCGCCGGCGCCCACGCTCTCGCGCGCGCCCGCACTGTCACCGGCGCCCGCGCTCCGGCCCGCGCCGCCCGCGCCCGGACCCACACTCCCGCCCCCGCCCGAGCGCACACTCCCGCTCCCGCTCGCGCCGGCGCTCCCGTTGTCCCTGTTCACCAGGCCATTGTGCCGGTCGCTTGCACTTTGGCAACAGCGTTGCCAAAGTGGTCCCCATGCCCATGAGCTCCCCCACCGCCCAGCCGCTCCGCGTCGGCCTCGTCGGCTACGGCCTGGCCGGGTCCGTCTTCCACGCCCCGCTGATCGCCGCCTCCCCCGACCTCGTCCTGGACACGGTGACCACCGGCAACCCCGAGCGCGCCGCCCAGGCCCGCGCCGAGCACCCGGGCGTGCGGGTCGTCGGCTCCCCCGACGAGCTCATCGCCCGGGCCGCCGAGCTCGACCTCGTCGTGGTCGCCTCGCCCAACAAGACCCACGTCCCCGTCGCCACCGCCGCCCTGAAGGCGGGGCTGCCCGTCGTCGTGGACAAGCCGCTCGCCGGCACCGCCGCCGAGGCGCGCGACCTCGCCGCACTCGCCGACGAGCGCGGACTGCTGCTCTCCGTCTTCCAGAACCGCCGCTGGGACAACGACTTCCGCACCCTGCGCGCGCTCCTCGCCGACGACGCCCTCGGAGAGGTCCAGCGCTTCGAGTCCCGCTTCGAGCGCTGGCGTCCGGCCCTCAAGGGCGGCTGGCGCGAGTCCGGTGCGCCGGAGGAGATCGGCGGGCTGCTCTACGACCTCGGCAGCCACGTCGTCGACCAGGCCCTCGTCCTCTTCGGTCCGGCCGTCCGCGTGTACGCCGAGTCCGACGTGCGCCGTGCGGGCGCCGAGGCCGACGACGACACCTTCATCGCGATCACCCACGCGAACGGCGTGCACTCGCACCTCTGGATGAGCGCCACCGCCGCCCAGCTCGGCCCCCGCTTCCGCGTCCTGGGCCGGAAGGCCGGCTACGTGAAGTACGGTCTCGACCCGCAGGAGGCCGCGCTCCGCGAGGGCCTGCGCCCCGAGCCCGGCTCCGTCTGGGGCGTCGAGCCGGAGGAGCTGTGGGGCCGCCTCGGTTCGGGCGAGTCGCCGCTGACCGGCGGCGGCACGCCCGTGGAGACCCTGCCCGGCGACTATCCGGCGTATTACGCGGCCGTCGCCGCCGCCCTCCGCGGCACCGGCGAGAACCCGGTCACGGCGTACGAGGCCGCCGCCGCTCTCGACGTCCTGGAGGCGGCGAGGAAGTCCGCCCGCGAGGGAAGCGCGGTGGTCCTGTGAGCCCGGCCCCCGCGAGCCCGCACCCCGCGCGCCCCGACTCCGTCGAGGAACTCGCGGCTCAGGAAGCCCGGCTCGTCCTCCCTCACTTCACGTACGAGGACGCCTGGACGCTCGGAACGATCCTGGTCGGACTCGCGCGCGAGCGGAACGCCCCGGTCGCCATCGACGTACGGCGCGGGGCCCAGCAGCTCTTCCACTGCGCGCTGCCCGGCTCCAGCGCGGACAACGACGCCTGGATCGACCGCAAGCGGCGGGTCGTCGAGCGGTACGGCGTGAGCTCGCTGCTCGTGGGCGCCCGGTTCCGTGCCAAGGGCACGACCTTCGAGGACTCCTCGCGCCTGGACCCCGACCGCTTCGCCGCGCACGGCGGTTCGTTCCCGATCGCCGTGGAGGGCGCGGGAGTCATCGGCTCGGTCACGGTCTCGGGCCTCCCGCAGGCCGAGGACCACGCGCTGGTCGTCCTCGGCCTGGAGCGCCTGCTCAGTTCGTACGGCGGCGGCGCCGGGTAACGGCGACGAGGCCGCCGCCGACGGCGGCGAGTCCCACGGCGGTGGCGCCCATGACGATCCTGCCGGTGGCGGATCCGGAACCGGTGTCGGGGAGTTCACCGCCACCGGTGGTGGAGCCGGAGTGGCCGCCGGTGGAGTGCCCGCCGGAGTGCCCGCCACCAGTGGTGTGACCCTCGGAGGTGTGACCGCCGGTGGTGTGACCGCCGGAAGTGGATCCTCCGGAGGTGTGGCCGCCGGAGGTGGACCCGCCGGAGTCGAGACCGCCGTCGGATGCGCCACCATCTGCCGAACCCCCGTCGGCCGAACCACCGTCCGTCCCGCCCCCGTCGGTGTTCCCACCATCCGTGGTCCCGCCGTCCGTGGTCCCACCGTCGGTCGTGCCACCGTCGGCCGCCCCGCCGTCCGTGCTCCCGCCGTTCGCGCTCCCCCCATCGGTCGCCCCGCCATCGGTCGCCCCGCCATCGGTAGTCCCGCCGTCCGCCGTCCCGCCATCGGCCCCGCCCGACTCCGTCGGGGTCGGAGTCGGGGTGGGAGTGGGATCCGGAGTCGGCGTCGGCGTCGGCGTCGGCGTCGGCGTCGGGCCCGTCTCGTCGCACTTCGGCAGGTCGCCGTCGAACGGATACGCGTGCAGCTCCTGCCCACCGCCTCCGTCGACCCGCGAGGCGTGCGTGAGCGAGCCGCTCGTGTAGAAGCGCCCGTTCATGCCCCGCATGGTGACGGTCGACGTGCTGGTCCGGTCCGCGACCAGCACGCTTCCCTCGAACTGGCCGCTGCCCTCGAAGAGCACGTCCGTCGCGTCGGGGAAGTTCCACAGCAGCCGCTCGCGCAGCCCGGCCTGGAAGCCGTTGACGTAGGTGTCGATCGTCCGGTCCGCGCCGAGGACGTTGACGAGGACGGTCGCGTCCTTCGGGATGCCGGTGAAGCGCAGCCCCTGCGAACCGCCGGCCTTCGACTCCAGGTCGAAGTCGACGTGGAACACCTGCAGCGCGGACTTCCCGTCCCCGGTGAAGACGGTCTCGTAGTCCCTGTTGACGGCCGTGCCGGTCGCGGTGCGTGGTCTGCCTTCGACGTACGCGTAGCAGCGGCTGGCCACGGTGAGCCTGTCGCGCAGGCTCGTGTACGGGGCGGCCGCCTTGGGGTCGGCGACCGCCTTGGGGCTGACCGTGCCGGTCAGCGTGCCCCCGTACCGTACGACTCCGTGCACTCTGCCCTCCTCGGCGAGCAGGCGCTGGCCGGGGGCGACGGTGACGTTGCCGCCGGTGGTGAGGAAGTCGGTGCCGTTGTCGGGCGGGATGCGCGAGCCGACGCCCGCGACGCCGACGTTGTAGACCTGCGAGACACCGGCCCGCTTCCTCTGGTCGAAGTCCCCGAGCACCACGATCTTGCCCTCGGCCTCGGCCGCCGCCTCGCGCACGAGGAAGTCGCCGCCGACGAAGACGTTGATGTTGTTGTCGCGGCCGACGACGTCCCTGTTGTTGATGTCCGGATACGGGGTGGGGCACGGCGGCGTACCGGGGACGCACGGTCCGAGGCCACCGGGGAGCCGGTCGGCGAAGGCGGCGGTGGCCGCCAGGGCTCCGGTGAGGACGACGGAGCCGGCGACGGTCAGCGCCGCCACGGTGGCGGCCGAAGGATGACGGCGATGCATTCCTTTTGTACGCATATGCGGCAATATGCAGAGTGCCGCCGCGTGAGGCGACGCCCCACGCGCGCGTCGCGGGGCGCATCGCCCGAACGTCTCACGCCCGAACACCTGCGCCCGAATGCCTCACGCCGCCCCCGGCGCCTCACGCCCTCCCGGGCGTCAGGCGCTCTTCAGCTCCTGGCGCTGGCGCCCGAGGCCCTCGACCTCCAGCTCGACGACGTCGCCCGCGCGCAGGTACGGCTTGGGCTCGGGCTGGCCCATGGCGACGCCGGCGGGCGTACCGGTGTTGATGACGTCGCCGGGGTACAGGGTCATGAAGCGGCTGACGTAGCGGACCACCTGGGCGACGGTGAAGATCTGGTCGGAGGTGTGGCCCTCCTGCTTCAGCTCGCCGTTGACCCACAGCCTGAGGCCGAGGTCCTGCGGGTCGGGGATCTCGTCGGCGGTGACCAGCCACGGACCGAGCGGGTTGAAGGTCTCGCAGTTCTTGCCCTTGTCCCAGGTGCCGCCGCGCTCGATCTGGAACTCGCGCTCGGAGACGTCGTGGGCGACCGCGTATCCGGCGACGTGGGCGAGCGCCTCCTCGTCCGTCTCCAGGTAGCGGGCGGTGCGGCCGATGACGACCGCCAGCTCGACCTCCCAGTCGGTCTTCACCGAGCCGCGCGGTACGAGCACGGTGTCGTCGGGCCCGACGACGGTGTCGGCGGCTTTGAGGAAGACGACCGGCTCCTCCGGTACGGCGGCTCCCACCTCGGCGGCGTGACCGTGGTAGTTCAGCCCGATGCACACGACCTTGCCGATGCGGGCGAGCGGCGGGCCGATCCGCAGCCCGGCCGGGTCGATGGCGGGCAGCACGCCCGCGCCGAGCGCGGCGCGGATCCGGTCGAGCGCCGAGCCGTCGGCGAGCAGGGTGCCGTCGATGTCGTCGACCAGCGCGGACAGGTCGCGCAGCGTCCCGTCCTGGTCGACGAGGGCAGGCCGCTCGGCCCCGGCCGGGCCGACACGCAGCAGCTTCATGGTCTTCTCCTCTGGTCGAGGTGGCCCGCGAAGCGGACCTTGGAGTGCCCCGGCCGATGGAGTGCGGCCATCGGAGGATTGGTCGATCCTCCAAGAGAAAAGGTCACTCTGCAAGACCCCGTTCACACCCTGGACCCTTACGCGCGAGTAACCCGTGTCCGCGCCGGGCGCCGCTAGACGGCCGCCGCCAGAGCTCCCGCGGCGGGCATGTCCCGGTAGAGGAAGGCCCGCTCGACCGCGCTCCAGGTGGTGCTGGTGACGATGTAGAGCGCGGCGGCCAGCGGCACGACGGCGACCGAGATCAGGGTCGCGAAGGAGAGCAGCGGCAGCCACCGGGCCATGCCGGCGGCGAGCGCGGCGCCCGGCTGGCCGGGGTCGGCGACCGCCGGCGCCGCCTGCTGCTGCCGCTTGGTCCGCACGTAGTTGTACGTGGCGACGGCGGCGACGAGCGCGAACAGGGCGAGGTAGACCAGGCCGGCCGGGCCGAACACACCGCCATGGGCGAGGGCGTCGGCGTAGTGGTCGCCGAGCGGGGCGGCGAAGAGGCTGTGCCCGGCCATCCGTCCGCTGGAGAACAGGTGGAACATCAGGAAGAAGGCGGGAGCCTGGAGCAGGCTCGGCAGGCAGCCCGCGAACGGCGAGACCTTCTCCTTCGCGTGCAGCTCCATCACGGCCTTCTGCAGCCGCTCGGGGTTCTTGGCGTGCTTCCTGCGCAGCTCGGCGAGCTGCGGGGCGAGCCGGGTGCGGGCCTTCTGACCGCGCGCGGCGGCCCGGGAGAGCGGGTGGACGGCGAGCCGTACGGCCATCGTGAACAGGACGATGGCGGCGGCGGTGGAGGCGGTGGCGAACAGCGGCTGGAGCAGGTCGGCGAGCTGCTCGACCAGGGAGGCGAAAACGGACATGGGGAGCCCTCCGAGGGGTCTCGTCGTGCCGGGAAGGAAAGGGACTTCGGCAGGACGGAACCGCGTGGAGGAGTCGTACGGGGACTCGTACAGGACTCGCACGACTGGTACGAGTCGCACGAGTCGTACCAGGCGTACGCAGAACTCGTGACTCGTACGGAGGTGCTCGGGGTGCTCGGAACCCTACGCGGCCGTCAGGAGGGGACGGCCGGGTGCCCTGGGCCTGCGGCGGCCCGAGGCGTCGGGATCGCGTTGCGACAGGAAGGCGGTGCGCCGGGCCCGGTCGCGGAGGGCGGTGCGCACCCGGGTGGGCGGTACGGGCAGAGCCGTACGGGCGCCGCCGACGAGGGCGCAGAGGAAGGCGGTCGCGGCGACGGCGACGGTGGTGGAGAGACCGGCTCCGTCGGAGAGGAGCAGGTCGGCGACGGCGAGGAGGACGAGCAGCGGCGCGAGGACACGCAGAACCAGGTCGCCGAGCATCTCATCCTCCTTTCACCGATCACATCCGTTATACACGACGGTTTTCGGGCGGCGAGAGTTCCAGCGGGGCGAGCAGCCGGCGGGGCTTCAGCAGGGCGCGGCTGACCGGATCGGCGGGGTCGGGGTCGAGACCGGCGCCGGGCCGCATCTCGATGTCGCCGGGGCGGACGGTGATACCGCAGGTCGGGCAGTCGTTGCACGGGCCGAGCTCGCCGCCGCAGTCGACGTGGTGGAAGGACCGCATCGGCAGCGTGTCGGGCAGCGCCTCGCGACCCCAGAGCCCGAGGGCGCGCAGGACGGGCCAGAGGCCGATCCCGCGCTCGGTCAGGACGTACTCGTCGCGCGGCGGCGATTCCTGGTAGCGGCGCTTGTCCAGGACGCCGACGTCGACGAGGGCCTGGAGGCGGGCGGCGAGGACGGCACGGGGGGCGCCGAGGTGGACGAGGAAGTCGTTGTAGCGGCGGACGCCGTAGAAGGCGTCGCGCACGACGAGGAGGGTCCAGCGCTCACCGACGACTTCGAGGGCGCGGGCGATGGAGCAGTGCTGGTTCGCGTAGTCCTTGCCGAGGGCCATGGGGACGAGTGTAGCGGGATGGGTTCAATGAATGAACCTGAGCTGTTACGGTGACCCGCAAGCAAGGTTCAGTGAACGAACCCTCCGCACGCTCCGCGGACTCACCGAAGCCGAGGTCCCGCCATGCCCAAGGCCGCCAACGCCGCCACCGACGCCACGGACGCCACCGACGCCAACGCCGCCACGGACGCCACCGGCCATGCCGACGCCACCGACGCTGCCGATGCTGCCGACGCGGACGCCACGAACACCGCTGCTGATGGCGCAGGGGCAGGGGCGGGATCAAGCCCAGGAGCAGAGGCAGAGACAGAGCCAGGGGCACGCCGGGGGCCGGCCACAGGGAAAGGGCCCGGGCCACGGCAGGCAGGTCGCCCCGGCGCGACGCTCGCCGTCACCAGCGCCGCCACCACGCTCGCGCTGATGAACTACACGGCGCCGATGCTCGACCTGCCCGCCCTGGCCCGGGCCTTCGGCACCCCCGCGTCCGCGCAGGCATGGCTGCTCAACGGCACCCCGCTCGGCCTCGCCGTCGTCCTCCTCCTCGCCGGCAGCCTCGCCGACGACCACGGGCGGCGCCGGATCTTCCTCCTCGGCACCCTCGGCCTCGGCCTCACCACCGCCCTCGGCGGCCTCGCCGGTTCCACGCTCACCTTCACCCTCGCCCGTATCGCCCAGGGCGCGGCGAGCGCCGCCGTGCTCGCCGCGAGCCTCGGGCTGATCGCCCACGCCCATCCCGGCGGCGCGTCGAGGATCAGGGCCACGGGGGTGTGGGGCGCGTTCGTGAGCGCGGGCATCGCGCTCGGTCCGCTGCTCGCGGGCGCGCTGGGCGGCCTGGCCGACTGGCGGTGGACGTACGAGGCCCTGGCGGCGGGCACCCTGCTCGTGGCCGCGTTCGGCGCCCGTACCCTCGCCGAGTCCCGCGCCCCGCGCGCGGGGCGGCCGGACGTGGCTGGCGCGCTCACCTTCGGGCTCGCCCTGGCTGCCCTGCTCACCGCGCTGACCCTGGGCAGGGACGGCTGGCTGCGCCCGTCCGTGGGCCTGCTGCTGCTCGCCGCGGTGGTACTGACGGCGGCCTTCGCGCTGGTCGAGCGGCGCGGCGCGGCGCCGATGATCGACCTGGCGCTGTTCCGGCGGCCGGCGTTCCGGGCGGCGACGGCGGGCGCGCTGTTCACGGGCCTCGCCGTGATCGGCTTCTTCAGCGTGCTGCCGGCGCTGCTCCAGCGCGGCACCGGCATGGCGCCGCTGACGACGGCGTGGCTGTTCCTGTTCTGGTCGGGCACCGCGTTCGTGGTGGCGCTGCAGGTACGGCGGCTCGCGGGCCGGATCCCGGCCGCGTACCAGCTCGCTCTGGGCTTCGTCCTGTCGACGGCGGGGGTGCTCGTCCTGTTCGGCGCGGTGGAGGGCACGGCGGACTGGCCCCGCCTGCTCGTCGGTCTGCTGGTGGCGGGGGCGGGCAGCGGCGTGCTGAACGCCGCCCTGCCCCGCCTCGCCGTCGACTCCGTACCGCCGGAACGGGCCGCGATGGGCTCCGGCGCGAACAACACCGCCCGCTACATCGGCTCGTCGGCGGGCGTGGCGCTCACCCTGGCCCTGTCGACGGCGGGCCCGGACACGGCGCTGGTCGCGTCGGCGGCGCTGGGTCTCGCGGGGGCGGCGGTCACCCTCGCGGCGGCCAGGAACCGACGGCCAGGGACTGACGGCTAGGGACTGACCACGAGCCTGGCCCAGACGACCAGCCGGTAGGTGGAGGTGTACTCGGGTGTGCAGGTGGTGAGGGTGAGGTACGCGCCGGGCCGGTCGTAGCCGTAGGACGGCTTGTAGAGGGAGCGGGGCACGGGCGCGATGACGCCGGTGTCGCGGGGCGAGGTCTGCGGCAGGATCCGGTCGACGCGGTAGGTGTGGGTGCCCTCGCGGGTCCGTACGGTGATCCGGTCCCCGGGCCGGAGCCGGTTGATGTACCGGAAGGGCTCGCCGTGGGTGTTGCGGTGCCCGGCGAGCGCGAAGTTGCCGCTGCGGCCGGGCTGGGCGGTGCCGGGGTAGTGGCCGGCGTAGCCCTTGTCGAGCACGCTGCGCTTGCCGACGCCGGGGGCGACGGGGACGGAGAGCCCGAGGCGGGGGATGCGGAGGACGGCGTAGGCGGAGGCGGTGTCGCGGCCGGAAGGAGCGTCTGCGGACGGGAACCCGCCCGGAGACGACACCCCAGGGGACGGCCCCGAGGGCGAGTCGCTTACCGGTGACTCGCCGGGAGGCGACGGGGCCGGAGGTGACGGGACGGGAGGTGAGGAGTCCCACTGGCGCTCGAGGTTGCGCACCTGCTCCACCGCCCCGGCGCGGGCCTGCTGATTGGTCCACCACAGCTGGTGCACGACCAGCAGGAGCACGAGAACGCCGCAGGTGACGAGGGCTTCGGCGGAGGTCCACAGGACGCGGGTGACGGCCCCACGCCGCCGGCGCGTCTGGACGACGACCGGAACCGGGCCGCGCACTCTCGCTCGCACGGCGGGCACGATAGGCGCTGGAGCGCCAACTCTCCAGGGCCGTACAGCAGTACGGTGTCGACATGCGCCCCAACACGTCTGCCGACCACACCACCGAAGCCGAGCGTCTGCTCCGCACCGCGGGGCGGTACCCGGAGGACCGCGAACCGCTGCTGCTGCGCGCGGCGGCCCACCTGGAACTGGCGGGCGAACGCGAGCGGGCGACGACGCTGTACGACGACCTGCTCGCGGCCCCGTCCCCGGCCGCCCCCCACCTGATCAGGGCCTTGAAGGCGGCGAACCTGTGGGAGTACGGCCACGAGGCCGAGGCGCGGGCGATCATCGAGGGCCTACGGCGCGCCCGCCCGGAGGAGCCGGAACCGTGGGAGATCGTGGCGGAGACGCTGGAGGCGCACGACGAGCCGGCGGAGGCGGAGGCGACGTTCACGGAGGCGGCACGCCTGCTGGTGGTGGGCGACGAGGTGCCCTACGCGGTGCAGTCCCTCCTGTCGGGCCGCCACCGGGTCCGCCGCGCGATGGGCCTGATCCACGACGAGTGGGACACCCTGGCGGACCGCCTCCACACGGCGGACGTCTCCCTGGACGAGCTGCACGACCCGAAGCGCCTGTGGGCCCTGGGCTCGTCGGACCCGGCGGAACTCCAGGCCGAGATCACCCGCCTCCGCTCGGAGCTGGGCTCCTACCGCACGGCCCTCTCCCGCCCCTTCCCGGTGGCGGTCCTCCACTGGCCGGAACGGGAACTGGACGAGCTCCTGGCGGCCTACCCGGAACTGGAGGCGGAGTACCCCACCTACCGCGCCCACCTCACGGACATCGAGGCCTCCCTCCGCGAACTCGCCCAGTCGGGCACCCCGAACCTGGGCATCGTCCCGGCCACGGTCCCCTCCTACGAAGCCTTCGCCGCCTCGGAATCCTCCACCCCGGCAAACCCGGACCTCCTCCCCCAGTACGCCACAACCCTGGCCGCCCGAGGCCGCGCCCTCCCCTGGCCCCCGGGGCGGACGGAGGACTGCTGGTGCGGGTCGGGGCGGACTTACGGGGAGTGCCACGGGGGCGACGAGAGCTGAGACGTAGCAGTGCGGAGCAAACTCGCTGCCGAGATCGCCCCGTACTGCGCATCAGCAGAGCGAGAGGGTCAACGCTCTTCCAGCGAATCGATGATCTTCCAGAACCGGCGGTGAGCCCGGGCGAACCGCCCCTTGATGTCGTGCTCGGGATGTATCCACAGCGGGCTTGCTGCGGACGCCTCGGGCGCCGAAAATCGGTCCACAACCTGGAAGGTATCGGTCAGGTATATGGCCCCACGATCAAGGCGGACGTGACAGTTGGGGCACAGGCAGAGCACGTTGCCCTCGACGTCCGGACCGCCCGCCGGACCAAGAGCCTGAATGTGGGCCCCTTCTGCGTAGCTCTTACCGTCGGGGCCTACAGGCAGGGCCAAGCGGCAGATTTGGCAGCGATGGCCGTACCACTGCTTCACACGACGTCCAACTGCCGTATCCCGCACGATGCGCTCAACCGTCGCAGTCTTGCGTGGCGCAGCACCGTGAACGAGGTCGTCCACCTGCTGTTCAAGCGGGGTCAACTCCTGCTGGTCATCCAACAGTCGACGCAACTTGAACCTGAGGATCCGAAAGCCGGCACTACCCGTCTCCTCACTATGATCCGTCAGCCGATACAGCCCGTCATAGCGGTAACCAGACGCGGGTGAGTAGTCACGGTTTCCCTCCGATCCTCTGATCACTCGCACGGGGTGACCAAGCAACTCGCTGTTTCGGAGCCCGTCGTTCCCTGCGTTCTCCCAGGTCTGATCGGACTCCTGACGCCCCGTGTTGGGGTTACGCCCGCCGGCTCCCGTATAGAGAATCTCGTCCCAATCGTCGCGATCGTCCTCGTATCCGTTGTTCAGAACGATTGCGTCGGCAACACGGCGATGTTCGCCATCTCGCCCCCACGAGATACCCGCTTGCTCTTCCTTGTGAAGGCCGGCCGCCTTGACGTGCTTACGTGAGTCGAAGTGTGTGCCGGGAAGGATGTCACCGATGTGTCCGAAGACAGCTCTATAGGCAGCCATGCGAACATGTTGCCAATGAAGTGAACCTATTTGGTCGACTCGTCGATCATTCGGCCATCCCTGGCCAAATATTGATCAGTCAGCGACGTTCGGCCCTCACGGCGAAAGGCCCCACCCATGCCCCGCACCCTCTCCCCCGTCATCGCCGCCGCCGGTCTCGTCGGTGGGTATGCCGTCGCTCGGTGGACCAAGAAGCGGCCGCTTGGGGGTGCAGTGCTCGCTGTGGCGGGTGGGGTGGCTGCGCGGGAGTGGCAGCAGGTGGTTGGCGGGAAGGCGGCGGCCGGGCTTACGGCCGCGTATGTGGGGGCTTTCGCCGGATCGCACCCGCTCGCGAAGAAGATCGGGGCCTGGCCCGCGGTGTTCTCCGTCGCCGGGGCCATGGCCGGGACTGCGTACGCCGTGACGCGTAAGGCTGCCTAGTCGCAAAGGCGGCCCGCGCGCCGTTCGCTGCAAGGCCGGCTGACGCCGAGACCGAGGCCCGCTGAAGTCCGTCCGGCGCCCCGCCCCGCTCCCTAGCCCCCCGCCACCTTGCTCACCGTATAGATCACCAGACCCGCCAGCGCGCCCACCACCGTGCCGTTGATGCGGATGAACTGGAGGTCGCGGCCGATGTTGGCCTCGATCTTCTTTGAGGTCTGGGTGGCGTCCCAGCCCGCGATCGTGTCCGTGATCAGGGACGTGATCTCGGTGCGGTAGGTGGTGACGACGTAGGCCGCGGCGTCCTCCGCCCAGCCCTCGACCTTCGTCTGCAGGCGGTCGTCCGAGGAGAGGCGCTGGCCCAGCGAGATCAGGGAGGCGCGGGCGCGGCGGCGCAGCTGGCTCTGGTCGTCCTCCGCCGCGGCCAGGATCAGCGCGCGGACCGACGACCAGGCCGAGGCGATGATGTCCTGGACCTCCGGGCGGGCCAGCATGTCGGACTTGAGGCGTTCGACGCGGGCCCGCGTGTCCGTGTCGGCCTGGAGGTCGGCCGCGAAGTCCGTCAGGAAACGGTCGATGGCCCCCCGCGCCGGGTGCGCCGGCATGTCCCGCATCTCCGTCACGAAGCGGAGGAGCTCCTTGTAGACGCGTTCGCCCACCCTTCGGTCCACGAAGCGCGGGGTCCAGCCCGGCGCCCCGCCCTCGATCGCCTCCATCACCGAAGCGCGGTGCGTCACCAGCCAGTCGTGGCCCCGCGCACAGATCAGGTCCACCGCCCGACGGTGCGCGCCGTCCTCGACGATCTTCTCCAGCGTCTTGCCCAGGCCCGGGCCCACCTCCGCCGCCTCCGCCCGGCGGGTGATCGCCTCGCCCACCACCGCCTGGACGTCGGAGTCCCGCAGGACGGTGAGCGCCCCCCGCAGCGCCGTCGCCAGTTCCGAGGTGACCCGGTCCGCATGGGCGGGGTCGGCCAGCCACTCCCCCAGACGGCGCGCGATGCCGAAGCCGCGCAGCCGACCCCGTACCACGTCGGCGGACAGGAAGTTCTCGCCGACGAAGTCGCCCAGCGACGCGCCCAGCTGGTCCTTCTTCGTCGGGATGATCGCGGTGTGCGGGATCGGCAGCCCGAGCGGCCGCCGGAACAGTGCCGTCACCGCGAACCAGTCCGCCAGCGCACCCACCATGCCCGCCTCCGCGGCGGCCGCCACATAGCCCGCCCACGCGCCCGCCCCGGCGTTCTCACCCCAGGTCGCCAGGGCGTACACGGCCGCCACCAGTGCCAGCAGGCCCGTCGCCAGGCGCTTCATCCGGCGGACGCCCCTGCTCCTCTCCTCGTCCGCCGCCGTGTACGTGAAGGTCACCATCGCGCCGCGGTCACCCTCGGCATCGCCATCCCCATCGCCATCACGACCACCTCACCTCCTCACCTGACTGACTCCCCGGCCGCACGCGAAGTTCCTCCGTACATCTTCGCGATCACCGTCTCGATGTCCGGCTCCCGCACCGACAGGTCCACCAGCGGGTACGCCGCGGCCACCGCCGCCACCACCGGAGCCGCCGAGGAGGAGGACGGGAGGGCGAGGAACTGGCGCGGGCCCTCCGCCCGTACGAAACGCGCGCCCGGAACCTCGATCGGCGGCGTCTCGCGCGCCAGGTCCACCACGAGGACGCGCTCGCCGCCCCCGCCCGCCTCGTGCAGACCGGCCGGCTCGCCGTCGTACATCAGGCGGCCGTGGTCGATGACCATCACCCTGCGGCACAGCTGTTCGATGTCCGTCAGATCGTGGGTGGTCAGCAGCACCGTCGTGCCCCGCGTCGCGTTCAGCTCCCGCAGGAACTCCCTCACCTTCGCCTTCGACACGACGTCCAGGCCGATCGTCGGCTCGTCGAGGTACAGCACCTCCGGGTCGTGCAGCAGCGCCGCCGCGATGTCGCCGCGCATCCGCTGGCCGAGGGACAGCTGGCGTACCGGCACGTCGAGCAGGTCGCCCAGCTCCAGGAGGTCCACGCAGCGGGTCAGGTTCTCCCGGAAGCGGGCATCCGGGATGCGGTACATGCGGTGCGCCAGCGTGTACGAGTCGCGCAGCGGCAGGTCCCACCACAGAGTGGTGCGCTGGCCGAAGACCACGCCTATGCGGCGGGCGAGCCGCGTCCGCTCCCGCGACGGGTCGATGCCCGCGACGCTCAGCCGGCCGCCGCTGGGCGTGAGGATGCCGGTGAGCATCTTGATGGTGGTGGACTTCCCGGCCCCGTTCGGGCCGATGTAGCCGACCATCTCCCCCTTCTCCACGGCGAAGGAGATGCCGTCCACGGCCCGGACCTCCCGCCGCTCGCGCCGCAGGAACCCGCTCCGGCGGCGGACCGTGAAGGACTTCCGTACGTCGACCACCTCGATGAAGGGCATCTGCATCTCAGCCATCGTCTCCAGTCGTCCCAGTCGTCCCATTCGTCCCAGTCGCCTCAGTCGCCTCAGTCATGTCAGTCGCCTCAGTCACCTCAGTCACCTCAGTCGCCTCAGTCACCTACTCATCTGCGCCACCCCCGCCACCGACGCCACCACCCTCAGCTCCCCGTCGAGCGGTACGAACGCAGGCCCCTCCGCCACGCCCATCCCGCCACCGCACAGCACACCGCCGCCACCAGCGGTGACGCGAACGCCGTCCACCCCGGCACCCCCTCCGGTGCCGGCCGGCCGAGGACGTACAGGGCCGGCAGCCAGTTGACGAAGGCGAGCGGTACGACGAAGACGACGCCCCGCACCAGGTCCTGGGCGAAGATCGTCGGCGGGTACTGGAGCAGGTTGTTGCCGCCGTACGTGAACGAGTTCGTCACCTCGGCCGCATCCTGCATCCAGAACAGCACCGACGCGCCGAGCACCATCACCGCGGCGAAGATCACCGCCCCGCTCAGCAGCATCACCGGCACAAGCAGCACCTTCACCGGCGTCCACGTCACCCCGTCGAGCAGCACCAGGCTCCAGACCAGGACGATCAGACCCTGGGTGATCCGGCCCAGCCGCCGCAGCGCGAAGCGGTCGGCCGCGACCTGCGCGAGGACGGGCGCAGGGCGGAGGAGGAAGGTGTCGAGCGTGCCGTCGCGCACCCGCTTGCCCATCTTCGGCAGCGAGCCCATCACGAGGTCGGCCAGACCGAAGGCGGTCCCGCTCGTGCCGTAGAGGAACGCGACCTCGGGGAAGGAGAAGCCGCCCAGTCCCCGCACCTGACCGAACATCAGGAGGATCACGACGAAGTCGAAGAAGGTGACGACGAGGTTGGAGACGAGGGTCAGCGCGAAGGACGTGCGGTAGGTGAGGGTGGAGCGGATCCACATCGCCGCCACCATCCGGTACGTGCGCCAGCCCTCGGCCGCCGTACGGTACGGGCGCCAGGCCCGGGAAGCCTCAGGGCTGTTCGGGCGCCACGCCTCACCCGCCGTACTCAGCGGCTCAGCCACCCTGCACCACCACCTTCCGCGTCGCCGCCGCCTGCGCCACCCGCCCCGCCGCGAGCAGCACCAGTGCCCAGCAGGCCTGGAACCCGAACGCGCCGAGCAGCTCCCAGCCCTCGTACCGCCCCAGGTACACGTCCGCCGGCACCTGGAGCAGCGACGCCCAGGGCAGCACCCGCGCGATCTCGCCGAGCGTGCCCGGGAAGACGGCCAGCGGGAGCAGCATCCCGGAGAAGAACAGGCCGCCGAGCCAGGCGACCTGGACCACGCCCTGGCCGTCGAGCAGCCAGAAGGCGCTCATCGCGACCAGGTACCAGACGGCGAAGCTCACGATCGACCCGAGGGCCACGGAGCCGAGGAAGGCGAGCCAGGTCCAGGGGCTCGACGGGAGGGTGAGGTCGAAGGCGAGGGCGCCGAAGACCATCGGAAGCACGCCGCGCCCGAGCAACTGGTAGGCCGAGCGGCCGAGATTGGCCGAGAACCACCAGGTCTGGAGGTCGGCAGGGCGGTAGAGGTCGACCGCGATGTCACCCGTTCGGATCCGCTCTATCAGCTCGTCCTCGAAGCCCCCGCCCATCAGCCCGCAGACGGTGATGAGCGCCTGGCCGATCCACACGTACGCGAGGGCGTCGGACATCGTGTATCCGCCGAGCGAGGGACGGGCGTCCCAGAGGGCTATGTATGTGTACGACAGGATGAAGCCGAAGACGGTGTTCGTGAACACCCCTGCCGCCGTGGCCACCCGATAGGTGGCATGGCGCCGGAAGCCACCCGCGGCGACGGTGGCGTACAGCCGCAGCATGTTCCCGCTCCTTCCTCGTCCATCCGCCGACCCCTGGCACCGGGGTCCATCCGCCGACTCCTGGCATCGGGGCCCATCCGCCGACTCCTGGCACCGGGGTCCATCCGCCGACTCCTGGCACCGGGGTCCGCCGCACTCCGCCCGACGTACGCGCCCGCGTCCGACCGCCGTCAGTCCGACCGCCGTCAGTCCGAACCCGTCAGTGCGAACGCCGTCAGTCCGACAGTCCGCCGGTCCGTCCGTACGTCCGCCCCTCCAGCCACCCGTCCGCACCAAAGCGCCCGACCTTAGTAGGACGGACAGTGCGGAGTCGAGTCGTTTTGCAGACTTTCGACGTCGCACATGCAGGATGTAGTGTTATGTCCCCTTCATCCGGTATGCCCTCCGACACGAGCGAGGTCCTGCCACCCGAGCCGGCGGCCTGGGAGCCACGGGACCCGACCGTTCCCGCCACGCCCCCGAACCGCCGCCGCGGACGCGGACCCGGGCGCCCGCGCCGCGGCGGGCGCGTACGGCGCCTGCTGCGGCGGCTGTTCGGCCTCGCCCTGCTCGGCGCGCTGCTCCTGCTCGGCGGCCTCGTCGCCGGCTACCTCCTCGTGGACATCCCGGCCGCCAACGCCACCGCGGTCGCCCAGTCCAACCTCTTCCTCTACCGCGACGGCACCCAGCTCGCCCGGGCCGGCGAGGTCGACCGGCAGAACGTGAGCCTGGCGCGGGTCCCGCTCACCGTGCAGCGCGCCGTACTCGCCGCCGAGGACCGCGACTTCTACACCTCGCCCGCCGTCGACCCCCGCGCGATGCTCCGCGCCACCTGGAACACCCTCACCGGCAAGGGCCGCCAGTCCGGCTCCACAATCACCCAGCAGTACGTCAAGAACTACTACCTGGGCCAGGAGCAGACCCTCACCCGCAAGGCGAAGGAGTTCTTCATCGCGCTCAGACTGGGCCGCGAGAAGGACAAGGCCGAGATCCTCGAGGGCTATCTGAACACCAGTTACTTCGGCCGCAACGCCTACGGCATCCAGGCCGCCGCCCGCGCCTACTACGGCAAGGACGCCAAGGACCTCGACACCGCCGAAGGCGCGTACCTCGCCTCGCTGCTCAACGCGCCGAACGCGTACGACGTCGCCACCCACCCCGAGAACCGAGCGCGCGCGCTCGCCCGCTGGCACTACGTCCTCGACGGCATGGTCACCGAGGGCTGGCTCTCCCCGGCGGCGCGCGCCGCCGCCGTGTTCCCCGCCCCGCAGCCGGCGCGCGCCTCCGCCGGCCTCTCCGGGCAGCGCGGCTACCTCGTCCAGGCCGTCGAGCAGTACCTCACCGAGACGGGCGTCGTCGACGAGAAGACGCTGGCCGCGGGCGGCTTCCGGATCACCACGACCCTGGAGCGGGCCCGGCAGGACGCCTTCGTGAAGGCCGTCGACGAGGCCGTGACCTCGAAGCTCGACCCGGAGCGCAACCCCACCGACCGGTTCGTACGGGTCGGCGGCGCGGCCGTCGAACCGGCGAGCGGCAAGGTCGTCGCCCTCTACGGAGGCATCGACTACACCCGGCAGTTCGTCAACAACGCGACCCGCCGCGACTACCAGGTCGGCTCCACCTTCAAGCCCTTCGTGCTCGCCGCGGCGCTCCAGCACGGCGCCCAGACCCAGGAGGGCGAGCGGATCACCCCGAACACCGTGTACGACGGCGACAACCGCCGCCCGGTGCAGGGCTGGAACGGGGGCTACTACGACCCGGCCAACGAGGACGACACCAGCTACGGCCCGATCACCGTGCGCTCGGCCACCGACGAGTCCGTGAACGCCGTCTACGCGCAGATGGCGGTCGACGTCGGCCCGGCCCGGGTGCGGGACACCGCGGTGGCGCTCGGCCTGCCGCGGCGGACTCCCGACCTCACCGCCTCGCCCTCCATCGCGCTCGGCCCGGCCACCGCGAGCGTCCTGGACCTCGCGCAGGCGTACGCGACGCTCGCCAACCACGGCCGCCACGGCCCGTACACCCTCGTCGAGAAGATCAGCCGGGACCAGGAGGAGTTCGAGCTGCCGGGCTCCGAGGACTCCGACGGCGGCGGCGCCCGCGGTACCCGGCAGGCCGTCACGCGCGAGGCCGCCGACACCACCACCTCCGTGCTGCGCAGCGTCGTCCAGGGCGGCACGGGCACCGCGGCCCTGGCGGCCGGGCGGCCCGCCGCGGGCAAGACGGGCACGGCGGAGGACGACAAGGCGGCCTGGTTCGCGGGCTACACGCCGGAGCTCGCGACCGTCGTCGCGATGATGGGCCAGGACCCGGAGACGGGCCGGCAGCTGCCGCTGTACGGGGCGCTCGGACAGCCCCGGATCAACGGCGGCGGGGCGCCGGCCGAGATCTGGGCCCGGTTCACCCGCGAGGCGCTCGCCGGCGTACCGCCGAAGGAGTTCGACCTGAGGCTGATGGAGGGCGCCGAGGAACTGCCGCCGGAGCCGCCGCTGCCGGACCACCCGGACGCGGCGGAGGGGTACGAGGGCCCGGGCGCCGGCCTGCCGGGCCGCAGGCCGCCACGGCCCCGACCGACGGGCCCGAGGGCGACGGGGCCGGAGATCCGGGAGGCCGTTCCCGTACGCGAGGACGCCGCCGTACGGGAAGCGGTGCGGGAATCCGTACGGGAGGCCCCGCACCTCCCGGCCCCGGCCCCCGCCCCGGTGGGCGGCCCGGGAAACGGCCCGGCGGCGGGCCCGGCCGCGGGCCCGGAGCAGGTCCTCCCGACCGCGGCGGCCGGGGCCCCGCAGCCGATGCGGCCCGCGGAACCGGGATGGCCGGGCGAGCCGGGCGGGCCGCCGCCGCCGGACGCGGCGCCTCCGGCTCAGCTCAGTGACCCGAGGTCGCCTTGAGGCCCACCACGGCCACGAGCAGCAGACAGACGAAGAAGATCCGGGCGGCGGTCGCCGGCTCACCGAGCACCACCATGCCGAGCACCGCCGCACCGGCCGCGCCGATGCCGACCCACACGCCGTAGGCGGTACCGATGGGAAGGGTCCTGGCGGCCTGCGAGAGCAGCATCATCGAGGCCACGATCCCGGCCGCGGTGAAGACGCTGGGCCACAGACGGGTGAAGCCCTCGGTGTACTTCATACCGATCGACCAGCCGACCTCGAGCAGACCGGCAACGACGAGAAGAACCCAGGCCATGACGACGAACACCTCCGCGAGACGGATCAACAGGGGTGCGTCGTCTTGTCGTCAACCCGGTACGGCGCGTCTCGTCGGGGTGGCTCCAGGGTAACAAAGAACGGGCAAAGGGCCTGGTGACGGCAGTCACCAGGCCCTTTGCCCGTTCGGCTCCGAGCTGCGGACCTACAGGTACAGGCCGGTCGAGTCCGTGGCGCCCTGGAAGCGGTCCGCGGCGACGGCGTGCAGGTCGCGCTCACGCATCAGGACGTACGCCACGCCCCGCACCTCTACCTCGGCACGGTCCTCGGGGTCGTACAGGACCCGGTCGCCGATCTCGACGGTCCGGACGTTCTGTCCGACCGCGACGACCTCGGCCCAGGCAAGGCGGCGGCCGACCGCCGCGGTCGCCGGAATCAGGATGCCGCCGCCCGAGCGCCGCTCCCCCTCAGGGGTGTCGGAGCGGACCAGGACGCGGTCGTGGAGCATCCGGATGGGCAGCTTGTCGTGGGTGTTCTCGCTCACGGTTCGAACCTACCTGCCCGGGCGTGTCGTCCGTACGCCGGACGGGTCATGCCTTGCCCTTACGGGCGGACACGGCGAGCAGCCCGACGAGCGCGACGGCGACGAGCGCCACCGGCACCACGCGCTCCAGGCGCGGCGCGCCGTCCTCGTGGGTGAAGCGGACCTTCACGTCGGACACGACGCGGTTCACGGCGACGAACGCGCGACCGGCGGTGTGGTCGACGTGGGCGGCCACCTTGGCCTTGGCGTCGCCGACGATCGTCTTCGGATGCATCCGAATACCGATCTCGTCGAGCGTGACGGCGAGCTGCTCGCGCCGGCGGACGATGTCCGCCTCGATCTGCGCAGGGGTCCTGGCGTCCGACACCGCGCTGCCTCCGTAGTCGTGTTTCCGGTCGTTGACAGACAGTCTGTCAGCTTCCTCCCCGTCGGGTTGCCCCCGACCCCCATTAGGCTCTCATCGCGTAAGCGAGATTTCCCGAGGAGAGCCAGCCATGAGCGAGCGACTGCAGCCCGGCGACACCGCCCCCGCCTTCACCCTGCCCGACGCGGACGGCAACGAGGTCTCGCTCGCGGACCACAAGGGCCGCAAGGTCATCGTCTACTTCTACCCGGCCGCGCTGACGCCCGGCTGCACCAAGCAGGCGTGCGACTTCACGGACAACCTGGAGCTGCTGGCCGGCGCCGGTTACGACGTCATCGGCGTCTCCCCGGACAAGCCGGAGAAGCTGGCGAAGTTCCGCGAGAAGGAGAACCTCAAGGTCACACTGGTCGGCGACCCGGAGAAGAAGGTCCTGGAGGCGTACGGCGCCTTCGGCGAGAAGAAGCTCTACGGCAAGACGGTGACGGGCGTGATCCGCTCGACGGTCGTCGTCGACGAGGAGGGCAAGGTCGAACGCGCCCTCTACAACGTGAAGGCGACCGGCCACGTCGCCAAGATCATCAAGGACCTGGGCATCTGAGTCCCGCCGCCCTGACACGAACGGCCCGCGCCGCTCCCCCACGAGGGAAACGGTGCGGGCCGTTCCGCATCTCGCACGCGACATGACGTGACCGTCCGATATTCGGTTCGTTAACCCGTACGAGATCCGGACACGAGATCCGCACGAGGGAGGGGCCGGTCGATGGGGACGAGCGCGTACACGAGAGAACGGCTGGAGTCGGCGGCACGGGGAGCACGGACGCTGACGGAGGCGCTGGAGCGGCTGGGGGTGGATCCGCGGAGCGGATCACGCCGATACCTGCACGACCGCATGCGCAAGCTGGGCGTCGACACGTCGCACTTCGAGCGGGAGGGTGTGCGATGGACGCGCGAGGTACTGGCGGAGGCGGTGGCCACGTCGACGAACATGTGCGAGGTACTGCGACGGCTGGGGGTGGAGGTGGTGGGCGGCCAGCACACGCACATCAGCCGCCACATCAAGGCGTACGGCATCGATGTCTCGCACTTCCGAGCGCCCTCACAGCAGGGCAAAGCCTGGCACCCTCGGTCACCCAAAAACCTACTCGTCGAGCAGGCCGGCGCACAGGCCCGGCGCATCCCAAGAGACCGGCTCGCTTGGGCGATGACGGAGTCGGGAACACAGCAGAACTGCGCCCGCTGCGGCATGGACGCGGTCTGGCGCGGCCGGCCCCTTCCTCTGGAGGTCGATCACATCGACGGCGACTGGCGCAACAACCGGCTCGAAAACCTGCGCTTCCTCTGCCCCAACTGCCACTCGACGACGGACAGCTACCGGGGGCGCGGTAAAGGGCGTGCCCGATGACCAGGCAACCTCGGTACACCCGCGAGCGGCTGGCTGAAGCAGCGGCACAGTGCGCCGACATCGACGAGGTCGTCGCATTCTTCGGCACCCAGCCATACGACAAAGTGCGCCGCTACCTTCTCAGGCGTTTCGGCGACTACGGCATCGACATCTCGCACTTTCCACCCCGGCGACGGCGCGGCGGGCCGCCTCCCCGCCCCAGCCGGGAGGAGCTTCGGCGAGTAGTTGAGCAGTCGATCTCCGTGGCCGGCGCTCTGCGCGCCTTGGGGAGGCCGTACAGCGGGCAGATGCGTGCACTGTTCCGACAGTGGACGCTGGAGGACGGTCTCGATACCTCCCACTTCCTGGGGCAAGGGCACCAGCGAGGTAAACAGGGCATGACGAAGCCTGCTGGGGAGATTCTGGTTCGCCACGCAGGAAGGCAGCGGACAAGGACCCACCTGCTGCGCCGTGCGCTGCTCGAGAGAGGCGTACCCGAGGAGTGCGCGGAGTGCGGCGTCGGTCCCGAGTGGCTGGGCAGGCCGATGACGCTGGAGATCGATCACGTGAACGGGGACTGGCGAGACGACCGGCGCGAAAACCTGCGGCTGCTGTGTCCCAACTGCCATGCGGTAACCGATACGTGGTGCCGCGGCGGACGTCGACGTACCACTCGGACAAGCCCCGGGTGACCGCTACGATGGCCGTGCACGCGGCCGTTGCTGAATGGTATAAGCGGAGGTTTTAGGTGCCTCTGGGCGTTTCGCCCATGTGGGTTCGAATCCCATCGGCCGCACGTCTCGGAAACGAAGGCCCGCCCCGCCGACACGGCAGGGTGGGCCTTCGCCGTACTCCTCAGCCCAGCAGCTCCCGCACCACCGGTACCAGTGCCCTGAAGGCCTTGCCGCGGTGGCTGATCGCGTTCTTCTCGGCCGGGGTCAGCTCGGCGCAGGTCACGTCGTAGCCGTCCGGCTGGAGGATCGGGTCGTAGCCGAAGCCGTTCGTGCCGACCGGGGCGTGGCGGAGGGTGCCCGGCATGCGGCCTTCGACCACGCGTTCCGAGCCGTCCGGGAGGGCCAGGGCGGCGGCGCAGGCGAAGTGGGCGGCGCGGTGGGCGTCGTCGATGTCGGAGAGCTGGGCCAGGAGGAGTTCGAGGTTCGCCCGGTCGTCGCCGTGGGTGCCGGCCCAGCGGGCGGAGAAGATGCCGGGGGCGCCGTTGAGGACGTCCACGCAGAGGCCGGAGTCGTCGGCTACGGCCGGCAGTCCGGTGGCCTGGGCGAGGGCGTGGGCCTTGAGCAGGGCGTTCTCGGCGAAGGTGACGCCGGTTTCCTTGACGTCGGGGATCTCGGGGTACGCGTCCGCGCCGACGAGTTCGAGGTCGAGGCCTGCGTCGGCGAGGATCGCGTGGAGTTCGGTGATCTTGCCCGCGTTGCGGGTGGCGAGGATCAGACGGGTCATGCCCCGATTATCCGGGCCTGGCCGGAGGGATCCGGGCCTGGCCGGGGTGCGCCCCGGCCCGGCCGGGGTGCGAGGTCGCCGGGACCGGCCGGGGGTACTCGGGCCTAGCCGGGGGTACTCGGGCCTAGCCGGGGGTGCAGACCTTGCCGATTTCGGTGGCTGCGTCCGTGATGGGCTTGATGTCGGGCGTGGTGTCGCCGTTCTTGACCGCCGTGCGGACCGAGTCGACGCCCTTGTTCAGGTCGTCGACGGCCTTGGAGAGGTCGGCGTTGTCCGTCGTGTTCTTGAGGTTGCCCAGCTCGGTGTCGATGCTGTTGAGGGCTTCCTCGATCTTCGTCGGGTCGTTGGAGGCGTCGTTGACGGCCTGGGTGAGCTTGTCGACGGAGGTGGCGATGGCGTCGGCGGTCTTGACGCAGTCCATGGCCTTGTCGAGCGCTCCGCAGCCGGCGAGCGTGCTGACTGCGAAGGCTGCCGTGGCGGCGGCGACGGCTATGGTGCGGCGGCGCTTCACGTTCGGGTCCCCCCTGTGTACGGACGTTGTGGCACTGCTGGAATGGACGGGGCGCACGGTTCGACCCGTGCGCCCGTATGCGTAGAGACGCGGCAGCGCGTCAGAGAGTTCCTTCGAGGGCCTTGCGCTGGATCTCGGCGAGGTCGGCGCAGCCGCCGGAGGCGAGGTCGAGGAGGGCGTTGAGCTCCTTGCGGTCGAAGGGCTCGGCCTCGGCGGTGCCCTGGACCTCGACGAAGCGGCCGTCGCCGGTGCAGACGACGTTCATGTCGGTGTCGGCCTTCACGTCCTCCTCGTAGCAGAGGTCAAGGAGGGGCACTCCGCCGACGATGCCGACGGAGACGGCGGCGACCGTGCCGGTGAGGGGCTTGCGGCCGGGCTTGACCAGCTTCTTGTTCTGGGCCCAGGCGACGGCGTCGGCCAGCGCCACGTACGCGCCGGTGATGGCGGCGGTGCGGGTGCCGCCGTCGGCCTGGAGGACGTCGCAGTCGAGGACGATGGTGTTCTCGCCGAGCGCCTTGTAGTCGATGACGGCGCGCAGGGAGCGGCCGATGAGGCGGGAGATCTCGTGCGTGCGGCCGCCGATCTTGCCGCGGACGGACTCGCGGTCGCCGCGGGTGTTGGTGGAGCGCGGGAGCATGGAGTACTCGCCGGTGACCCAGCCCTCGCCGCTGCCCTTGCGCCAGCGGGGCACGCCTTCGGTGACGGAGGCGGTGCAGAAGACCTTGGTGTCGCCGAAGGAGATGAGGACGGAGCCCTCGGCGTGCTTGCTCCATCCGCGTTCGATGGTGACGGGGCGGAGCTGTTGGGGGGTACGGCCGTCGATACGAGACATGCCTTGAGCGTAGCCCCATGACGGAGGGGCCCGTTCCCCTGCCGGAACGGGCCCCTCGTCGATGTGGGCGGCTGGTGTCAGCCGGTCACATCATGTCTTCGATCTCGGCGGCGATCGGGTCGGCGTCGGTGCCGATGACGACCTGGATGGCGGTGCCCATCTTCACGACGCCGTGTGCGCCGGCGGCCTTGAGAGCGGCCTCGTCGACGAGGGCGGCGTCGGTCACCTCGGTGCGGAGGCGGGTGATGCAGCCTTCGACCTCTTCGATGTTGTCGATGCCGCCGAGGCCGGCGACGATCTTCTCAGCCTTGCTGGCCATGTGTCTCTCCCTGTCCGTTCTGCGCACCGATGGTCCGCGTTGTCACGGTAACCCACGGTTGGCCCAACCTCGCGAGCGGATGCGGCCGTTCTGCCGAATGATGACGATCACCGGCGGGCTGCCCCCGCGCGACCACCGGGACCCTACCGCAACTGGTCTACACCAGTATGCATCCGCAGCACCCAGGAGGATGCCGATGAGCAGCGCCAGCGCCACCGCCGGATCCAGGAGACCGACCTGGGGCGGTTTCTTCCAGGGGCTGCAGAAGATGGGACGCAGCCTCCAGCTGCCCATCGCGGTCCTCCCGGCGGCCGGCATCATCAACCGGCTCGGCCAGCCGGACGTGTTCGGCGCGGACGGGCTCGGCTGGGACAACGTCGCCAAGGTCATGGCGGGCGCGGGCGGCGCGCTGCTCGACGGCAGTCTGGGTCTCCCGCTGCTGTTCTGCATCGGCGTGGCGATCGGCATGGCGAAGAAGGCGGACGGCTCGACCGCGCTGGCGGCGGTGGTCGGCTTCCTCGTCTACTACAACGTGCTGCGCCAGTTCCCGAAGGACTGCCCGACCGGTACGAAGGACATCAGCGGCGGCTGCCTCGGCGCGGACGACTCCTTCGCCGGTTACACGTACCAGAACCCGGGTGTCTTCGGCGGCATCATCATGGGCCTGTTCGCGGCCTATCTCTGGCAGCGGTTCCACCGCACCAAGCTGGTCGACTGGCTCGGCTTCTTCAACGGCCGACGGCTCGTCCCGATCATCATGGCGTTCGTCGGCATCGCCTTCGCCTCGCTGTGCCTGTGGATCTGGCCGCCCATCGGGGACGGCCTGGAGAGCTTCAGCGACTGGCTGGTGGGGCTGGGCGCCTGGGGCTCGGGCATCTTCGGCGTCGCGAACCGCGCGCTGCTGGTCATCGGCCTGCACCAGTTCCTCAACGTGCCGATCTGGTTCCAGTTCGGCTCGTACACCAAGCCGGACGGCACGGTGGTGCACGGCGACATCACCATGTTCCTGGCGGGCGACCCCGAGGCGGGCCAGTTCACCACCGGCTTCTTCCCCATCATGATGTTCGCGCTGCCGGCGGCGGCGCTTGCGATCACCCACTGCGCCAAGCCGCACCGCCGCAAGGAGGTCGGCGGCATGATGCTGTCGGTCGCGCTGACCTCGTTCGTCACCGGTATCACCGAGCCGATCGAGTACTCGTTCCTCTTCATCGCGCCGCTGCTGTACGCGATCCACGCGATCCTGACCGGTGTGTCGATGGCGCTGACCTGGGCGCTGGGCGTGAAGGACGGCTTCAGCTTCTCCGCGGGACTGATCGACTACGTGATCAACTGGAACCTGGCGACCAAGCCGTGGCTGATCATCCCGATCGGCCTGGGCTTCGCCCTCGTCTATTACGTGATCTTCCGCTTCGCGATCACCAGGTTCGACCTGCCGACTCCGGGCCGCGAGCCGGAGGAGCTGGAGGAGCAGCTGGAGCAGGACAAGACGAAGGCGTAGCACCCGGCGCCCCCGGCCGAGTCACGGCCCGGCGCCAGGGCCCGGCGACCCGGCCGTACGGGGCTTTCGGACCTCGCACCCGGCCCTCCGCAAGGCCCCTGGACCTCACCGTCCGGGGGCCTTTTGTCGTCGCCTGTCCGGCTATGGCTGAGCGCACAGAATTCACAGGTTCCTTATCTAAGTCTCACGTGCTACAACTGGTCTACACCACTCATTGGTGTAGACCACGCGGTCCAGTTCACCGCGTTCCCCGAAGACGCCGCCGTCACCCCCTTTCACTGTCCTCTGGCGGCGCCTTGCCCAACTGGAGGAAGTTGATGAGTACGGCCACCGCCCAGGCCGCCGCTCCCGCGAAGAAGCGCGGATCCGGCCTGTTCCAGGGCCTGCAGAAGGTCGGTCGCAGCCTGCAGCTGCCGATCGCCGTACTGCCGGCCGCGGGTATCTTGCTCCGTCTCGGCCAGCCCGACGTGTTCGGCGCCGAAGGCCTCGGCTGGGGCAAGGTCGCCACGGTCTTCGCCTCCGCCGGAGACGCGGTCTTCGCGAACATGCCGCTGCTGTTCTGCGTCGGCATCGCGATCGGTTTCGCCAAGAAGGCGGACGGCTCCACCGCCCTCGCCGCCCTCGTCGGCTTCCTGGTCTACCAGAACGTCCTCAAGGCCTTCCCGGTCACCGAGGCCGTCGTCAACACGACCAAGAACAACGGTGTCGACGTCGCCGCGACGTACAACGACCCCAAGGTCTTCGGCGGCATCGTCATGGGTCTGCTCGCCGCCGTCGTCTGGCAGCGCTACCACCGCACCAAGCTGGTCGACTGGCTCGGCTTCTTCAACGGCCGCCGTCTCGTCCCGATCCTCATGGCCTTCGTCGGCACCCTGATGGGCGTCCTGTTCGGCCTCCTCTGGGAGCCCATCGGCGGCGTCATCACCGACTTCGGCAACTGGATGACCAGCCTGGGCGCGGCCGGCTCCGGCATCTTCGGCGCGATCAACCGTGGTCTGCTCCCCGTCGGCATGCACCAGTTCGTGAACACCGTCGCCTGGCAGGAGATCGGCACCTTCACCGACTCCACCGGCGCCGTCTGGCACGGCGACCTGCCGCGCTTCTTCCACGGTGACCCGTCCGCGGGCCAGTTCATGTCGGGCTTCTTCCCGATCATGATGTTCGCGCTCCCGGCCGTCGCCCTGGCGATCACCCACGCGGCCCGCCCCGAGCGCCGCAAGGTCGTCGGCGGCATGATGTTCTCGCTCGCCCTGACCTCGTTCGTCACGGGCATCACCGAGCCCATCGAGTTCGCGTTCATGTTCCTGGCGCCGCTGCTGTACGTGATCCACGCGGTGCTCACCGCCGCCTCGATGGTCATCACCTCGGCCCTCGGCGTGCACCACGGCTTCACCTTCTCCGCCGGTGCGCTGGACTACTTCCTGAACTGGACGTACGCGACCAAGCCGTGGCTGATCATCCCGATCGGCCTGGTCTTCGCGGCGATCTACTACGTGGTCTTCCGCTTCGCGATCACCAAGTTCAACATCATGACCCCGGGCCGCGAGCCCGAGGAGGAGCTCGAGGACCTCACCAAGGCGTGAGCCTCCGCCCTTCCGGGGCATGACATGACGTCGGCCTTCAGGACCCTCCCCCGGTCCTGAAGGCCGATTTCCTTTTCCTCGGAATCCGCAGCGTGAGTGGTGGAGTGGTGGCGGCGCCCGCGGCGGTTCGCTCAGATCTCGTAGACCGCGCCCGCGTACGCCAGTTCCGCCTGGCCTCCGTAGACCTCGCGGGCGTCCGCCAGGTTGCGTTCGCCGTCCGTCCACGGCGGGATGTGGGTCAGCACCAGCCGGCCCACCCCGGCGCGGGCGGCGTGGGCGCCGGCCTCGCGGCCGTTGAGGTGGAGGGCCGGGATGTCCTCCTTGCCGTGGGTGAAGGACGCCTCGCACAGGAACAGGTCGGCACCCGCCGCCAGTTTGTCGAGGGAGTCGCAGACCCCGGTGTCACCCGAGTAGGCGAGCACCCGGCCGCCGTGCTCGATCCGGATGCCGTAGGCATCGACGGGATGGGACACCTTCTCCGTGCGAACCCGGAACGGGCCGATGTCGAAGGTGCCGGAGGCCAGCGTCCGGAAGTCGAAGACCTCGCTCATCGCACCGGGCGACGGCGTGTCCGCGTACGCCGTGGTCAGCCGCTGCTCGGCGCCCTCGGGGGCGTACACGGGCAGCGCGTCGCAGCGGCCGCCGTCGTGCCGGTAGTAGCGGGCGACGAAGTAGCCGCACATGTCGATGCAGTGGTCGGCGTGCAGATGGCTGAGGAAGATCGCGTCGAGGTCGTAGAGACCGATGTGGCGCTGCAGCTCGCCGAGGGCGCCGTTGCCCATGTCGAGGAGCAGCCGGAAGCCGTCGGCCTCGACGAGGTAGCTCGAGCAGGCCGATTCCGCGGACGGGAACGACCCGGAGCAGCCGACGACGGTGAGCTTCATGGAGCGTGAACCTCCGTGGACGGGTGCGTAAAGCGCGCTGAGAGGGGAGGTCGTGCGGTCTGTCGAGCGTACGGCGCGTGGCGGCCCGTCGCTCCTCCGTGGCGGCCCGTTGTGGGCGAACTCACGGGCCCTGTCACCGGTTCGGATGGATGGCGGGGCGTCGCGGCGACGTCCCGTGCGCGGCGGTACCGTCTTGAGGTATGGACACGTCGTGGTGGCCCGCGCTCGTCGCGGTGGTGGTGATCGCGCTCGTCGCGGCGCTCGCCGACGGCCGGCGCCGCTCGGGCCGCCGGCCCGCGGGCCGGACCCGGCCGCCCGCCCGACCGCCGAGGCCGGCGGCCCCGCGCGGGAAGGCGCCGGAGCGGCTGCCGCGGCCGGGTGAGATCTGGTGGGCGGACGTGCCGTTCGAGGACGGTCCGGGCTCCAAGGACCGGCCCTGCCTGGTCCTGGCCCTGCGCGGCGACTGCGCTCTGGTCGCCAAGATCACCAGCAAGTACCACGACGAGCGGCCGGGGGTGATCCCGCTGCCGCCGGGTTCGGTGGGCGACGCGCAGGGGCGGCCGAGCTTCCTGGAGACGGACGAGCTGCGGGACGTGCTGGTGTGGGAGTTCCGCCGGAAAGTGGGAACGGCGGACCCGGTGGTCTGGGACCAGGTCCGCCATCTGGCGCGCTAGGGCCTGTCCGGCCCTGATCCACCGGACAGGCCCGAGGCCGGCGCGGCGCGGTTCTCGCCGCGCGCGACGGCTCGCCCTGCGCGGGCTCCCCCCGAGGGAGCTCGGTGGCTCACGCCCAGAGCTGGCCCTGCAGGGTCTCGATGGCCTCTTCCGTCGTGGCGGCCGTGTAGACGCCGGTCGACAGGTACTTCCAGCCGCCGTCGGCGACGACGAACACGATGTCGGCGCGCTCGCCCGCCTTGAGCGCCTTCTTGCCGACCCCGATGGCCGCGTGCAGCGCCGCGCCCGTCGAGACGCCCGCGAAGATGCCCTCCTGCTGGAGGAGCTCGCGGGTGCGGGTGACCGCGTCGGCGGAGCCGACGGAGAAGCGGGTGGTGAGGACGGAGGCGTCGTACAGCTCGGGGACGAAGCCCTCGTCGAGGTTGCGCAGGCCGTAGACGAGGTCGTCGTAGCGGGGTTCCGCGGCGACGATCTTGACGTCGGGCTTGTGCTCGCGCAGGTAGCGGCCGACGCCCATGAGCGTGCCCGTCGTTCCCAGGCCCGCCACGAAGTGGGTGACGGAGGGCAGGTCGGCGAGGATCTCGGGGCCCGTGGTGGCGTAGTGGGCTCCGGCGTTGGCCGGGTTGCCGTACTGGTAGAGCATGACCCAGTCCGGGTGCTGCTCGGCGAGCTCCTTGGCGACCCGTACGGCCGTGTTGGAGCCGCCGGCGGCGGGCGAGGAGATGATCTCGGCGCCCCACATGGCGAGCAGCTGGCGGCGCTCCTCGCTGGTGTTCTCCGGCATGACGCACACGATGCGGTAGCCCTTGAGGCGGGCCGCCATGGCGAGCGAGATGCCGGTGTTGCCGCTGGTGGGTTCGAGGATGGTGCAGCCGGGGGTGAGCCGGCCGTCCTTCTCGGCCTGCTCGATCATGTGGAGCGCGGGGCGGTCCTTGACCGAGCCGGTGGGGTTGCGGTCCTCCAGCTTGGCCCAGATGCGGACGTCGTCCGACGGGGAGAGCCTGGGCAGTCGGACCAGCGGCGTGTTGCCGACCGCCGCGAGCGGGGAGTCGTAACGCATGGGGATCCGGCCGCTCAGACCATCCCGCCGGCGACGGCCGGCAGGATCGTCACGTTGTCGCCGTCGGCGAGCTTGGTGTCGATGCCGTCCAGGAAGCGGACGTCCTCGTCGTTCAGGTAGACGTTGACGAAGCGGCGCAGCTTGTCGCCGTCGACGATGCGGGCCTCGATCCCGGCGTGGCGGGACTCCAGGTCGGCGAAGAGCTCGGCGAGGGTGTCACCGCTGCCCTCGACGGCCTTGGCGCCGTCGGTGTAGGTGCGGAGGATGGTCGGGATGCGGACCTCGATGGCCATGGCGTGGGCTCCTGTCGGGAGGTGCGGGGCAGGTGGCGTGGTGGGCGCGCGCGTGGGGCCCCCGCGCGGCAGGGGGTCGTGCTGAGGTGCGCTCGGGCCGGTCGTTCAGAGCGCAGCGCGGGAAGGACACATCGCGCTGGCGAGACGGCACAGGTCGACGTGCAGGCGTGCCACGAGCAGCAGGGCGGTGCTCGGCGTCTCTTCGCTCACGTCGTGGGAAACCATGCGGTCATCGTATCGATTCCCGGTCCGGGTTTCGGAATGTGATCTCACATGGTGGACGGTTTGCGTTCGGCTGACGGACTCGGCAGATAAACGACAAGCGGGGTTCCGGTGCGCGGATGCGGGATGACCTCGGCTTCCACCCCGTAGACCGCCCGCAGGAGCTCCGGCGTCAGCACGTCCCCCGGCGGCCCCTCCGCGACCACTCTTCCGCGCCGCAGCACGTACAGGCGGTCGCAGTAGGCCCCGGCGAGGGTGAGGTCGTGCAGGGCGAGGAGGTTGCTGGTGCCCAAACGGCGGACGAGCCCGAGCACTTCGAGCTGGTAGCGGATGTCGAGGTGGTTGGTGGGCTCGTCGAGGACCAGCAGGGCCGGGTCCTGGACCAGGGCCCGGGCGACCAGCGCCCGCTGGCGTTCGCCGCCGGAGAGCCCGGGGTACGGGCGGTCGGCGAGGTGTCCGATGCCGACCCGGTCCAGGGCCGCGTCGGCCCGCGCCAGGTCCGCCGCGCTGTCGCCCTCCCAGAACCGCTTGTGCGGGGAGCGGCCGAGGGCGACCAGCTCGCGGACGGTCAGCTCGAACTCGGCGGCGCTCTCCTGCGGCACGGTCGCCACCCGCCGGGCCCGCGCCCGCGGCCCCATCGCCCGCAGGTCGTCCCCGTCGAGCAGGGCGCGCCCGGAGGTGGCGGCGAGGGTGCCGTAGACGCAGCGCAGCAGGGTGGTCTTGCCGCTGCCGTTGGGGCCGACGAGGCCGACGGTCTCGCCGGGCCGGACGACGAGGTCGGCCTCGCGCAGCCGGTCCTCGTACGACAGGGACTCCACGCGCAGCTCGGTCACAGGGCCGCTCCTTCGGGTCGGCGGCGCATCAGCCAGAGGAAGAACGGGCCGCCGGTGAGTGCGGTGAGGACGCCGACGGGGATGTCCTGCGGCGCGGCGACGGTACGGGCGGCCAGGTCGGCGAGGACCAGGGCGACCGCCCCGCCGAGCGCGGCGACCGGGAGCAGCCGGCGGTGCGGGGCGCCGACGACCGCGCGGGCGGCGTGCGGGACCATCAGGCCGACGAAGCCGACGGCTCCGCTCGCCGCGACGAGGACGGCGGTGACCAGCGAGGCGAGGACGAAGACGGCGGCGCGGAAGCGCGCGGTGTCCAGGCCGAGGACGGTCGCGCCCTCCTCGCCGACGAGCAGCAGGTCGAGCGGCCGGGCGAGGGTGAGGAGCGCGCCGATGCCGGCGGCGAGGACGGCCGCGGGCAGCACCAGGCTGTCCCAGCGGGCGCTGCCGAGGCCGCCGAGGGACCAGAACAGCGCCTCCTGGAACTGTTCGGGCCGGCCGGCGACGACCAGGAGCAGGGTGGTCAGCGCGGAGAGGATGTACGAGACGGCCACGCCGGCCAGGACGAGCCGCGGCCCGGTCATGGTGCCGCCGCGCCGGGCCAGGCCGTAGACGAGGACGAGGGCGAGCAGCGCGCCCGCGAAGGCACCGGCGGGCAGCGCGACGCTGGTGGTGATCCCGCCGCCGACGCCGAGGACGATCACGGCGACGGCTCCGGCGGAGGCCCCGGAGGAGATCCCGAGCAGGAACGGGTCGGCGAGCCGGTTGCGGACCAGGGCCTGCAGGACGGTGCCGACGACGGCGAGCCCGGCGCCGACGACCGCGCCGAGCAGCACCCGGGGCAGCCGGAGGTCGAGCACGATCGTCCGGTACGGCGAGGGCCCGGCCCGGCCGGTCAGGGCGTCGAGCACCTGGCCGGGCGGGACGCGGACGGACCCGAGCGCCAGCGAGGCCACGACGGCCGCCGCGAGCGCCAGGAGCAGTCCGGCGACCACGGTCGCGTACCGCTTCACCGGCCGGGGTGGAGCTGGGCGGCGAGCTTGCCGACGGCGGCGGGCGCCCGGACGCCGAGCACGGTGTCGGAGAGCGGCAGCACGGCGAAGCGGCGGTTCCTGATCGCGGGGACCTCGCGCAGGGCGGGGTCGTCGAGGAGGCGTCGCTTCTTCTGCTCGACGGTGGTGGTGCCGTAGTCGTAGATGACGACGACCTCGGGCCTGCGGGCGACGACCTGCTCCCAGGTGGCGTCGCCGAAGGTCTTGTCGAGGTCGGCGAAGACGTTGCGGCCGCCGGCCCGGGTGATCAGCTCGTTGCCGATGCCCTTGCCGCCGGCGGTGAACGCGGTCTTGTCGCCGCTGTCGTAGACGAAGACGGACACCGGCGGGGCGCCCTTGAGGCGCTGCTCGGTGGCGGTGAGGGCGGCGCGGGCCTCGCGGTTCCACTTCTCGGCGCGGTCGGCGACGCCGAAGGTGCGGCCGACCTCGCGGACCTCGCGGTAGAGGTCGTCGAAGGAGGTGGCGCCGGAGGGGCAGTACTCGGTGTTGAGCCGGGACTCGATGCCGGAGCGCTTCAGGTCGTCGCGGCCGCGGCCGGCCTTGGCGTCGAAGGCGGAGGCGTAACCGCCGTACACGAAGTCCGGGTTCGCGGCGAGCAGCGCCTCCTTGGAGGGGTACTCCTCGGCGAGGACCGGGACTGAGTCGTAGGCCTTCTTGTACGCGGGCAGGACCGCGTCGTCGAGGTAGGCGGTGCCGGCCAGTGACTTCTCCAGGCCGAGGGCGAGCATGACCTCGGTGACGTGCTGGTTCATGGTCACCGCGCGCTTCGGCGGGGCCTGGTAGGTGGTGGTCACCCCGCAGTTGGTGACGGTGTACGGGAAGCCCGGCGCGGCCTTGCCGGTGGGTGTGGTCCCGGGCGCCGGTGCGGAGCAGGCGGCGAGCAGGGGTACGAGGGCGAGCGCGGGCAGCAGCGGGCGGCGCCAGGTCACGGCGTTGGCCTCCTCCGGGGATTTCCACGTCCCCGATCGGTGGTGAGAAGGCGGCAGGTCAGTTCCTGGCTCGCGCCCCGGAGGGCCTGTCCGGCGGACAGACCTCGGGGGCGGTCACAGTGGCGGGACCGCGCCGGACTCGCACCGGCTTCCTGGGTCCTGCCGCCCTGAAAGGTCGGGCTCAGACTACTCGTAGGCCTCGACGATCTTGACCTCTTCCTCCTCCACGACGCCGTCGACGATCGTGTACGAGCGGAACTGGAAGGGGCCGGCGCCGTCGGTGTCGGCCGTGGAGACGAGGACGTAGTGCGCCTGCGGCTCGTTGGCGTAGGAGATGTCCGTCCGGGACGGGTAGGCCTCGGTCGCCGTGTGCGAGTGGTAGATGATCACGGGCTCCTCGTCCCGGTCGTCCATCTCGCGGTAGAGCTTCAGCAGGTCGCCGGAGTCGAACTCGTAGAAGGTGGGCGAGCGCGCCGCGTTCAGCATGGGGATGAAGCGCTCGGGGCGGCCCGTGCCGACCGGCCCCGCGACCACGCCGCAGGCCTCGTCGGGGTGGTCCGCGCGGGAGTGTTCCACGATCTGGTCGTACAGGGCTCGGGTGAGGGTCAGCATGCCGACAGGATAAGCAGACGGGCCGCCTCGTATCGAGGTTCGATACGAGACGGCCCGGATGCTGAGACCTTGCAGGTCGGAGGCGTTACGACCGCTTGGCGAAGGCGGCGCCCTCGGGGTTGCGGGCCTTGAGGACCAGGTAGGCGACGCCGAGGAGCAGGCCCCACAGCGGCGCGCAGTACAGCGAGACGCGCGCACCCTCGTCGATGCCCATCATGACGATGACCATGCCGATGAAGGCGAGGGCGAAGAGGCTGGGCCAGATGCCGCCGGGCGCCTTGAAGGAGGACTCGGGCAGCTCGCCGCGGTCGGCCTTGAGGCGGTAGCGGACGTGGCAGGCCAGGATCATGATCCAGGCCCACATGCCGGAGATGGTGGCGAAGGAGACGACGTAGTTGAACGCGTCGCCGGGCCACTGGTAGTTGATCCAGACGCCCACCATCATCAGCGCGGCCGAGAAGGTGGTGCCGACGAGCGGGGTGCCGCTCTTCGTCAGCTTCGTGAAGAACTTCGGTCCCTGGCCGTTGAGCGCGAGGTCGCGCAGCATGCGGCCGGTGGAGTACATGCCGGAGTTGCAGGACGAGAGCGCGGCCGTCAGGACGACGAAGTTGACGACGGCCGCACCGATGCCGAGGCCCATCTTCTCGAAGGCGGCGACGAACGGCGAGACGCCCGGCTTGAACTCGGTCCACGGGACGACCGACAGGATCATGATCAGCGCGCCGACGTAGAAGACGGCGATGCGCCACGGCACGGTGTTGATGGCCTTGGGCAGGACGGTCTTCGGGTCCTTGGACTCGCCCGCGGTGACGCCGACCAGCTCGACGGCGAGGAAGGCGAACATGACCATCTGGAGGGTCATGAGGGTCGAGCCGATGCCGTTCTCCCCGGCGAAGAAGCCGCCGAGGTCCCACAGGTGGGTGATCGAGGCGGTGTCGCCGGCGTCGGAGAAGCCGAGGGTGAGGATGCCGGCGCAGATCAGGATCATGCCGACGATGGCGGTGACCTTGACCATGGAGAACCAGAACTCCAGCTCACCGAAGAGCTTCACGGAGATCAGGTTGGCGCCGTAGAGGATCACGGTGAAGACGAGGGCGGAGATCCACTGCGGGATGTCCCACCAGTACGTCATGTAGGTGGCCGCGGCGGTGACCTCGGTGATGCCGGTGACGACCCAGAAGAGCCAGTAGGTCCAGCCGGTCACGAAGCCCGCGAAGGGGCCGATGAACTCCCGCGCGTACTCCGAGAAGGAGCCCGACACGGGGCGGTACATGAGGAGCTCGCCGAGCGCCCGCATGATGAAGAAGATGACGATGCCCGCGATGGCGTACGCGAGGATCAGGCTCGGTCCCGCGATGGAGATGCCCTTGCCCGCGCCCAGGAACAGGCCGGTGCCGATGGCGCCGCCGATCGCGATCATCTGGATCTGACGTGCGCCGAGTGCCCGGTGATAGCCCTCGCCGGCTGCGGTGTCCGCGGCCTCATTGCCGTCGTGCTGCTTGTCGACCTGCACTGAGGTCATGGTGGTGCGCCTTTCTCCATGCTGGTCCGCGCACCGGCCGCTGGGCCGTTCGTGCTGCGGATCAGGTCCTGATCCCCCCGGATGTGGATGGAGTGCCACCGGCGGTCAGCCGGTCAAAGCGCCCCCGGGGACAGGGGTGGCGTCCCCGGGTGGTCGTGAAGATTTATCACGGTGTTCACAGTGATCGGCGGGTACACGTGTGACCCGCGTCACTCGAAAATCCGGACAAGGAGGATTCAAGAGGGCAAGGAAGGCACTTGGATAACGTATTCGTTATCCGGATTTGAGCGTCCGCTGAGCGAACACCCGCCAGTAGGGGTGTTTTCCCGTGGCGCCGGAGGGACTTCCGCCGGACAGGCCCTACGGCATCAGGGTCTCGACGAGTGACTCCTGGAGCCCGCCGAGCCAGAGGTACGCCATCACCATCGGCTTGCGCGGATCGTCGTCCGGCAGCCGGTACAGCCCCTCGCTCTGGTCGTCGTCCGTGACCTCGAGCCGGGTGCCGATGGTCAGCCGCAGGTCGTTGAGCGAGCCGAGCCAGGCGCGGGACTCGTCCGCGGTGAGCTTGAGGACACCGCCGCCCTCGCCGGCCGCAGCCGAGGCGAGCGCGTCCAGGCTGCGCACGACGGAGAGCGCGTCGTCCCGCTTGCGGGCCCGCAGGTCGTTCTCGGTGTAGCGGCGGAAGTCCGCGGCCGCCTGCCGCAGCTCGTCGGTGTCGTCCCCGTACGCGTCGGGGAAGAGCCGGCGGAGCGCCGGGTCGGAGGGCGGCTCGCTGGGGCCCTCCGCGAACAGCGCGGCCAGCGGGTCCTCACCCTCGACCGGCTCGTCGCCGGGACCGATCAGCTCCATCAGCTGGACGGCGAGGGAGCGCAGGATGGAGATCTCGACCTCGTCGAGCGCGACGGCCGCGCCGCCGCCCGGGAGGGCTTCGAAGTGCCCCGCCATCAGCCGCGGTCCTGGGAGAGGGTCGCCCACAGACCGTAGCCGTGCATCGCCTGCACGTCCCGTTCCATCTCTTCACGGGTGCCGCTGGAGACCACCGCGCGGCCCTTGTTGTGCACGTCGAGCATCAGCTTGTGCGCCTTGTCCTTGGAGTAGCCGAAGTACGCCTGGAAGACGTAGGTGACATAGCTCATCAGGTTGACCGGGTCGTTGTGGACGATAGTCACCCACGGCACGTCCGGTTCGACGACGGCGGAGACCTCCTCGGCCGACTCGGTCCGCTCGATCTCGATAGGCGCAACGCTCACTCACACCATGCTGCCACCCCGACCGGCCGGTCGCACAAACGGGTCGCCCGCACGGCCGGGGTATTCGTCAGACTGACGAATAGTGCGGTACGCTCATCGCATGAACGCTGCGGACCTTGGGCTGCCGGTGGACGTGCCGTCGACCGCGCTCTTCACCGACCAGTACGAGCTGACGATGCTCCAGGCGGCCCTCAGGGCCGGTACCGCGGACCGCAGGTCCGTCTTCGAGGTCTTCACCCGCCGGCTGCCCGAGGGGCGGCGCTACGGCGTGGTGGCGGGCGTCGGACGGGTCCTGGACGCCGTCGAGAACTTCCGCTTCGACAACGGCGTGCTCGGCTTCCTGCGCGAGCGCGGCATCGTCGACGAGCCGACCCTCGAATGGCTCGCCCGCTACCGCTTCTCCGGCGACATCTGGGGCTACCCCGAGGGCGAGGTGTACTTCCCCGGCTCGCCCCTCCTGCGGGTCGAGGGCTCCTTCGCCGAGTGCGTCCTCCTCGAGACCGTGATCCTGTCGATCCTCAACCACGACTCCGCGATCGCCGCCGCCGCCTCCCGGATGTCCTCCGCCGCGGGCGGCCGCCGGCTGATCGAGATGGGCGCCCGGCGCACCCACGAACTGGCCGCCGTCGCCTCCGCGCGCGCCGCCTACGTCGGCGGCTTCGACTCCACCTCCGACCTCGCCGCCGGCTTCCGCTACGGCATCCCGACCGTGGGCACCTCCGCCCACGCCTTCACGCTGCTGCACGACACCGAGCGCGACGCCTTCCGGGCCCAGGTCGACTCGCTGGGCCGCGGCACCACGCTCCTGGTCGACACCTACGACGTGACCGAGGCCGTCCGGGCCGCCGTCGAGGTGGCCGGGCCCGAGCTCGGGGCCGTCCGGATCGACTCCGGCGACCTGCTGCTCGTCGCCCACCGGGTGCGGGCCCAGCTCGACGAGCTCGGCGCGACGGACACCAAGATCGTGGTCACCTCCGACCTCGACGAGTACGCCATCGCCTCGCTCGCGGCCGCGCCGGTCGACGCGTACGGCGTCGGCACCCAGCTGGTCACCGGCAGCGGCCACCCGACCTGCTCCATGGTCTACAAGCTGGTCGCCCGGGCCGTCTCGGCCGACCCGAAGGCCCCGCTGGTCCCCGTCGCCAAGAAGTCCGTGGGCGGCAAGGCCTCCGTCGGCGGCCGCAAGTGGGCCGCCCGCCGGGCCGACGCCGCCGGCGTCGCCGAGGCGGAGGTCGTCGGCACCGGCCCGGTCCCGCCGGAGCTGGTCGACCGGCAGCTGCTGGTGGAGCTGGTCAAGGGCGGCGACGTGGTGGCCCGCGAGCCGCTGGAGGCCGCCAGGTCCCGGCACATCGCGGCCCGCGCCGCGCTGCCGATGTCGGCGGTCCAGCTGTCGCGCGGCGAGCCGGTCCTGCCGACCGAGTACCTGTAGCACCCGTAACGCCCCAGAGCGCCCCCTCCCGAAGGGAGGGGGAAGTCTCTAGGCTCGAATCCGACCCACGGCCGCCTCGCTAAGGACACCCGCCATGCACCGCGCATTGATCGTTGTGGACGTTCAGAACGACTTCTGCGAGGGCGGCAGCCTCGCGGTGGCGGGAGGCGCGGACGTCGCCGCCTCCATCACCGACCTGGTCAGCCAGGCCTCGGCCGGCTACCGGTTCGTCATCGCCACCCGCGACCACCACGTCGACCCCGGCGACCACTTCTCGGACCGCCCGGACTACGTCGCCTCCTGGCCGCGGCACTGCGTGGCCGGAACCGAGGGCGTCGGCTTCCACCCGAACTTCGCGCCCGCCGTCGCCAGCGGCGCGATCAGCGCGGTCTTCGACAAGGGCGCCTACGCGGCGGCGTACAGCGGCTTCGAGGGGCGCGACGAGAACGGCACCCCGCTGGCCGACTGGCTGCGCTCCCGGGACGTCACGGAGGTCGACGTGGTCGGCATCGCCACCGACCACTGCGTCCGGGCCACCGCCCTGGACGCGGCCCGCGAGGGCTTCCGCACCCATGTGCTGCTCGACCTGACCGCCGGGGTCGCGAAGGAGACCACCGACCGCGCCCTGGAGGAGCTGCGCGACGCGGGCGTGGAGCTGACCGGCAAGCCGGTCGTCGCCCCGTAGCCGGGCGCGGGTGCCCCGGACCGTGGGCCGCGGGCGCCCCGGGCCAGGGGCGTCTCAGGCCGCGGGGGCCTTCGGCAGGGACCGTACCGGGTGCCACAGCTCCTGGGCGGTGCTCCGCCACAGCAGCCCGTCCGGGTGGTGCAGCACGGCCGTGATCTCGTCCGGGGTGGGCGGCTCGGTGTTGCCGCGGAGGTAGACCGCGCGCAGGCCCAGGTTCCGCAGCCGGGTCAGGGCGCGGGCCCGGTTCGCCGCGTGCACCAGGAAGCGCACGGTGGCGCCGTCACCGGCCGGACTGGGCAGTCCTATGGCGACGACGACGCTGCCTCCGGGCAGTCTGCTGAACCCTCCGTTGGGCATGCGGAACCACTCCCCCGTGGAACTACTGTCAATAAGGTCGGGCGGCCGAGGCCGTAAGACGCACCTAAACACGATCGGCCGCCGCCCGCTAGAGGGCGACGGCCGATCATGCTCTGACCTGCGGTGATGCAGGAGAATTCGGTTTTACTTCACCGAGGGGCCGACCTGGACCGTGACGGTCTGGCCGTCCTTCGGCTCCTTGACGACCTGGATCTTGGTGTTGGTGTCAGTTACCTGGACACCGGCGCGCGGGTTCTCGGCGAACCAGTACACGCCCTTCTTGTCGTCGAAGACCGGGTTGCCGGCCTGCGAGGGGACCCACGCCGCGACGTTCTTCAGGTGCAGCTGGAAGCCGTCGGTGCGGGCGATGGTGAACGGCGAGTCGTAGGCCTGGACGCGGTTGCGCATCAGGCTGCCGTCACGGAACTTCAGCGGGCTCGGGTGCGAGTCGATCGGCAGGACCAGACCCTGGCCCGGGTGCTGGGAGGTGTTGTTGTCCTTCTGGGACAGGTCCCACTTCCAGATCAGCAGACCGTTCTGGTACGGGTAGTGCTCGACCCAGCTGGCCTTGTCGCCCGTGAAGCCGAAGTTGTACGGGCCGACCTTGAGGGTCTTGTCGTACGACACGTACTGGCGGTTCTCCGCGATGTAGTACTGCTCGTACTCCTTCGTGAAGCCCTTGCCGATGCGCTCGAAGCCCTTGGCGGTCCAGCCGTTGGCACCGTTCTCGGCGTTGTCCGAGAAGACGGTGGCGCCGTCGGCGGTCAGCGTGATGGCGTCGGCCACGAAGCCCTTGCCGCCCGCGCCGCCGTCCGTCTGGTAGCGGAAGCGCAGGTCGAACTTCTTGCCCGCGTAGGCGTTCAGGTCGTAGACCAGCTTCTGGTGCGCGCCGGAGACGTCGGTCAGCGCCGGGGCGCCGGACGCGTCGCGCGGGAGCGGCTTGCCGTCGGCGGTGCCGTCCACGGCGGTCCAGTTGGCGCCGCCGTCCGTCGACACCTCGGTGTAGAGGTAGTCGTAGTCCAGCTCGATGTCGTACCAGCCCTGGAGCTCCAGGGAGGCCGAGGTCTTGCCGGTCAGGTCGACGGGCCGGGTCAGGGTGTTCTTGAGGTCGTCACCCATGTTGCTCCACCACTGGGTGGCACCCTCGGCGGGGGCCACGATGTCGGTGGTGACGGCCTTCTTCGGCAGCTCGACGAGGAGCGCCTGCGGCAGCTTGGTGTTGTACGCCGCGACGCCCAGCTTGTGGGTGGTCTTGGTGCCGCGCTGCCAGTCGTTGACCTTGGCGTAGTTCAGCCAGCCGAGCTGGAGCTTGTCCCAGGCGTTCATGTCGCCCGGCATGTCGCCGATGGTGTCCTTGCCGGTGCCGAGCCAGGAACCGGAGGACATCAGGGTCCAGAAGCCGGTCGAGTTCTCGCCGCCCGCGGTGTCGTAGTGGTCCGGCAGACCGAGGTCGTGACCGTACTCGTGGGCGAAGACGCCGAGGCCGCCGTTCTCCGGCTGCATCGTGTAGTCGCCGACCCAGATGCCGGTGTTGCCGATCTGGGTGCCACCGGCCTTGTTGCCCTCGGGGCCGGTCTTGCCCGCGTCGGTGCCGTACGCGTACCAGCGGTGCGCCCACAGCGCGTCGGTGCCCTCGGCGCCGCCGCCGGCCGACTCGTCCTCGCCCGCGTGGACGATCTGGAAGTGGTCGATGTAGCCGTCGGGCTCGTTGAAGTTGCCGTCGGCGTCGAAGTCGTACCGGTCCCACTGGTCGTACTGCGCCAGGTCGGCCTTGATCTGGGCGTCGGTGCGGCCCTTGGCCTTCTGGTCGGCGGCCCAGGCGGTGACGCCGTCGCGGACGGTGTCCCAGACGTTGCCGCAGTTGTGCTGGCCGCAGTAGTTCGAGCCGTAGCGGGCCTCGTTGTACGGGACCTTGACCCAGTCGGTGACCGTGCCGTCGACCGAGTAACGGCCGGACGAGGTCTTCTCGTAGTAGGTCTTCAGGGACTCCTTCGGCTTGCCGTCCTTGTCCTTGCCGGTGCCGAAGTACAGGTCCTGGAAGTGCTGCCGGTCGTAGTCCGCCTGCCAGGCGGTCGAGTTGTCCTTCGACCGGTCGGGCTCGGCTATCTGGTTGTGCAGCGGGCCGGGCTGGCCGCCGTACTTCGGCTTCAGCTCGTCCGTGTCGTCGTCCTTGCGGTCGACGAGGGTGGTGTTGTCCACCTGGTCGCCGAACTCGACCAGGATGGTGAAGATCTTGTCGGTCTTCTCGCGGGCGAGCTCGACGTACTTCTTGTTGTCGAGCTTGACCACCTGGGAGCCGTTGCGGCGCTCGACCTTGGTCTCGCCGTTGAGCACCTGCTCGATGGCGGCCTGGCGCTGCTGCTCCTGCTGCTTGCTGAACGGACCCTCGAGGTCGTGGTCGACCGTGGTGGCGTCCACCGCGTTCGCCCTGGCCGCCGCTGCGGCGGCCGGCGCGGAGTCGTGGTCAGCGGCCCACGCGGTACCGAGGGTCGAGGCGGTGGCGGCCGTGGCGGCGAGCGCCACGACGATCGCGGACGTCCGGATCGCCCGTCGTCTGTTGTTCACTTGTTTCTGTCCTCCCCGGCGCACCTCGCGCGGCGGATCGGTGGTGGGGTGTCCGCCGAACGGGTGACGCGTCACAAGTGACGACATTCGACCGGAGTTGAAGCGGAAAAGACAGATCTTGACTTGGACAGGCCAACTGCACTATGCGGGAGTCGGTTTCCGATAGTCGAACATGGAACTAACTTTCGTCGGCCGCATATTCGGCGCGACTGTGCGCCCCTGCGCCCCCCGTGCATCGGCGACGTGGGTTAGGTCACGCTTACTTCCGGTGCGGCCGGGCATCCACCGTCGTAGAGTCGCACTCGCCACGCGCCCCGAGGGACGGTAACCGCCATGCAGCGACCGAACGCCGCACAGTACGCCTACGGTTCGGCCACCGTCGTGCTCTCGACCGTCGCCCTGCTGCTGCTCTCCGGCACCACCACGGCACTGGGCATCACGGCGATCTCCGCCGCGGGCCTGATGCTCGGGGTGCTGGTGGCGGTGACGATGCCGGTGCGGGCGCGGCACGTCAAGACCTCGGCCGCCACCGCTTCCTCCGGCCTCGGGAACGAGGAGATCCGGGTGCCCGCCGCGCCCGTGGGGGCCGGGGCGGACACCCGGATCGGTTCGTAACCGCGCGTCCCTTTCGGGAGGTTGGTGACCTCCGCGGTACGGCTACTGCGGTACGGACACCACCACCGTCTTGGCCGCCTTGTCGTGAAGGCCCTGCTTGTACGGCTTGTCCACGAGGATCAGGATCAGCAGGAGCAACGGCCACAGACAGGCGCAGCAGATCAGCGCGGGCAGCCAGAGCACGATCGCGCGGATGAGGGAGGCGTTCATCGGCGGCGGCGAGCCGTCGTTGAGCATCGCGACCCGCAGCTTCATCCACTTCTTGCCGAGGGTCTGCCCCTTGTTGGCGGTCATCACGGTGTCGTACGCGACGTACGCCACGATCGTGATCAGCTGGAAGACCAGCTGCCCGCCGCCGTTCAGGCTGTTGACGGTGTCGTCCCAGTCGCTGCCGTCGCCGGCGCGGTCGTACACCTTGAACGGGATGCCGATGATCGCGAGCGGCACGGCGACGATCAGCCAGTCGATGACACGGGCGGCGATGCGCTTGCCGGAGTCGGCGAGCGGCGGCATCCCGGCGAGCGGATCGCCGCCGTAGGGCCCGCCGCCGTACGGATCACCGCCGTACGGCCCGCCGCCCCCGCCGCCGTAGGGTCCGCCTCCGCCGCCGTAGGGCCCTCCGCCTCCACCGCCGTAGGACGGTGGGGGCGGTGGAGGTGACCCGTACGGGTTACCCGGCGGGGGCTGGTCGCCCGAGGGCGGGGGCTGCTCGCCCGACGGCGGGGGCTGGTCCGGCGGCCTCTTCCGGAAGGGGTCGTCGTCGGGCGGCTGACCTGGGGGCGGCGGCGGCTGATCGTTGCTCATGGGGGCAGTGCATCCCGGGCACGGGACCCCCGCAATCGATCGCCCGCCGTTCGGGGGACGGCGGGCGGGGGTGGACGGGCGGAGCGGTGGAGGGGTGGCTCAGCGGGCTACGAAGGTGCCGGCCGCCTTGTCGTGCCAGCACTGGCGCCAGGGCCGGTCGAACACGCACCAGAGGACGTTGAGCAGACCGATGCCGAGCAGCCCGAGCACCGCGTAGAGCAGCCAGCGGCGCAGCGCGGCGCCGAAGGTGGGCGGCTCGTGCGCCTCGATGTCCCGGACCTCGATCCCGCACAGCTTCTTGCCGAGCGTACGGCCCCACCGCGAGGTGGGCAGCGCCTCGTACAGCGTGCCGAGCACGAGGAAGGCGGCGAGCACGATCCCGAACTGCACGGAGGTGGTGCCGTCGACCAGCCAGACCTGGACGGTGACGCCCGACTGCTTGGCGGCCTCGATCTTCTCGTCGATGTGCTGGAGCGCGGCCGTGACGAAGGGGTACGACACGGCGCCGACCAGCGCACCGAGCACGAGCCCGTCGACGAGCCGCGCCAGCAGCCGCCGTCCGAGTCCGGCGGGCTTCGCCGCGGCCTGCGCCCGGGCGGCGGAAAGGAACACGTCCTCGACGGGCGGCTTCCACGGCACGACGGGCTGCGGGTCCTGCGCCGCCGACGCGGACGGCTGGGGCTGGGGCTGAACCGGGGCCTGGGCCTGGACCGGAGGCTGGGGCTGCGGCCGAGCGGGGGCGGGAGGCTGCGGGGCCCAGGAGGCCGGGGCCGGCGCCGGGTTGACGGGCATGCCGCCGAGCCGCTGGCCCGGGAGACCGGTCTGCGCGGGCGGCGCCTCGGCCGCGGGGGCGCTGCCGCCGGCCTCGGGCCACGCGGGAGCGGGCGCGGGGGCCGGAGCGGGACCGGGTGTGGGCGCCGGAGCGGGAAGAGGTGCCGGGGCGGGCGCCGGGGCGGAGGTCGCCGCCGCGGGCGGCGTGGCCGACTGCGCGGCCGGTCCGGCCGGCTGCGCGGGCGGCGTGGCCGCCGGCGTCGTGGCCGCCGGTTCCGGCTGCTCGGCGGCGGGAGCCGGCGCCTCGCGCCGCATCGAGACCCCGCCGCTCGCGGGCCGGCTCTCGGGCTTCGGTGCGCCCGCCGCCGGCCAGGCCGTCGCCGCGCGCGGGTCCTCCGCCGCGCCCCACGACACCCTCTGGTCGCGCTCGCCGCCGAAGCCGGTCTGCCGGGAGGTGCTGGCCTGCCACGCCGAGGCGGGCTCCTGCGGTGCCGAGGTGTGCTCCGGCTCGGGCGCGGGCCGGGTCCCGGGCTGGGGCCGGGATTCGGCCGGGGCCGGGTCCTCGTCGAAGAAGACCGGCCCGGTCTCCTCGACGGCGGGGACGGCGGGGACAGCCGGAGCCGAAGGCACGGACGGGGCCGAAGGCACGGACGGGGCCGGGGCCGGGCTCGGGGCCAGCTGGGGCGCCACGGGGACCGGCGGGGCCGGAAGCGCCTCGCCCTCCTTGGGCGCGGGGCGGCTCGTGCCGGGCACCCAGGCGCCGCCGTTCCAGAAGCGGATGTACCCCGGAATCGACGGATCCGGGTAGTAGCCCGCCTGCGGTACGTCTCCGCCGCCTCCAGGAGGAGTAGCCACTGCCCCGACTCCGTTCAGTCACAACGCCTTTGGTCCGCCCGGGCCGCGCGTCGACCGCGCCGACCGCGCCGAGCCCAAGGAGGACAGTAACGAAGAACGCCGCCGCAGGGACAAGGAGCCCACCAGAAAGCCCGCCTTCGAGGGACAGCCCCGCCCTTTCGTCACGGAGGGTGATCCTCGGGCCCGGGAACCTCCCGGAAAAAAATTCCTCGGAAAGTTTCCCGAAGTCGCGTAATGGATCCGCCCGACCCCTCTCTCCCTACGTGCAGGCCCACCGCGGGCCCGTACCGAGAGAGAGGCAGCAGCACCATGCAGAACACCGAGAACAACGTCGTCGAGCGCGAGCTCGAGCTGAAGCTCGTCCTCTCCCCCGAGCGCTCGATCCCGGTCCCGGCCCGGCTCGCGTACCGCGTGGACGACCCGTACGCCGTCCACATCACCTTCCACGTCGGCTCCGAGCACCCGGTCAACTGGACCTTCGCCCGGGAACTGCTCGTCGAGGGCGTCTTCCGGCCCTGCGGCCACGGTGACGTCCGGATCTGGCCGACCAAGGTGGAGGGCCGCAACGTGATCCTCATGGCCCTGTCGTCGCCGGACGGCGACGCGCTCCTGGAGGCGCCGTCCGCGCAGGTGTCCGCCTGGCTGGAGCGGACCCTGCGCGCGGTCCCGCCGGGCACCGAGACCGAGCAGCTCGGCATCGACGACGGTCTGGCCGAGCTCTTCGCCACCACGGTGGTGGCGGACGAGCTGTGGCTGAGCGACCCGTGGCCGTCGGACGAGTCCACCGAGGGCGAGATGTGAGCCCCGTGCGAGAAGGGTCGCGCGTGTCAGAAGAGCTTGCCCGGGTTCAGGAGGCCCAGGGGGTCGAAGGTCTTCTTGATCCCGCGCTGCAGCTCCACGCCCACCGGCCCGAGCTCCCGCGCCAGCCACTCCTTCTTCAGGACGCCCACCCCGTGCTCACCGGTGATCGTGCCGCCCAGCGCGAGCCCGAGCGCCATGATCTCGTCGAAGGACTCGCGCGCCCGGCGCGACTCGTCCTCGTCGGCGTGGTCGAAGCAGACGACGGGATGGGTGTTGCCGTCGCCCGCGTGCGCGCAGACCCCGATGGTCAGCCCGTACTTCTCCGCGATGTCCGCCGTGCCCGTGAGCATCGCGGCGAGCTTGGTGCGCGGCACGCACACGTCGTCGATCATCGTCGCCGTCTTGATGGTCTCCAGAGCGGTGAGCGAGAGCCGGCGTGCCTGGAGGAGCAGTTCGGACTCGGCGGCGTCCTCGGCCGGTACGACCTCGGTGGCCCCGGCGGCCCGGCACAGCTCACCCACCGCGGCGAGGTCGGCAGCCGGGTCCGGGGTGTCGAACGCGCACAGCAGGAGCGCCTCGGTGCTGTCGGGCAGGCCCATGTGCGCGAGCCGGTTGACGGCGCGGACGGTGGTGCCGTCCATGAGTTCGAGGAGCGACGGCGTGTGGCCGCGCTCCATGATCGCGCAGACGGCCTCGCAGGCGGCCTCCGCCGAGGGGAACTCGGCGGCGAGCGCGAGCTGCGCCGGCGGCTGCGGCTTCAGCGCGAGCACGGCCCCGACAACGATGCCGAGGCTGCCCTCGGAGCCGACGAAGAGACGCGTCAGGTCGTATCCGGCGACGCCCTTCGCGGTGCGCCGGCCGGTGCGCAGCAGCCGCCCGTCGGCGAGGACGACGTCGAGGCCGAGCACGTACTCGGCGGTGACCCCGTACTTCACGCAGCACAGGCCGCCGGACGCGGTGCCGATGTTGCCGCCGATGGTGCACATCTCCCAGCTGGACGGGTCCGGCGGGTAGTACAGGCCGTGCTCGGCGACGGCCCGGGAAAGGACCCCGTTGATCACGCCCGGCTCGACGACGGCGATCCGGTCGACCGGGCTGATCTCCAGGATGCGGTCCATCTTGACGAGGGAGAGCACGACGCAGCCGTCGGAGGCGTTGGCGGCGCCCGACAGACCGGTGCGGGCGCCCTGCGGGACGACCGGGACGCGCAGCTCGGTCGCCGTGCGCATGACGTGCTGGACCTGTTCGACGGTGCGCGGGAGCACGACGGCCGCGGGGGTGCCGGCCGTGCAGAAGCTCGCCATGTCGCGGGAGTAGGAGGCCGTGACGTCCGGGTCGGTGAGCACGGCGTCGGCGGGGAGCCCGGCCCGGAGCATCGTGTGGAGCCGCGCGACGAGGTCGGCCCGCTGAGGATCGTCCGGCTGGGGGTGACCCTGCTGGGGGTCGGCCGGCTGCGGGTGGTCCGGCCGAGGATCGTCCTGCTGAAGATCGTCCATACGTCCAGCGTGGCACCCGGGGCCATCGGTGTGAACCCGCCGGAACGGGCGGCTCGTGTGCTCTTCGTACAGCCGCGTACGGGCGCACAGTGAGCGCCATGAAGACCGAGAACGTGTCGAGGGCGGTCCTCGCCGGCGGGGCCGTCGCGGTGCTCGCGGCGGCGGCCCTGCTGTACGTGCCCGAGCTGGCCGGCCGGACGCCGCCGCCCGCGCCGGGTCCTGCCGAGCGGGCCGCGGAGGCGGCCCACGCGGGCGCGCAGGCGGCGCTGCCCGATCTGGTCGCGCTGATCGGCGACCGGGAGAAGTGGCTGAAGGCCCATCCCGGTGACGAGGCGTCATGGGCGGTGCTCGGCGCGGCCTACACGGAGCGTGGTCTGCGGCGCGCCGACCCCGCGGACCTGCCGCGCGCGGAGGCGGCCCTGAAGCGTTCCCTCGCGGTGCGGCCGGCCGCCCGCGGGAACCTGGACGCCCAGCTGGGCATGGCGGCGCTCGCGAACGCCCGCGGCGACTGGAAGTCGGCCAGGGAGTGGGGCGAGCGGGTGCGCAAGGCGGATCCGAAGCGCTGGCCGGCGTATCCGGTGCTGATCGACGCGTACAACGGCCTCGGCGACTACAAGGCGGCCGGGAAGGCGACGGAGACGCTGACCGAGCTGCACTCGGGCGCGGCGGTCCGTACGCGTTCGGCGCAGCTGTACCGCAACCGCGGCTGGCGCGAGGACGCGGGCGCGGCGGCCGCCGACGCGGTGGCGCTGGCCGCGACGGACGCGGAGAAGGCGGCGGCGCTCGCCCGGCTCGGCGACCTGGCGTGGGAGCGGGGCGAGCCGGAGGAGGCACTGGCGCAGTACGGGGCGGCGCTCGGGCTCGTACCGGAGCACGGCCCCTCCCTCGCGGGCCGGGCCCGGGCGCTCGCGGCGCTCGGCCGGACACGGGAGGCGGTGCGCGACTGGCGGGCCGCGCTGGAGCGGCTGCCGCTGCCGGAGTACTTCCTGGAGGCGGGCGAGCTGCACGAGGCACTGGACCGGGACGAGGAGGCGCAGGCGCTGTACGAGCGGCTGCGGACCGGCGCCTGGCCGGGCGCGGAGGTGGTGCTCGGGCTGCTCGACGCGGACCACGGCGACCCGGCGGCGGCGGTGCGGCGGCTGCGCGCGGAGTGGGCGCGGGGGCACCGTTCGGTGCAGGTCGCGGACGCGCTCGGCTGGGCCCTCTTCCGGTCGGGCGAGCCGAAGGAGGCCCTGGAGTTCGCGAAGCGGGCCACCGACGAGGGGCTGCGCAGCGCGCTCTTCTCGTACCACCGCGGTGAGATCGAGCGGGCGCTGGAGGACCACGGCCCTGCGCGCCGCCATCTCGCGGAGGCGCTGCGGACCAACCCGTCCTTCTCGCCGCTGTTCGCGCCGCGCGCGCAACAGGCCGTGAAGGCGCTCGGCGAACCGCCGGACGAGCTGCCCAAGGACGTGCGGCCGGAGGAGCCGCAGCAGTCGGGGAAGGCGGACGCGCCGGCGAAGCCGGAGGAGTCGGTGAAGCCGGAGGAGTCGGTGAAGCCGGAGGAGTCGCAGAAGCCGGACGCGCCGAAGACGGGCGGGGGTGGCGCGGGGGCCGTTCCGGGAACCACGTCCGGGACTGCATGATTTACGGCGCGGTCTGGATCGGAAGACGCGCGGGCGCGGATTCCGCGCCACAAATCACGCTTTACGTCCCGAACGCGATTCCCTCCACGTCCCCCGCTCCTGTCCGTCGTGCCTCCGACGGCCCCCGGGCGAGCCCCCCGTAACCCGCCCGGGGTGTCACCGGGGATGCCCGGGCGCGGTCGGCGTGCGCCGGGCATGGCAGGGGCCCGGCCCCGGGGTGTCGCCCCTGGGCCGGGCCCTCGTGTCGGGGGAAGCGCGGCTACAGGTTGCCGCGGCGCTCCTGCTCGCGCTCGATCGCCTCGAACAGGGCCTTGAAGTTGCCCTTGCCGAAGCCCATGGAGCCGTGGCGCTCGATCATCTCGAAGAAGACGGTCGGGCGGTCCTGCACCGGCTTGGTGAAGATCTGCAGCAGGTAGCCGTCCTCGTCGCGGTCCGCGAGGATCTTCAGCTCGCGCAGCTCGTCGATCGGGACGCGGGTGTCGCCGACCCACTCGCCGAGCGTGTCGTAGTACGCGTCCGGGACGGAGAGGAACTCGACGCCCGCGGCGCGCATGGAGCGCACGGTGGCGACGATGTCGTTGGTGGCGAGGGCGATGTGCTGGACGCCCGGGCCGCCGTAGAACTCGAGGTACTCGTCGATCTGCGACTTCTTCTTCGCGATCGCCGGCTCGTTGATGGGGAACTTGACCTTCTTGGTGCCGTCGGCGACGACCTTGGACATCAGGGCCGAGTACTCGGTCGCGATGTCGTCGCCCACGAACTCCTTCATGTTCGTGAAGCCCATGACCTTGTTGTAGAAGGCCACCCACTCGTTCATCTTGCCGAGCTCGACGTTGCCGACGCAGTGGTCGATGGCCTGGAAGGTGCGCTTGGCCGGCGGCGCGACGAGCGGGGCGGCGGCGGTGTAGCCGGGGAGGTACGGGCCGTCGTAGCCGGAGCGGTCGACGAGGGTGTGGCGGGTCTTGCCGTAGGTGGCGATGGCGGCGAGGACGACGGTGCCGTGCTCGTCCTTGAGCTCGTACGGCTCGACCAGGCCGGTGGCGCCCTGCTCGACGGCGTGGGCGTAGGCGGCGCGCGCGTCCGGCACCTCGATCGCCAGGTCGATCACGCCGTCACCGTGCTGGGCGACGTGCTCGGCGAGGAAGTGGCCCCAGTCGGTGGAGGCCTTGATGACGGAGGTGAACACGAAACGCGCGGCGCCGTTGGTGAGGACGTACGACGCCGTCTCCCGGCTGCCGTTCTCCGGTCCGGAGTAGGCGACGAGCTTCATGCCGAAGGCCGTGGAGTAGTAGTGCGCGGCCTGCTTGGCGTTGCCGACGGCGAAGACGACCGCGTCCATTCCCTTGACCGGGAAGGGATCGGCCTCACGCGCGGTGGAAGGGGTGTGATCGATGGTCTCAGTCATGGGAGCAGAGTCGCGCTGCTCGGCAGGCTGCGCAATAGTTTCTTGTTCCTCTGGTCAATGTGTACAGCGACTGGGCAGTATGGGCGGGCGACTTGTACATCATGACCATCGGGAGGCCCCTGTGGCGATCGATCATCTGGACGGCCGGCTGATCGCGCTGCTCGCCCGCGAGCCCCGGATCGGGGTCCTGGAGGCCTCGCGGCGACTCGGGGTGGCGCGCGGCACGGTCCAGGCGCGGCTCGACCGGCTCCAGTCGAACGGAGTCATCCGCGGTTTCGGTCCCCAGGTCGACCCCGCGGCGCTGGGCTACCCGGTCACCGCCTTCGCGACCCTGGAGATCAAGCAGGGCCAGGGCGCCGACGTACGGGGGCACTTGGCGACCGTCCCGGAAGTCCTGGAGCTGCACACCACGACGGGCCACGGCGACATGTTGTGCCGGCTCGTGGCCCGCTCCAACGCCGATCTCCAGCGGGTGATCGACCGGGTCGTCGGGTTCGACGGCATCGTCCGGGCCTCCACGGCGATCGTCATGGAGAACCCGGTCCCGCTGCGGATCATCCCGCTGGTGGAACAGGCCGCGGAGGACCGCGAGCCGCCGCGGTAGCCGTCGGTCTCTCGGTCGAGTTGCAAAGAAGTTCTGCAAAAAACCCTTGCAGCGGTCTCTTTGCAACTCTACGGTTGTGTCATGCCCGAGAACGAGAACGAGAACGAGAACCCGAACGCGAGAGTGAGCGCGAGCGGGAGCGAGAACGCGAGCGGGAGCGAGAACGCGAGCGGGAGCGAGAACGCGAGCGCGAGCGCGCACGCAGGCGAGAGTGCGGTCGCGGCGGCCGGCCCTTCCGGCAGTCGCGTCCTCGACCCGCGCTCCTTGCGTGCCCTCGCCCACCCTCTGCGCATCCAGATGCTGCGCGCCCTGCGCCACCACGGCCCGGCCACCGCCTCCCGACTCGCCGAGCGACTGGGCGAGTCCAGCGGCGCCACCAGCTACCACCTGCGCCAGCTCGCCGCCCACGGCTTCGTCGAGGACGCGCCGGAGCTCGGCAAGGGCCGGGAGCGCTGGTGGAAGGCCTCCCAGCAGGGCACCTCCTTCGACGCTTCGCTGCACAAGAACCCGGACCCCGAGGTCCAGGGCGCCGTCGAGGTCTTCCTCCACGAGATCGCGAACATCCACACCCAGGAGCTCAACACCTACCTCGGCACCCGCCACCAGTTCGACGAGGTCTGGCAGGACTCCTCCGACATGAGCGACTTCACGCTCCACCTCTCGCCGGAGCGCGCGCACGAGCTCAACACGAAGATCCACGACCTGATCGAGGAGTACCGCGTCAACGCCGACCCCGAGGGCACGCAGACGCAGCGGATACGGATGCACCTGCACGCCTTTCCCCAGCACGGCGCCAACTGACGCCGCTCTGCCCGAGATCCGACAGCCGATAACCGAGAACCGAGAACCGAGACTCAAGAGCCGCTCACCGAACCGGGGGGAACCACCATGCCCGCGCGCGAACCGTCACGCCCACCGACACGCACCGACCCGCACGCGGATTCCCGCTCGCGGTCGCCCCTGGCCGCCGTCCTGTCGGCCAACGCCGTCTCCATCAGCGGCAATTCGCTCACCCTCATCGGCGTGCCGTGGTTCGCCCTGGAGACCACCGGAAGCGCCGGCAAGGCCGGCCTGGTCGCGTTCTGCGCCGCCGCGCCCGTCGTCGTGTCCGCCATCGCGGGCGGCCCGGTCATCGACCGGATAGGCCGCCGCCGGGTCTCCGTCGTCTCCGACCTGGTCTGCGCCCTCGCCCTCGCCGCGATCCCGCTGCTCGGCCGGGCCGGTCTGCTGCAGTTCTGGATGCTGTGCGCGCTGATGGCCGTCACCGGCCTCTTCCACGCGCCCGGCGAGACCGCTCGCCACGTCCTCGTCCCCGACCTCGCCCGGCACGCCGGCACTCCGCTGTCCCGCGCCGCCAGCCTCTACGACGCCGTCTCGCGCGGCGCGCGGATGACCGGTGCCGCCGTCGGCGGCCTGCTCGTGGCGTTGATAGGCGCCGACACGGTGCTCTACGTCGACGCCGCCACCTTCCTGGTCTCCGCGCTGCTCGTCCTCGCGGGCCTGCGCGGCGTCCCGGCCGCCGAACCCCTGCGCGACGCACCGGCGTTGAGCCTGGCCTCCTACCGAGCCGACCTGCGCGAGGGTTACTCCTTCCTGCTGCGCACCCGGCTGCTGCTCGCCGTCAACCTCATGGTGATGGTCACCAACGGACTCGCCCTGAGCTGGAGCGCGGTGCTGCTGCCGATCCACGCCCGCGAGGAGCTCGGCGGCTCGGCGGCCCAGGGTCTGCTGGTCGCCGTCTTCGGCGGAAGCGCCCTCGCCGGCGCGCTGCTCTACGGCGTCATGGGCCACCGATTCCCGCGCCGTCCCGTCTTCACGGCCGGCTTCCTGATATCCGGCGCGCCCATCGTCACCGCCGCACTCACCGACACCGTCGCGCCGATGCTCGTGGCGGCGGCGCTCGGCGGGCTGGGCGCCGGAGTGCTCAACCCGATCCTCACGACCGCCTTCTACGAGGTGGTGCCCGAGGAGCTGCGCAGCCGCGTCGGCGGCGCCAGCACGGCCTCCGTGCTGCTCATCAATCCGCTCGGCGCCCTGATCGCCGGCTTCCTGGTGGAGAGCATGGGCATCACGGCGGCGCTGCTCACGGTCGGCGGCGCGTTCGTCCTCGCGACCCTGTCGCCGCTGCTGTTCCCCGTCTGGCGGGAGCTGGACGCCCCGGCCGGGACGAGGACAGCGACAGCCACAGATGCGATGGTGAAGGCCCCGGCCGGGGCCGAACCGGGCGAGCCGGCGGACGGGATACCGCCCGTGACGGGCCCTAGCAGCTCGGGACCTTCGACTCCTGGCCCTGCTCCAGTGCCCGGAGGGACGACACCGCGTCGCTGAGCGTGGTCACGGGGACCAGCCGCAGGCCCTTCGGCTGCTCGGCCTGCGCGTCGGAGCACTCGGCCTTCGGCACCAGGAAGACGGTGGCACCGTCCCGGGCGGCGGCCTGCGTCTTCAGGGACACGCCGCCGACCGCGCCGACCGTACCGTCCGGCTCGATCGTGCCCGTCCCGGCGACGGTCCGGCCGCCGGTCAGCTCGCCGCCGTCGCCGTCCCCGTCGATCTTGTCGACGATGCCGAGGGAGAACAGCAGCCCGGCGCTGGGGCCGCCGACGTCGGCGAGGTGGAGGGTGACCTTCACCTTCTTCGGGTCCAGCTTCAGATAGCCGAGGGCGGCGAGGGTCGCCGCGTCCTGCGACTCCTTCATCTGGCCCAGGTTGTGCTGCTCGATCTCCTCGTCGGACTTGCCCGTCGGGTAGACGGAGGACTTCGGCAGCACGGCCCGGTCGGTGCGGAACCAGGCGTCGGCCACGTCCGCCAGGTCGAGCGAGGCCGACGGCCCGGTCGCCAGGATGGTCGTCATCCGCAACTGGCCCTCCGTCGGGCGGACCGGGACGCCGGTGACGGTGATCACCTCGCGGCCCTGGTCCTTGCCGAGCACGTCGGCGGTCGTGCCGGGCTGTGCGATGGCGTACGGCAGCGGTGCGAGCCCGGCGACGGCGAACAGCGCGGCGACGGGCAGGGCGCAGAGCGCGAGGGCACGGGTGCGCGGGAGACCGGCGAGACGGGAGAGCACGCCCCCAATCTACTGGGCGCCCGACCGGCCGCCGTCGCGCCGGCCCTCCCGCAGGTGGCGCGCGAAGAAGGTGCCCACCCCGCGCCGCAGCGTCGCGAGCGTCGCGGCCGGGTCGCCGGTGCCGACGAGGGCGGCACGGGCGTCGGCAGTCACCAGACCGGCGGCGTGCAGGGACGGGACCAGCGAGCCGTAGTCGGTGAAGGCCCAGTGGTTCGCGGCGGCGAGCAGTTCGCGGCGGCCGGGCAGGCCCGCCCAGGAGGACTCGACGCGGGCGGCCTCCGCGAAGCCGTCGGTACGGAACAGCAGCAGCGGCCTGTCGAAGCCGAGCGGCGGCGGTTGCAGGTCGAGGTAGCCCTCCAGGTTCGCCACCGCGCCGATCCGGCGGTCGCCGTGGGCCGCGTACACCACTGCCGTGCCGCCCGCGGAGTGCCCGTACATCCCGATCCTCGCCGGGTCCATGACCCGCGCGAGCGCCGGCTCGCCGAGACCGTCCCGGACGAGTCGGTCGACGACGAAACGGAGGTCGGCGACCCGGGTCTCGGTCATCGTGCGGAAGGTCGCCGGGTCCGGCGGCCCGGCCAGGACGGTCCTCCGCATCCCGGTCGGCAGCTCCACCTGGGTGGCGTCGCCGGGGTGGTCGACGAGCACGACCACCCGGCCGTGGCCGGCCAGGTCCTCGGCGAGGGTGCTGCCGAGGGTGCGGGAGTCGCCGCCGCCCGGCGAGTACAGGAGCACCGGCCGTCGCCCGGGCAGCGGCGGCGCGCCGACGTGCCCGTGGGTGAGGACCGCGCCCCAGTCCACCGCGCCCGGCTCGGGCAGCCCCGGGTGGACGTGCGGCGCGTACTCGGCGAAGACCTCGGCCTCGGCCGGAGTGAGCTGGGCTGCCCGGCGGAAGCCCCGTACGGAGCGCGCCGGGTACAGGACGGTCAGCATCAGCTCCCGTACGCCGCCCACCCACGGGTCCGTGCGGGCCGGGTCGGTCAGATGGACGGTGCGCAGGCCCACGGGATACGGGCCGGTGGGGGCGGGCAGCCGGAGGAGCGGGCTGCGGTCGGCGACGGCGGCGTGCCTGGCGCCGGCACCGACTCCGGGCCCGGGCCCGGGCCCGGGCCCGGAGTCTGCCGCTGCCTCGGCACCGGGCAGCAGAACGGCGGCGGTCCCGAGCAGGGCGCCCTTGAGGAGAATGCGTCGAGAGGTCATACGGGCATGCTGGGCGCGGGGCCCGTGGCGGTGCGAAGCTTCAGGCCCTGCCCGAAAGGCTGGCGGAGGACGAGGAGTCGTGGCTTCTGTGCGGATACGGGGAACGGCGCTGCGCGTCCACTTCACGGCCGACGACCTCGCCCGCGTCCGCTTCGCGCCCCGCCCGGCCCCGCTCCAGGAGCTGCACGCGGCCCTGACGACGGCCGTGACCCCGCCCGGCGGACCGCTTTCCGGACCGCCCGCGCCGCTGTTCGGGCCGTGGCGCGGCCGCGTCCTGCGCTCGCTGCCGGCCGCCGCCGCGCCACTCGCCGACCTGGTGCCGGCGGGCCGCCCGCCGTCCTTCCTCGACGTGCTCGCCGACACGCTGCCGGACGCCTTCGAGCTGATCCGCGCCACCGCCCCGGACCTCGTCCGCTCCGAGCTGGAACGGGTGTACGGGGCGACCGCCGCGCCCTCCTGGGTCCGGGGCCTGCACGCGGGCGAGGAGACGGCCTGGCGCACCGTGCTGCGCGCCCAGCGGGCCGCGTACGAGACGGTCCTGGCCCCCGTCTGGCCCGTCGTCCAGGACCTGCACCGCGAGGAGTTCACCCGCTACGCCCTCGCGGCGGCGGAGCACGGCACGGCAGCCGCGCTGACGGCCCTGGCTCCGGGCAGCAGACTGCACGGGGGTGTCTGGGAATGGGGCTGCGAGGCGAACCAGGGGCAGAACCAGAGGCAGGAAGGCGAACGCGAGCGGACGCCGGGAGGGGCCGGGGAGCAGGGTCGGGAGTGGGCCCGGGAGCAGGACCGGGAACGGGCCGGAGAGCAGGGCCGGGAGTGGGCCGGGGAGCGGGAGCCGGCCCGGGGCCGGGAGGGGGAGCAGGGTCGGGAGCCGGACCAGGGCCGGGAGCGGGAGCGGGACCGGGAGTGGGCCCGGGAGCAGGACCCGGAGTGGGCCGGGGAGCGAGAGCCGGCCCGGGGCCGGGAGGGGAAGCAGGGCCGGGAGTGGGCCCGGGAGCGGGAGCCGGACGCGGGCTGGGAGGGAGAGCAGGGGCGGGGGTGGGTTCGCGGGCGAGGCCGGGGCCGCGGCGGGGAGCAGGCGTGGCACCGGCCGGGCGGGGCGGTCCGGGAGGTCCGCCTCGACGGTCGCGGTCTCGTTCTGCTGCCGACCTTCCACCACCCGGCGGGCCCGCTCGTCCAGGACCTGCCGGGCCGCCCCGTGGTCCTCACCTACCCGGCCGGCCCGGGCCTCCCGCCCGTACCGGACGGCCCGGCGTCCCCGGGCGAGGCCCTGGCCGCGGTCCTGGGCCGCACCCGCGCCGAACTCCTCCGACTGCTCACCGAGCCCCACACCACGACGACCCTGGCCCGCACGCTGCGGGTCAGCAACGCGACGGCCTCGGCCCACGCGGCCGCCCTGCGGGCGGCGGGCCTGCTGACGACGACCAGAACGGGCCGCTCGGTGACCCACGAGAGGACGTCCCTGGGCACGCTGGTCGTGGGCGACGGCGGCACCGAAGCAGAAGCGCCCGCGCGGCAGCCGTAAGCCGGTCGTCGACGCATGGGCCAGCGGGCCACCGGACGCGCGGCCCACGGGCCCGCAGCCTGCGGCCTGGGGGCGGTCTGCCGCCGCCGGGCGATCTGCCGCCGGGGTCTGCCGTCGGGCGGTCCGCCGCCGGCTGTCCTCGGCCCGCGGCCTGGGGCGGTCCGCCGCTGGCGGTCCTCGACCCGCGACCCGCGCACCCTCGGTGCTACCTCAGCGCGTCGGCGACCTCGCGTGCCGCGTCGACGACGCGGGGGCCCACGCGCTCGGGGACGGCGTCGGCGAGCATGACGACGCCGACGCTGCCCTCGATGCCGGTCACTCCGACCAGCGGCGCGGCGGCGCCGCTCGCGCCCGCCTCCAGCTCGCCGTGGGTGAGGGTGTAGCCGGGTTCGATGAGTTCGCCCTGACGGGCGGCGAGGATCGCGCGGCCGGCCGCCCCGCGGTCCAGCGGGTGCCGGAAGCCGGCGCGGTAGGCCACGTGGTAGTCGGTCCACGTGGGTTCGACGACGGCGACCGCCAGTGCCTCCGCCCCGTCGACGAGGGTGAGGTGCGCGGTGGCGCCTATGTCCTCGGCGAGCGAGCGCAGCGCGGGCAGCGCGGCCTCGCGCACGAGCGGGTGCACCTGCCGGCCCAGGCGCAGCACGCCGAGCCCGACCCGGGCGCGGCCGCCGAGGTCACGGCGGACCAGGGCGTGCTGCTCGAGGGTGGCGAGCAGTCGGTAGACGACGGTCCTGTTCACACCGAGTCGGTTGGACAACTCGGTGACGGTCAGGCCGTGGTCGGTGTCGGCGAGCAGCTTGAGGACTCGAAGTCCCCGGTCGAGCGTCTGGGAGGTCTCCGCGGTCACGACGCCCTCTCCTTCGGAGTGAGTGACAGCGGACTCGTACGAGAGCTGCGACACCGGTCCCATCGGCGACGCACGTCAGAGGCCGCCGGCAGGACGGGGTACACCGGCTGCGCTCCGCGGCGGCGCTGCCACGGGGCGTTTGCTTGAGCCGGGACAGTAGCGGCGTGCTCCGCTCAGCGGAAGACCTCGTCCAGAATCCGGGCGCGTGCGACCGGATACGGGCGGTTCGGGACCTAAGTCGGCCGAACGCGGGACTTTGGCGGACAAGACAACCCGCGGGGAGCTCGTAGCGTGGAGGAAGCGAGGTACTGCCGTGGGGGCTGGTTCCTCGCCGCCATGTCCCGCTTTCCCGCGGGATGGGGAGAGGCCCGTACGCCGCCTGCGTACGGGCCTCGATCACTTCTCGCGCGGGTGCCTCACGCGGTCAGGGCCGCGGCCACGGGCGCGATCACGGCCGCGGCCCCGGGCGCGGTCACGGCCGGGGTCACGGCCGCGGGCGCGGTCACGGCCGCGGCCACCGCCACGGACACCGCCGCGGGTTACTCGCCCGCCGGGACCCGCACCGGCCACAACCGGGCTCGCCCCGGCCACAACCGGACCCCGGCACCGGCCACAACCGGGCTCGCCCCGGCCACAACCGGACCCCGGCACCGGCCTCGACCGTGCTCGCCCCGGCCTCGACCGGACCCGCCCTGGCCACCCGCCCCGCCGGGATCACCGCATCCGGGTGGCCCACTCCTGCACCTTCTTGATCCGCTCGCGGATCTGCCCGGCGGTCGCCTCCGCGCTCGGCGGGCCGCCGCACACACGGCGCAGCTCGGTGTGGATCACGCCGTGCGGCTTGCCGCTCTGGTGCACGTACGCGCCGACCATCGTGTTGAGCTGCTTGCGCAGCTCCAGCAGCTCCTTGTGGGAAACGACGGGCCGCCGCTCCGCGGGAAGCTCCAGCAGATCGGCCTCGCTGTCCGGCTTCTTGCGGCTGTGCGCGATCTGCCGGGCCTGCCGTTTCTGCAGCAGCAGCTGCACCTGGTCGGGTTCGAGGAGCCCGGGGATGCCGAGGTAGTCCTGCTCCTCCTCGCTGCCGGGGTGGGCCTGCATGCCGAACTCGGCGGCGTTGTAGAGGACGCGGTCGAAGACGGCGTCGGACTCCAGCGCCTCGAAGGGCAGCATGTCCTGCTCGCCGGTGTCCTCGTCCTGCTGCTTCTCCGCCTCCGCCATCTCCTTCTCGGACTCGGCGTACGGGTCCTCCTCGCCCTCCTTCTTCGGCCGGTCGAGGACGTGGTCGCGCTCGACCTCCATCTCGCTCGCGAAGCCGAGGAGGTTCGGAATGGTGGGAAGGAACACGGACGCCGTCTCGCCGCGCCTGCGGGATCGCACGAAGCGGCCGACGGCCTGCGCGAAGAACAGCGGCGTCGAGATCGTCGTCGCGTACACGCCGACGGCGAGCCGCGGCACGTCGACGCCCTCGGACACCATGCGGACCGCGACCATCCAGCGGTCGGTGTTCTCGCTGAACTCGTCGATGCGGCCGGAGGCGCCGGCGTCGTCGGAGAGGACGACGGTGGCCTTGGTGCCGGTGATCTCGCGGATGAGCTTGGCGTACGCGCGGGCCGAGTCCTGGTCGGAGGCGATGACGAGTCCGCCGGCGTCCGGGATCGACTTCCGCACCTCGGTGAGCCGCTGGTCGGCGGCGCGCAGCACGTTGGGCATCCAGTCGCCGCGCGGGTCGAGGGCGGTGCGCCAGGCCTGGGAGATCGCGTCCTTGGTCATCGGCTCGCCGAGGCGGGCGGCGACCTCGTCACCGGCCTTGGTGCGCCAGCGCATGTTGCCGCTGTAGGAGAGGAAGATGACGGGCCGGACGACGCCGTCGCTGAGGGCGTTGCCGTAGCCGTAGGTGTAGTCGGCGGAGGACCGCCGGATCCCGTCGTTCCCTTCCTCGTACGTGACGAAGGGGATGGGGTTGGTGTCGGAACGGAAGGGCGTGCCGGTGAGGGCGAGCCGGCGGGTGGCGGGCTCGAAGGCTTCGAGGCAGGCCTCGCCCCAGGACTTGGAGTCTCCGGCGTGGTGGATCTCGTCGAGGATGACGAGGGTCTTGCGCTGTTCGCTGCGGTTGCGGTGGAGCATGGGCCGTACGCCGACGCCGGCGTACGTGATGGCGATCCCGTCGTACTCCTTGCTGAGCGGCCCGGCGCTGTAGTCGGGATCGAGCTTGATCCCTATCCGCGCGGCGGCCGCCGCCCACTGCTTCTTCAGGTGCTCGGTGGGCGCGACGACCGTGACCTGCTGCACCACGTGGTGGTGCAGCAGCCAGGACGCGAGGGTCAGCGCGAAGGTGGTCTTGCCGGCGCCGGGCGTGGCGACCGCGAGGAAGTCACGGGGCTGCTCCTGGATGTACTTCTCCATCGCGCCCTGCTGCCAGGCTCGCAGCTTGTTGGCGGTGCCCCAGGGGGCGCGGCCGGGGAAGGCGGGAGAGAGGTGGTGTGAGGAGGTGGCGGTGGTAGTCACGATCTCCGGTTCGACGCTCGTCCAGATATGACAACCGGGCCACCTTACCGGTGCGACCGCCGCGCCCCGGCAGCATCACGCCTGTGCCACCGCCTCGTGAGAGAGTCCTCACAGCTCGCGCAAACGCCCCGCGATGTCGCGAATGTCCCCCACTTCGCCGGCGGCCACGCCCACGACCAGCTCGTATGCCCGGTCGTGGTCGACGTCGGCGAGATCGACTCCGTTGACGGCGAGGAAGACGGCGGAGGAGAGCCAGGCGGCGCGCTTGTTCCCGTCGACGAAGGGGTGGTTCGAGGCGATCGCGTGCAGCAGGACGGCGGCCTGCTCGTACACGTCCCGATACGCGCTCTCGCCGAACATCCGGGCACGAGGCCGGTGCACGGCGGACTCCAGAAGCCCGGGCGCACGCAACTCGGGCACGCCGTCGCCGGTGAAGGCGGTACGGGCGATGGCGGCGACCTCGGCGACGGTGAGGAACCGGCTGGGCCGGGCGGCAGGGGCGGAGCCGCCACCATGCACGCGAGCGGCACGGGCCGGGTCTCCCTCGGCCGCTCCCCTCATCGTGGCGGCCCCGTCCATCCCGTCCATCCTGCCGATCCCGCCTATCCCTTCCATCCCGCCTATCGCATCCATCCCGCCTATCGCGCCCATCCCGACCGTCCCGCCTATCCCGACCGTCCCGCCTATCCCGCCCGTCCCACCCATCTCGGTCATCCCACCCATCCCACTCGTCTCGCTCATTCCCCGAGCCTTCTCAGCAGAGGGTTGTGCTTCAGGGCGAGCCGCATGGCCTCGTGCTGCACGAGGGTGGCCTGGAGCTCCACGTACCGCCGCACGGCTTCGACAGCGAGCTCCTCGACGGAGACGCCGCGGGCGTCGGCGAGATCGGCGATCTCGCCGGCCAGCTCGTCGCCGAGGGGCAGGGTGAGGGTGCGGGTGCGGGCGCGGGTGTCGTGACGCATGCGAGGACGGTAGTGGGGGGCGGAGGCGGGGGCGAGGGGTTTTAGGGCAGGCGGGCGGGGGCCGACGGGCTTACGGGCTTACGGGACGGGCGGGCGGAGGCGACGGGCTCGGGGCCGGCGGGGCGGAGGCGACGCAGGCTTATGGGACCGACAGACGGAGACGACGGGCCCGGGACCGACAGCGGGAGACGACGGGCCTACGGGACCGGCAGGCGCGGGGCGCCGGGCCCGGGACCGACAGCGGGACACGACGGGCTCGGGACCGGCAGGCGGAGGCGACGGGCCTACGGGGCCGGAGGCGCGGGGCAACAGGCCTACGGGGCCGGCAGGCGCGGGGCCGCCTCAGGCCGACGCGGCCTCCGTGCCCGCCCGGCCGGTCAGGCCTGCTTCCGAGCCTCTGTGCCCCTGCCCGCGCCAGCGCCCGCGCCCGCGGCCGTGGCCATGGCGGAACCGCCCAGCCGCGTGGCGACCCAGCCGCCGATCGCGGCGACGCCGGCCATCGGCAGGAAGACGGCGGCAAAGGCGGCGGGGTGCGACCCGGCGCCGGCGCTCGCACCGGCGCTCGCGCCGGCTTCCGCGACGGCGTGCCCCACCGTTCCTCCGCCGAGCGCGGCGAAGGCGGCGCCGCCCGCGGCGAGCAGCAGGACGTTGGAGAGGCCGTCGGAGATCTGCAGGGCGGCGGAGTTCGCGCCCGCCTCCTCGGGCGCCGACAGCTTGAGGAGCAGCACGCTGGTCGAGGCGATGACGAGGCCCATGCCGAAGCAGCCGAAGGCCCACGCCACCGCGACCACCCACGCCGGGACGCCCTCGATCAGGACGCTCGGGGCGGCCGCGATCGAGGCGGCGACCAGCACCATGCCGACGACGACCAGCCGCTCGCGGTACGGCTCGGTGCGCGGCTGGGACTGGACCCAGGAGCCGAGCGCCCAGGTCAGGCCACCGACGGCGAGCGAGAGCCCGGCGAGGGTGGGGCTCAGGCCGCGCTGGGTCACGAGCATCAGCGGAACGAAGGACTCGGCCGCGATGAACGATCCGGCGGCTATACCGCGCAGCAGGACCACGGACGGCAGCCCCCGCGCCGCCCGGTACGTGCCGCGGGGCAGCAGCCCGCGTACGGCGGGGACGAGCAGCGCGGCCCCGACGGCCGCCGGCAGCAGGGACATCCAGCGCAGCTCCTGGCCGGCGTACTGGAGCAGGGCGGCGCCGGAGGAGATTCCGAGCGCCAGTCGGATCCGCCGCCGGTCCCAGGGCGCGACGGGCGCCTCGGGGTCGGCGGGGCCGGAGGCGGTGCGCCGGATGGCGGGCAGGGCGAGGGCGAGCGGGAACACGACCAGGGCCGGGATGCCGACGAAGACCCAGCGCCATCCGAGGTGCTCGGTGATCGTTCCGGACGCGAGCGGCCCGACGACGGAGGGGACGATCCAGCTCGCGGCGAACGCGGCCATGATCGCCGGGCGGAGGTGTTCCTCGTAGGCCCGGCCGATCACCACGTACAGCGCGACGATCACCAGCCCGCCGCCCAGGCCCTGGACGCCCCGCCCCAGGATGAACAGCCACATGGCGCCTGCGGTCCCGGAGAGCAGCAGTCCGGCGGCGAAGCAGCTCATGCCGACGGTCAGCGGCGCGAGCGGCCCGCTGCGGTCGGACCACTGCCCGGAGAGCACCATGCCGAACAGGCTGGTGGTGAAGTACGCGGAGAAGGCGAAGGCGTAGAGCGGCACGCCGTCCAGCTCCCGGGCCGCCACGGGCATGGCGGTTCCCACGGCGGTCGCCTCGAAGGCGATGAGCAGGACGACGGAGACGATGCCGATACTGAGCGCCCGGTGCGTCCGGTCGAGCACGGATCCGCCGCCGGAGACGACGGAGGCTGCGGCGGCGGGCTTCTGCGCGACGACGTCGGCGTCGGCGTCGCGCGGTTCGAGGGCGCTCATACGCTCCAGAGTAAGGGCCGAATCGGGATATGACCCCTGTCGCGAGTCGCATCCGCCCTGCCCCGCTGGTCCTACGACCATGAACGCCACATGGCAGTCATGTTGCAGCCCCGCCGAAACCGTTGAGCCCCCGCTCGCCCACCGCCTAACGTCTTTCTCGTCACCACCGCAACACCACCACGACCGTGTGCCCGAGTGGTTGAGGGGCTCGCCTGCAAAGCGAGTTACGTGGGTTCAATTCCCGCCACGGTCTCCACCGGAAAGGGGCGGCTCTCCCGGGAGAGCCGGCCCTTTCCCTGTCTCAGCTTCTACCCCGGTTTGAAGACGGGCTTCTCCGTGAGCCCTGCGTTGTTCTCGCATCCGAGCCTCTTGACGACGGCGAGGGTCACGGAGTGCAGCACGGTCAGGTTGGCTTCACGGACGGCGACGGTGTCGGGCAGCTTGGATTTGTCGAGTGTGAGCGTCCCCATGATGCGGGCGGGGGTCCTGTCGGACCCCTGGAGCCGAGGGCTGGCGCACATGACGAACAGGTACGCCTTCTCCGGTCCCGAGCGCGCTTCCCGACCCATGACGTAAGGGTGAAGTCCCCTGACACGAATGTCCCCGAAGAGGTCATCGTCGCGATAGAGGCCGAAGCGGATGGCGACCCGGCCCATTCCGCCGGAACTGGCAGGGCGACACATCGGACGGTGCTGCGACCGTCGCTCCCGTTGGCCGTAATCCTCGATCAACTGACCCTCGGCACGTGCCAGGCCTCCCGTGGGCGCATCGTCGAACTTCTTGGTCATCAACACCGTCTCAAGGGCGCGGGCCGCGTCGGAGGAAAGCGTGTCGTCGCACTGCCCCGCTGCGGTGACCCTCGGCTGCTGCGCTTGCTCCTCGCACCCCACGAGCAGAAGACAGGCGGTAAGGCCTGACACGACGGCTCTGATCGGTCTCTCGAGGGGAATTCCTGTCTGCATCACGTGATCAGTCCGTCTCCGGTGCGTTGCCGACCGTCTCGGCGAATGTGTTGCCCACCCCGTAGCCGAGGAACGCATCCGTGATGAGGCCGTGCTCGAACCCGCTGCTCACCTGCGAGCGGTGTGCGGCGACGAAGCGCTCCATAGGCGCCTCGGCACTGTGTCTGCCCGCTTCATAGATGGCCCTTCGGTCCTCGTGGATCTTGTCGTCCGTGGAATCCTTGTGGTCCTCGATTGACTTGTCGGACCAATCGCCGACGACCTGTCCAGCCACCGTTTCCATGGCGCCGGAGCCAGTGTCGACCGCAAGCGGAACGAGGATCACCGCGGCCCCTGCCGCTGCGGCCGTGGCCGGCAGGAAGGCGACGCCCGCCGCGATCGCCGTCGCAGTCCCGAACTCCACCCAGGCGGCCTTCTTCTCCTGCGCCTTCTCGTAGTCCTCATGGACCTTCATGCCCTCGGCCTCGACCTGATTGGCCCGGGCTTCGTCCAACGTCCCTTGCAGCAGGGAACCAGTAAGTACGGCTGTTCTGGCACGCGCTTCATTGATCCGGCCATCGGGCCCGACCTGAGCCTCGAGCACGCTGCTCGTATAGAGGCGCTCAGCAGTGGAAACCGTGGCGTAGGCGTCCGGGTGCTGGCCCAAGGTGGTGAGGAACCTCGTGGCGGCATCGCGCCCGAACTCCGGATGAGCAGCGCCGTCACCAGTAGGCGCGAAGGGACTCCCCCCTCTGTTCTTGGTCAGCGCCCAGTTGAGGTCGTCGATATAGCCAGCGCCCATGTTGCCGAGGCTGTCCGCCAATGCGGACTGGTGCTTCTTGACGAGCCCTGCGTCATCGCCGTACTTCGTGACAACTTCGGCCATGATCGCAGCCGAAGTAGCGTCCCTTTTCAGCTCGGGCCTCGGGTCGTCCCAAGCATGCCCCAGCGTCGCCGCCTCCAGCGCATGCCCCAACGCGTCCGGCATGTAGTCCGCCGCCTTCTTCGCCGCGCCGGCGTCGAGGCCGTCGACGTCCGCGAAGGACTCGTACTTCTCGTTGGCGAAGAAGTCGAGGTAGTTGCCGATCGCCGCGCCGTCCTTGTCCTTGCCCAGGTCGAGCGTGCCCCCGACGCTGCCGTCCCTCTCGTACGGCGTCGGCTCGGCCGAGAAGAACCGCTTCGCGGCCTCCGGGCTGTGGCCCAGCGCCTCCAGCATCGGGACCACCGGATCGAACCCGGAGCCGTTCACTCCTGACGGGTTGTACGGGTCCCTGATCCAGCCGCCGGTGTTCTGGGCGAAGAAGCGCGGGTCCCGGCCGTGCAGTTGGGTGACGTGCTCGGCGATGGGCACCAGGAACCTGGGGTCGTAGTCGCCGTTCCTCAGGATGCCGCCGAGCAGCTGGTAGCCGAACGCCGGGCTGTTGTCGTTCCGGGACAGCGGGACGCGTTCCGTGCCGAGCTTCCGCATCTCGGCCGACCACTGGTCGGTCCACCCGTCGCCGCCCTGTGTCGCGGTGGCCAGGTTGAGGCCCAGGTTCTTCTGGAGGGCCCGGACGTCCGCCAGGCGTTGCTTGTCCGGCTCCGACTCGTTGCCGCCGTACGTGTCGGTGGCCAGGTGCCCGAAGAACTCCAGAGCGCCCTTCGGCCCGAGGCCGTCGTAGAAGGCCCTGGAGAAGGCCTTCGAGGCCGTGTTGTCGCCCAGCAGCTCGTTGAGCCGTACCAGCTCCTCATGGGAGAGCTCCCGGCCCTTCCTCGCCAGACCGACCGCGCGCTGCGCCTCCTCGGCGTCCAGGCTGCCGTACCTCGGGGCGCTGAAGTCGTGCTTGTCGCCGGTGATGTTGGCCCGTAACGCGTTCGAGCAGGCCTCGTCGGCGTCGTCGCAGCTGTCGACGACGGCGTCGATGCGACGCTTCATGGCCGCGATCGCCTCGCGCTGCTCGCGGTCGGACGCGGGGGATTCGGGGTCGGGGCGCGCGATGGCGTCCCGCTGCGCGGAGTAGCGGGCTTCCACGGTCCCGTCGCTCCTGACGACGAGGCCGCCGTGCGGCGCGTCCGTCTCGACGATCTTCGTCAGATCGTTCTTCGCCTTCCTGAAGGCGCGGTAGCCGTCCGCCAGAATCCTGTGGATGCCTTCGGCCGCTTTCGCCGCGTCCTCGAACTCCTTGGCCGTCTTGTCGATGAACGGCTTCGTGACCTCGGCGTTCACGCCCCGCCAGTCCTCGGCCTTCGCCTTCGCCGCCATCGTCCGACGGGCGTCCTCGGCCAGAGCCTCCAGCTTGCCCTTCATCTCGGACCAGCGGTCCGCCGCGGCCTTCATCTTGTCGAGCGGTGCCTGATACACGTTGTCGAAGGTCAACACGGTCTGCGCCCCCGCCTACTTGAAGTACTCGCTGATCTTCGACACCGCGAGCGCTGTTCTGATGTCCTCGTCGTCCTTCGCGTGCGCGGCCGCGCTGTAGTCGAGGTGGTTGGAGATGTGCGCGCAGGCGTCCAGCAGCGTGCGGAGCTGGGAGGCCCAGGTCTCCTGCACGGTCGCCATGGCCGCACCGGTGCGGAAGCCGTTCCGCGACAGGCCGGCCGCCGCCTCCGCCGTGTCGGTACGGGCGTGCTCGCCGTCCTTCGCGAGCCTGCCGTTCAGCTCGTACGCGGCGTGGCCGATGGCGCCGAGGTGGTCCTGCCGCACCTGGAGGTCGGTGCCACCGCCGCGACCGCCGCCACCGCCACCGGTGTCACCGGCCTGGTCGGGCAGCCCGTTCAGGCGCATGCTGACCCGGGTCGCGGCGGCCGTGCGCTCGGCCGCCCACTCCTCCTCGAACGACACGACTCCCCCGCTGTGTACTCGTTGTTCGCGTTGCACTCGTAGATCCGGGTGTCCGGGGTTTCCGGGGTTTCCGGGCGTTCCGGGCGTCCGGGGTTTCCGGGTGCGCCGGGCGTCCGGGTCTCCGGCCGTCCGGGGTCTCCGGATCTCCGGGTGATCCGGCTGTCCGGGTGATCCGGGTGTCCGGTTGCTCTCGCGCCGGAGCGCCAGAGGCTACTCATGCGCACCGCTGCCGAGGGGTTCCACGTCAACACCCGTCCGGCCACCGGACGTGGCCCCTGAACCAGGCCCTGCCACCGCCACGAGCGCACACCACCCATTGGGGTGAGGCGACTCCGTCAAGTCGCCGGCTCCCGGCCGGCGTGCCCCCGCCCCCGCTACGGCCGCCCTCCTCCTCGCCCTCCCCCCCCCGCTCCCTCACCCGGCCTCGCCTCGCCCCACCCCGCCCCTTGAGTAGGCTCTCTCTGCTCAGGCGAACAACAGGGGGAATTCGCTCATGGAACGGCCGTACCGTCTCGTCACGCGCCTGGACCCGCCGTCCTCCACCGCCGGCCCCCGCCCTCCGTACCGCCGCTTCGTTGCGCGTTCCCAGGACGGCGACCGTACGGTGCTCCTGACCGCCCCGCTGCCGGGCGCGGATCCGGCGTCCTTCCGTGCCGAGGCGGAGACGGCGCAGCGGCTGGCCGTGCCGTGGACCCTGCCCGTCACCGAGATCAGCGGCGTCGGCGGGGCGACGGCCGGGGCCGACGACACCTGGTACATCAGCCCGTACGTCCCCGCCCTCCCGCTCCCCGTCGCCCTGGCCGTGCACGGCGCGCCGTTGCCGGAGGAAACGGTCCGGGCGATCGGTGCCGCCCTCGCCGAGACGCTCGCCGCACTGCACGCGCAGGGCGTCACGCACGCGGGCGTCACACCGGCCGCCGTCCTGCTCACGGCCGACGGCCCGCGGCTCACCTGCTTCGGCGCGGCGCGTACGACGGACCAGGTCGAGCCGGACGCCGCCCCGGAGCGGGCGACGGGCGGACTGCCGCGGCCACCGGGCGACGTCCACGGACTCGGCACGGTGCTCGCGTACGCCGCGACGGGCCACACCGTCCCGGAACGCGACGAACTCCCGCCCGCCCTGCGCCCCACGGTCACCGCGTGCCTCACCCGTGAACCGGCGCACCGCCCGGCCGCCGCCGCGCTGCTCGCCGCGCTCGCGCCGCCGACCCCGCACGAGACGGTGCTGGGGTCGGCGTCCTCGCTGCTCACACCCGGCTGGCTGCCGGCCCGCGTGGTGGCGGCGCTCGCCCGCCAGTCCGCGGCGCTCCTCTCGGCCGATCTCCACTCCGCCGACGCGGCGACGGGCCGACTCTCCGATGCCGCAGCAGGCCGACCCTCGCATGCCGCAGCAGGCCGCCCCTCGGATGCCTCGGCGAGCCGGCCCTCCAGGGCCGCGGCCGGCCAACCACCCTTCGACGCCTCGGCAGGCCGACCCTCCGATGCCACGCCGGCCCCGCCCGGCCGGCCGGCGGAACACCACGGGAACGGGAACTGACGAACCGACCATGCTCTCCCCCCTCACCCACGACGACCCCGCCGCCATCGCCTCGTACCGCCTCCTCGCCCGGCTCGGTTCCGGCGGCATGGGTACGGTCTATCTGGCGCGCTCACCGGGCGGCCGTACCGTCGCCGTGAAGACGCTGCACGCCCGCCTGGCCGCCGATCCGGCGTTCCGTAGCCGGTTCCGGCTGGAGACGGACGCCGCCCGCGTCATCGGCGACCGGCACGCCGCGGCGGTCTTCGACGCCGACCCGCTGGCCGACACGCCCTGGCTGGCCACGGAGTACGTCCTCGGTCCGCCCCTCGACGACGCCGTCGCCCTCGCGGGACCGCTGCCCGAGCCCACGGTCCGCGCCCTGGGCGGCGCGCTCGCCGGCGCGCTGCGGCAGCTGCACTCCTCGGACGTGGTGCACCGCGACCTGAAGCCGTCCAACATCCTCGTCACCGCCCACGGGCCCAAGCTGATCGACTTCGGCATCGCCCGCGCGGCCGGCGACGTGCACCTCACCACCACGGGCGCGGCGGCCGGCACGCCCGCCTACATGTCGCCGGAGCAGGCCTCGGGGCAGGAACACCCGCCGGCGGGCGACGTGTTCGCGCTCGCCGGCGTCCTGGTCTTCGCGGCGACCGGCCGGCCGCCGTTCGGCACGGGCGCCGCGGCCGACCTCCTCTACCGCGTTCGCTACGCCGACCCGGACCCGGTCGCCGTCGACGCCCTCCCGCCGTCCCTGCGCCCGCTCCTGACCGCCTGTCTCGCGAAGGACCCGGCGGCCCGCCCGACCACCGCCGCCCTGATCGACGCCCTCCACGACGGGCACGGCGAGTTCGCCGACCACCTGCCGGCCCCGCTGCTCACGGCGATCGCCCGCCGCGCCACCGACGTCTGGCACCCACACCCGCCCCGACTGCCGGCCCCGGCGGAAGACCCGTACGCGCAGATCCAGTCCCGGGACTCGTCCGCGACGGAGCACGCGCGGCGCCGCCCCGCGGGTGTCTCGCGCCGCGGGTTCCTCGCCCTCGGCGGCGGCGCGCTGCTCGCCGCCGCGGGCACCGGCGTCGGCGTCTGGGCCTGGTCGTCGCGCGAGGAGCCCGAGACGGGCGGGAAGCTGCCGACCGCGCCCCTGCTCGGGAAGGCCCCGGCCTCACTGTGGAGCGCGAACATGGCGACCCCGGAGAAGGAGGAGCGTTCCTTCCCCATGACCGTCGGGGACCGGGTCGCCCTGGTCGCCGGCGTGGGCGTCGTCTACTGCGACGTCGACTCCGGGAAGGCCGACGGGGTCTGTACGGTCGAGACGACACCGTGGACGGCCGTCGCGGACGACGGCGTGGTCCGGGTCGTCCCCCGCAGGATGGAGGACGAGCACCACGACCTGGTCGTGCGGGAGATCGACGCGAAGCGGTACCAGCTGCGCGGGTCCGGCATCAAGGTCAAGGGCCTCAACGCCAACATGTACGCGACCCAGTTGTTGTGCGCGTCCGGCGGCGTCCTGTACCTCGCGGGCGCCGCGGGGACGCGCGCGGCGATGCGCTCCCACCACCTCCTCGCGGTCGACACCCGCACGGGCCGGGAGCTGTGGCGTACGGAGGTGAAGAACCCGGAGAAGTACGACCGCCGTTTCGTCGCGGCCGCGGCGGTCCAGGGGGACCGGCTCGTCACGTTCGAGGTGGACAACGAATTCGCTGACACCACCCGGCTCGTCGCCCGTGACACGCGAACCGGTGCGGTGCGCTGGCAGAAGGACCTGGAGCTGGCCCCGAAGGCGGCCGCGGGCAGCCCGCCCTGCCTGGACGGGACCCATGTCTACACGGGCGGCACCAACCTCTCCGCCTTCCGGCTGGCCGACGGCATCGAGAGCTGGCAGCAGCGGATCTCCGAGACGGACCCTTTCTCGGCTCCGGTGCTCCGGGACGGAACGGTCTACGCCGTCGTGGAGCAGGGCGCGTACGCCGTGTCGACGGCCTCCGGGACGAAACTCTGGCAGGAGCGTCCCCACAAGGACAACCCCGCGCTCACGACGGCGGACCAGTGCCTCGCGGCGGGTCCGGGGCAGCTGTTCTACCGCTCCGAGCTCGGTCTCGCGGCGGTGGACCTGAAGAGCCACCAACGGTCCTGGGTCTACCAGACGGACGCCGACCACGTCGTCGAACTGCGCGAGAAGGAGCGGATGTTCGGAGTCGGCGAAGGCTTCCTGATCGCCCTCTCCCTGAAATGACCCCCGGGAGCCCCGCCCCTTCCTGCTGCACCTGCAGCCCTCCCTCAGCCCTTTCGCGACAGGACGTGACCTCCGATGAATCCCCTCGGCTTCGGCGACCCGCTGCGGCTCGGACCGTACCGTCTCCTCGGCGTGCTGGGCGAGGGTGGCATGGGCAAGGTGTACCTCGCCGCCGGACCGGACGGCCGCCCCGCCGCGGTCAAGGTCCTGCGGCCGGAACTCGCCCACGATCCCCACCTGGCCCAGCGTTTCGTACGGGAGGCCCACACCGCCCAGGCCGTCACGAGCCGCGGCGTGGCACGGGTCCTTGGTGCGGAGGTGGAGGGCGGGCGCCCCTGGATCGCGACCGAGTTCCTCGCCGGCCCCACCCTCGACGAGGCCGTGGCCCGGCACGGTCCGTTCGACGAGCAGGCCGTTCGGGCCCTGGCCACGGCGCTCGGCGAGACGCTGCGGGACGTCCACGCGGCGGGGCTGGTCCATCGCGACGTCAAACCGGCCAACATCGTGCTCACGGCGGACGGCCCGCGGCTGATCGACTTCGGCATCGCCCGCCCCGAGCACGGTCTCACCCTCACCACGACCGGTCAGATCCCGATCACCCCCGGCTACGGGGCGCCCGAGCAGGTGCTCGGCCGGCGGGTGACGGGAGCCGCGGACGTCTTCTCCCTGGGCGCGGTGCTCGTGTACGCAGCCACGGGCGTGCGCGCCTACGACGGTCCGCACGTGGCGGCCGTCCAGTACGCGGTGGTGCACGAGCAGCCGAACCTCGCGGGCCTGCCGCCCGCCCTCCATCAGCTGATCGCCCCCTGCTTCCAGCACGACCCGGCACTGCGTCCGGCGCCCGAGCAGATCGCCCGGGTCTTCGCCCCCGAGCGGAAGGCCCGCGACGTGTGGCGTCGGGGGCCGCTGCGCGAGGAGGTGAAGCGCCGGGAGGCCGAGATCCGCCGGCACACGGCGGCGGCCGCCACGACCCTGGTGGAGGCCGCCCCGAGCCGGCGTCGTTTCCTGACCGCCTGGGGCGCCGGCGGCGCCCTCCTCCTGGCAGGCGGCGGGGGCACCGCCTGGTGGCTGAACGGCCGGAAGGGCTCCGAACTGCCGCCGGCGGGCGACGCCCCGGATGCTCCGCTCATGGACATCGCGAACGCCGGCATCCGGCCCACGCCCCTGTGGGGTCCGGTCGAGAGCGCCGCGTCGGGCCCGCTCCCGACGCCGGTGGTCCTCCGGGACGTGGTGATCTTCGCGGCGCGGAACGGCGGACTCACGGCCCTGAAGGTGGTCGACGGCTCGACCAAGTGGACGCTGCCGGAACTCTCCGCCCGGTCTCGCCAGCTCGCGTTGAACGAGGACGATTTCGCCGCGGCCGACGAGTCGGGCCGGCTGACCGTACGCAACGCCTCCACGAGTGAGGAGAAGTGGTCGGTCGCCGACGCGGACGTCGCGTTCCTGCTCGCCGCCGCGCCTGAAGGGATCTACTTCCTCACCGGCAAGGGGCAGCTGCGCGCGGTGGACACCGCGGGCCGGAAGATCCGCTGGACGGTTCCCTCCACCGAGAGCTCCGTGAACACCACCGGCCCGCTCGCCGCCGTGGGGGCGGGCCGCCTCGTCCTCTCCGGCACCAACGGCGACCTCACCTTCCTGGACACCGCCACCGGCCGGGAAACGCGGCACGTCAAGGGCCAGTCGACGGAACCTCTCCAGCCTGTCGTCGAGGACGGCACCGTCTACGTCGGCGGCCGCACGCTCTCCGCCGTCGACCTCACCACCGGCAAGCAGCGGTGGGCCCTGGACAGCCACGGCGAATGGGGCCCTCCGGCCCTCGACCCCGACGGCCTGACGGTGACGAACGGAGGCCTCGTCTACCGCTACAAGAAGGACGGCACCCGCAGCGAACTGTGGATCGCAGACCTCAACAGCCCCTATCCGTCGATGCAGCCCCCGGTCGTCACGGGCGACGGCATCTGGGTGATCGAGGGCGACTTCGAGAACGCCGGGGTCTCCGGCTTCTCCAAGCCCGCGAAGGACCGCGTCTGGACCTACGAGCGCGACAACTCCGGCCCATGGGCGATGACGGCCGCCGGGAACAGGGTGTTCCTCATCAGCAAGGGCAAGGTGGTCGCGATGCCCACGTTCTGAGGCACGCCGGAAGGAACGGGGGCCGGGGCAGCAGCGAGCACCGGTCCTCTGCTCCCAGCCGGCGAGTCCGTCATGTCGCGTCGGTCAGCGCCGCCGTGCCCGCGCCAACGGCACGGCGACAGCCGCCCCGAGCAGAACCGCGGCCCCGACGCCGAGGCCGATCCAGAGGCCGGTGTTGTCGTCACCGTCCTTGGCCGCCGCCTGCGGAGCCGGAGCAGGAGCGGGTTCGGTCGTCGCTGACGGCGCGGCCGAAGGCGAGGCGGAGGCGGTCGGCTCCGCCGGCAGGTCCGGAATCGGCCGTACGTCGGCGGGGCCGGGGTCACCCGGGTCGGTCAGGGCGATCCGGGGTCGGATGGCCCCGTAACCGATGTAGTCGGTCCGCTCCTTGCCGCCCTGAGGCTTGCCGGCGGTGTTGAGCATGACGCGCAGGACCTGGTTGTTGGTCCAGTCGGGGTGCTCGGCCCAGATGAGGGCGGCGGAGGCGGAGGCCAGGGCGGTGGAGTTGCTGGTGCCGCTGCCGGTACAGAGTTGGGTCCCCTTGGAGCAGGCCTTGACGATGTTCTCGGCCGGGGCCGCGAGGTCGACCTGTGGTCCGGTCTGGGACTTGGCCCACCAGGCGGCATCCTTGTTCAGGCCCCCCACGCCGACGACGCCCGGGGTGGCGGCGGGGTAACCGACCTCGTTTCCCTTGTCTGCACTGTTGCCCACGCCCGCGAAGACGAGTTTGTTCTTCGACAGCGCGTAGCGAACGGCTTCCGCGAGCTCGGGCCCGGGCTCGTCACTATTGGCGACGGAGATGTTGATGACTCTGGCCGGAGAGTCGGCCGCGAATCGGATGGCTTTGGCCATCCCCTCGGAGAAGGTGTCGTCGACGCCGTTCTCCTGGTGCCACCGCTCCTGGTTGTAAGCAATGCGGATCGGCAGGATCTTGGCCTTCGGCGCGAGCCCGAAGGCCCCCTGCTGCGGCCCCCGAGCCCCCGTACCGGCGATCAACGTGGCCATGCTCGTACCGTGGTCATCGACGTCGTTGTTCTCGTCACCCGACATGCGGGAAAAGTCCTTGCCGGGAAGGACCTGGCCCCGGAGGTCGGCGATGGTGTCGTTGACACCGGAGTCGATGACCGCGACGATCACGCCCTCGCCCCTGCTGGTCTTCCACATCTCCTCGGCCTTCATCGCGTCGAGATGCCATTGCATGTCCCGTACGGACTCGGCGTGGGCCGGCGTGGTGCCGATGCCCAGCAGTGTCAGGGCCATCGCGGCCGCCCCCAGGGAACCGCGGCGCATGGCCCGTCCACTGCTGGTGCGCATCTGTGTCTCCGTGTCCTTCGGTTACGGGGTCAGTCGACGACCGGGGGGACGATGGGTCGCTTCTGGTTCTGCTGCCAGGTCTCCTCGTCCTCGACAAGGTAGTCGGGTCGCCTGCCGCGCCGCTCACCGTTACCGCTGTCGCCCGACCCTGTCGTGGCGCCACGCCCCGCGACCGGCCCGGTGCCCGTGCCGGGCCCGGACTGCCCCTGGCCGCTGCGCACGAGTCCCGAGCCGCCAGGGGTGAACGGCCGACCGCCGGACTGGCCGCGTTGCTGTGGCCGGCCTCCGACGACGCCGCCCTGCTCGGAGGCGAGGCGGCGACCGGCCGCCGTGCCGTTGCCTCCGCCGCTTCCGCCACCGCCGGTGTGCGGGACCGGGGAACCGCCCGTAACGGGGCGACCGTACGTGTGCTCGCCTCCGATCACCGTGCTGCGCGGTATGCCGGTCGCGCTGCGCCCGCCAGTGGTCGGCGGCACAGGACGGCCGCCGACGATGCCGTGTTCCTGCGGCAGGCGCGGCAGGGTGCCGCCTGGGCCGAGCGGACCGGGGCGCAGGGGCGGCAGCCCCTTCGCGGTGCCGGTTGTCGGCGGAAGGGGTGCAGGCACGCCGACGGGTCCGTTGGTGAACGTGGGCGGGATGAACTGGTTGCCGCCGGGGTGCGTCGGCCCTTCGGGCTTCACCGGCAACGGCGTGCTGGGGACGGTCGGGGCGTCGGGACGGGTGATCACGGCGTCGATGCCCATGTCGGCGGGAAGCTCCGGCAGGACACGGGTGGGGTCGGGCCGTGGGGGCCCGACGGGATCGACGGAGCCGATGGTCCGGCCGTCCGAGCCGCGGACGGTGCGCGTGTCGTCCGTGGAGTCGACTCGGCCACCGATGACATCACCGGTCTGGTACGTGCCTGTCGTCGAAGACCTGCCGGTCCGGGAAGAACTTCCCGGCATCTGGATGTACGCCTGCGAATCGACCCAGTCCTCGCCCAAGTACCCCGCCGGCGGCGGGAACACCGGCCGCTCGATGTTGTTCACCCGGGTGCCCTCGAACGTGTACGTCTGGCCGAGCGAGCGCAGCTTCATCATGGCCTCGATGCGCGTCCGCTCCCGGAGCGTCGCCGCCGCGTTCATCTCGTCCGTGGCGTCCCTGACCTCGGTCTTTCCCGCTCCGGGATCGTGCCTCGCGGCGTTCAGCGTCTTCTGGGCGGTCTCGTAGTCGGCCTTCGCCGAGGCGCTGGTCGTGGCGATGTCGTCCACGCCGCTGCGAGCCAGGGCCATGGCGTCGGAGGAGATGGCCAGGCATTTGCCGGCCTCTTTCGCGTACTCGGACAGGTGGCGCGTCGCCTTGGCGGTGGCGGAGGACCACTCTATGAAGGACTCGAACCCGGCACCGCTCCACTGCAGGTTCGCTCCTGCTCGCCGGTCCAGGACGTCGGCGATCTCCGCGATCTTGCCGGCCGCCTCGGCCAGCTTCACGGCCAGCGTGCTCGCGCGCTCATGCTGGATGGGCTTGAGCATGGCGAGCATCTGCTCGGTCGACAGACCGTCGAGCGGTGTCGACTTGGCCTCGGGCTTCTTCGGCTTGTCCTTACCCACGGTCGTTCTCCCCCGTCCCTGTCCTCGTTGCCGTCGTGTCCATCCGCTGCCTCACTAGTACCCCTGTGAGGTGCCGTCCTCAGCGGGCGTACCAGCGTTCTGGGCGCTCTCCCCCTGGGACCCGGCATCGTCCGAACCGGCCTTGCCGCGGCGGGCCTTCGCGGGGGGCAGGGTCTCCCGCTGCAGCTCGGTGATCTGCGCGTTCAGCGAGCCCATCCGCGCGCGGATGTCGTCGTCGATGTCCTCGTAACCGGTCTTGGCCAGAGCGATCGCGATCTTCATGCTCTCGAGCTGGAGGCTCAGGACCCGGGAGAACATGAGCAGTTCGGTCCGCACGACGTCGTACGTGGAGTAGAGGTACTCGGCCTCGTGGAAACCCGGCCCCGCGAGCGCGCCCTGCACGATCCAGTCCTCGCCGATGCTCTGCGGCCCCGCTCCGGACTCCTTGAAGCCCCGCAGCAGTTCGTCCACGTCCTGCTGCAGTTTGGTCAGCTCGGTGACCTCGTACGCCATGGCGGCCGCCGCACCACCGACCAAGGGCACCATGCCGTACGCCGCCGCGGCCGCGCCGCCTCCGCTGTCCACCGCCTCCACCATGACCCCTCCCCGTTCCGACTCGTCGGTTTCTCACTGTAGGCAAGACGACGGACAGAACACAGCTCCGGGTTGCACCGTCAACCGGCTTGTTCCCGCCATGAGTTGACGACAACACGCGCCCGCGTTCCGAACCCGTCAGGTCGGCCCGGAGGCCAGGCGCCTTCGCCGACTCCTTGGCCTTGTCGCAGCCGACGGAGGAAGGCCGACGTCAGGCCACCACCACCGCCGCCTGTGGCCGGATCGGGAGGCGGTTGACCGGGCGGCCCGTGGCCGCGCGGACGGCGGAGGCGATGGCGGCCGGGGAGGTCACCACGGGGACCGCGCTGGCGGGCTTGGCGCCGAAGGGGGCGACGACGTCGCGTTCCTCGACGAGTTTCACGATGCGGATGTCGGGGGCGTCCAGGGACGTGGGCAGGGCGTAGCCCGTCAGGTCGGGGCGGCGGACCAGGCCGCGGGAGGTGCGGAGGTTCTCGGTGAGGGCCGCGCCGACGCCCTGGGTGACGCCCGCCTCGATGCGGGTGGCCAGCTGGGCCGGGTTGAGGACGCGGCCGACGTCCTGGGCGACGGCCATCTCCACGACCCGGATCGCGCCCAGTTCCACGTCGACGTCCACGACCGCGCGGATCGCGCAGAAGGCGAGGCCGACGAAGGCGTCGCCCTGGCCGGACTCGTCCAGCGGCTCGGTCGGGTGGGGACGGCACTGGGCGGTGGCCCAGAGTTCCTTGCCGTCCATCGCCTCGGCGACCGTCGTCGACAGGACGCCGTCGTACGAGGTGATCTTGCCGTCGGTGATCTGGAGCAGCTCGGTCGACATGCCGAACTTGTGGGCCAGGGGCTGGAGGAGCTGGGTGCGGACCATCTTCGCGGCGCGCTCGACCGCGCCGCCCGAGACCCAGGTGTGGCGGCCGTGGGTGGCCGGGCCGGCCGGCGGCTGGTCGGTGTCGACCGGGGCCACGTGGACCTCGTCCACGCCCAGGGTCTCCTGCACGATCTGCCGGGCGAGCGTCGTGAAGCCCGAACCCGTGTCCACGGCCGCGCAGATGACCGTGGCCACGCCGTCCTGGACCCGTACCGTCGCCGTCGACACCTCGTCCGTGCCCTCGGCGCCCAGCATGTGCACCATGCCGATCGCGTAGCCGACGCCGCGCCGCACCGCGCCCGGCTCGCCCGCGCCGTCCGGCCCGCCGGGCAGCAGCCAGTCCTCCTCCGGGGAGTCCATGGGGAGGTCGGGGAGCGGGAAGTCCCTGACGGCTGCCAGGAGTTCGGCGACGGGTGCGGGGCAGGTCACGGTCTGGCCCGTCGGCAGGATGTCGCCGGTCGCCAGGACGTTGCGCATCCTCAGTTCCGCCGGGTCCATGCCCAGTTTCCCGGCGAGCTTGTCCATCTGCGCCTCGTACGCCGCGCACACCTGCATCGCGCCCTCGCCCCGCACGTGGCCGGACGGCGGGTTGTTGGTGCGCATCGCCCAGCCCTCGACGAAGGCGTGCGGGACGACGTACGGCCCGCAGGCGAAGGAGACGGCCGCCGCCAGCGACTCGGACGAGGAGTCCGCGTACGCACCGGCGTCCAGCAGGATCTGGGCCTCGACCTTCACCAGCCGTCCGTCGGCGTCCGCGTGGTGGCGGTAGCGCAGCAGGGTGGGGTGACGGTGGGCGTGGCCGAGGAAGGACTCCTCGCGGGTCGCGGCGAGCTTGACCGGGCAGCCGGTACGGAGCGCGAGCAGGCCCAGCGGGATCTGGAAGCCCGGGTCCTCACGGTCTCCGGTGGCGCCGGGCACGCCGGTCACGACGACCTTGACCTGCTCGGGCGGCAGCCCGAAGCAGGCGGCGGCCAGGTCGCGGTCGGTGTGCGGGTCGGTCGACGCCGTGTAGATCTCGACGCCGCCGTCCGGCCGGGGCACGGCCAGCGCGGCCTCGGCGCCGATCGGCGCGGTGTCCTGCCGGCCGATCCGGTACAGGCCCTCGACGACCACCTCGCCGGTCACCTCGGGGTCCCCGAAGCGCAGCGGAATGTGCCGGATCAGGTTGCCGTCGGGGTGCAGCGGCGCGGCGGCGAAGGCCTTCTCGGGGTCGGTGACCGGGTCGAGGACCTCGTACTCGACCGCGATGGCGGCGGCCGCGAGCCGCGCCGTGTCCGGGTGGTCCGCGGCCACGGCGGCGATCGCCTCGCCGTGGTGGCGGACGAGGTCGGAGGCGAAGACCGGGCGGTCGGCCACCTGCCGGCCGTACGTGGCGGCGCCCGGCACGTCGGCGTGCGTGACCACGGCCCGCACGCCGGGCATCTCGGCCGCCGCCGACGTGTCGATCGACACGATCCGGGCGTGCGGGTGCGGCGAGCGCAGGATCGCCGCCCACAGCAGGCCCTCGGCCCACAGGTCGGAGGCGTACGGGAAGGTGCCCTCGGTCTTCGCCCGCGCGTCGGCCTGCGGGAGCGAGACGCCGAGACCCAGGCCGAGGCCCTCGGGCTCCGTGGTCGTCGGGTCGCTGCTCACGCCGTGCCTCCGTCGTGCGGGTGGGGAATCTGGTGCGGGATACGGGCGGCGGTCTCGTCCGAGGGCGACGCCGACGACGCGGACTCCGCCGCGGCCTCCCGCCCCGCGACGATCTCGTTCACGGCGTCGAGGACGCCGCGGTAGCCCGAGCAGCGGCAGAGGTTGCCGCACAGCGCCTGCCGGGTCTCCAGCTCGGTCGGCGCGTGGTTGCCCTCGAGCAGGTCGTGCACGGTCATGGCCATGCCCGGGATGCAGAAGCCGCACTGCACCCCGCACTTCGCCAGGGCCCGCTGCACGTCGGACGGCTCGCCGTCCACGGCCAGCCCCTCGACCGTCCGGACCTCGGAACCGGCCGCCGTCGCCGCCGGGACCAGGCACGAGGCGACGAGCCGGCCGTCGACCTGCACGTTGCACGCGCCGCACTCGCCCTGGGAGCAGCCGTCCTTGGCCCCGGCGAGCCCGAGCCGCTCGCGCAGCACGTAGAGCAGCGACTCGCCGATCCAGGAGTCGGTGACGGGCCGGTCGACGCCGTTCACGCGCAGCGTGTACGCGGTGGTGGGGTGCTCGTCGCTGTCGCGACTGTCCCAGATGTTCGGACTGTTCTGGATGTCACCGATGTCCGCACGGTCGGCGGTGTCGGCGGTGTCGACGCCGTCCGCGCCATCCGCGCCCTCCGCGCTTTCGGCGCCCTCCGCGCCGCCGGCGCCGACGGTTTCGCCTGCGTGGGCCGCGTCGCCCGTATCGGGCTCCGGCTGCGGCTCCACGTCCACAGGCTCCGGTACGGGCACGGACACGGGTACGGATGCGGGCTCCGCCGCCTCCGTGACCGCCGCCTCCACCGCAACCGGCTCCGGTTCCCTGACCGGCTCCGGCTCCGGCTCCGTCACCGCCCACGGCGCCGGCGCGCCGCCCGGCAGGGTCGCGGGCGCGCTGCTCGCGTACTGCGCGAGCCGGGACGCCGTGTACTCGCCCGAGTCGTCGAGTCCGTCCGCGCCGTCCTCGACCGTCGGGATGGTCCACTGCCCGGTCGACCCGGGCGCGGGCTCGTACGCGGGCGCGGGCTCATATCCGGGCGCCGCACCCAGGGGTCCAGGCGCCCCGCCCGGAGCCGCCCCGCCCGCAGGAGCCTCGAACCCGCCCTCCTGCGCGTACTCGTGCGCGTACTCCTGGCCGTGCTCCCTCACGAGCCCCTGTACGTGCCCTGGCCCATGCCCCTGCCCGTGCTCCTGTACGGGCTGCCGCACGGGGCCCTGCACATGCTCCTGTACGTGCTCCGCCGCCACCGGCGGCTGCACCGGCCAGGTGCCCGTCGCCGACGGGTCCGCCGTCGCCAGGGGCGTCAGCGGAACGATCATCGGCGGCACGTAGCCGTGGCCCGGCGCCTCCAGCGGGATGCCGTCCAGCATGAAGTCGGGCGGCAGCTGCACGAAGGCCGTGGCGTCGCCGTCGTAGCCCTCGCTCTGCGGGATCGGCTCCCAGCCGCCCGTTCCGTGGCCCCCGTGGCCGCCGGAGCCCCCGTGGTTCCCCTGTGTCTCGTCGCTCACGACAGCGCCCTCCCCAGTGCCCGTCGGGACAGCGCGGCGACCGTGCGCCGCAGGTGCAGTACGGCGGGCGGCAACGGCTCGTCGCCCTCCGGGTCCGGGATGCACGCGGCGGCGACGTACTCGCCGAACGCCGTCAGCGCCTCCGGTGCCAGTCCCCGCTCCGCGTCCCAGTCCACCAGCGAGGCGATCCACTGCTCCGCCTCAAGGGGCCGCAGCGGCATCGGCGCGATCGCGCCGACCGCGCAGCGCACCCCCCGGCGCGCCGGGTCGAGGACGACGGCGACGGAGGCGGTGGCGCGGGCCGGGCCGGTGCGGCCGGTGGCCTTGAGGAAGACCTGCGGGGCGTGCAGCAGCGGGACGCGCACGAAGGCGACGAGCTCGCCGGGCGCCAGCATGTCGCGGCCGGCCAGAAGGTGGCCGACGGGCAGCTCGCGGGTGCCGAGCGGGCCCACGACGACCAGGTCGGCCTCCAGGGCGGCGAGCACCGGCAGGGAGTCGCCGGTGGGCGCGGCGGAGACGATGTTGCCGCCGAGGGTGCCCGCGTTGCGGATCTGCGGCGGGCCCGCGACGCGCGAGGCGGCGGCCAGGGCCGGGATGAGGGCCGCGAAGTCGGGGCGGCCCATCCGGGCGTGGGTGAGGCCCGCGCCGAGCAGGGCGTGGCCGTCCTGGTACTGCCAGCCGCGGATCTCGTTGATCCGGCCGAGTCCGACGAGTCCGGCGGGTCGCAGCTGCCCGCGGTTGACGGCGGCCATCAGGTCGGTGCCGCCGGCCACGGGAACGGCGGCCGGCATGGCCGTGAGCGCCGCCACGGCCTCGTCGAGCGAGGCGGGCAGCGTCACGGCTCGCGCCGCCCGTGATGCCGTCTGTGGTGCGTGCGTGGTCAACCCGCTGCCCCTTCCCGGTGTCCCGGTGATCCCCGACCGTCCCCGGCTGTCACGCCTGTGTCACGCCTGTGTGGGCGTACCGTACGTGCTCACAGCCCGGACGTGGCAACTCTGGCACATCTTCCGAGCCGTACGTCGCGAGGGTCCGCGAAGGACGGTTCCGTCCAGGATGCCGGGAGGCCCCGCCGGGGACCGGGACTTCCGTTTTGCCGCTCTTGGGTGACACCGGGGCGATAGGTGCCGTCACACGTTCGGGGGCGCCCCGTCGAGGGGACGGCCGAGGACGCCGGGGCGGCGCTGCCAGGGGCGGGGGCCGGAGGGCGGCCGGTAGTCGACGCCGAGGGCGTCGAGACGCCGGTAGTGGGCGGTCATGCGGCGCTCGAAGTCGGCGAGATCCCGTGCGTCGGGGGCGGGCAGCCGGGACCAGGCGACCTCGGCGAAGGCGGCGAGGCGGGGATGTGTCTGGTAGTCGACGCGGGCCCGGTTCTCCGTCACCTCGGTCCACAGGTTGGCCTGGGTGCCCATGACGTGGGCCGCCGCCGCTTCGGACAGGCCGGGCGGGACGGGCTCGAAGCGGTAGACGTCCGCGAGCGTCCGCACGTGACCGATGGGCATCGGCTCGTCGTCGCCGGGCGCCTGACGGTGGTCCAGGTAGACGTGCTGCTCGGGGCACATCACCACGTCGTGGCCGGCCTCGGCGGCGGCGATCCCGCCCGCGTAGCCGCGCCAGGAGGACACGGCGGCGCCGGGTGCGAGTCCGCCCTCCAGGATCTCGTCCCAGCCGATGAGCCGGCGGCCGCGCTCGGCGAGCCAGCGGTCGAAGTGCCGGACGAACCAGGACTGGAGCCCGTCCTCGTCGCCGACGCCCAGCTCCTTGATCCGGGCCTGGGCGGCGGGCGAGGCCTTCCACTGGTCCTTGGGGCACTCGTCGCCGCCGATGTGGACGAAGGGCGAGGTGTCCGCCGGGAAGAGGTCGAGGACCTCCTCCAGCACGCCCTCGTAGAAGCGGAGGACCTTGTCAGTGGGGGCGAGTACGTTCGGACTGACTCCCCAGGTGTCCCAGACGGAGAGGGCGGTGGTGTCGATGACGTCGGTGTTGCCGAGTTCGGGATACGCGGCGATGGCGGCCTGCGAGTGGCCGGGCACGTCGATCTCGGGGACGACCGAGATATGCCGGTCGGCGGCGTAGGCGACGATCTCGCGGATGTCGTCCTGCGTGTAGTGGCCGCCGTGCGGCGTCTCGTTCCACAGCGGCGACGCCCGGTGCCCCCACTTGCTCCGCGCCCGCCAGGCCCCGACCTCGGTGAGCCGCGGGTGCCGTCTGATCTCGACGCGCCAGCCCTGGTCGTCGGTGAGGTGCAGGTGCAGCACGTTCAGCTTGTGCGCGGCCATCAGGTCGAGTTGGCGCAGGACGTCGTCCTTGGGCATGAAGTGGCGGGCGACGTCGAGCATGAGGCCTCGCCAGGGGAAGCGGGGCGCGTCCGTGACGGTGACCACGGGCAGGTCCCAGTCGCGCTCGCCGCGCACCAGGCGCGCCTTGCGGTGGGCGTCGGGCCCGAGGAGCTGTCTGAGGGTCTGGGCCGCCCAGAACACTCCGGCGGGGCCGCCGCCCTCGACGGCGACCGCCACGTCGGCGACCGAGCCGTCGGTGGACAGCAGATAGCCCTCGGGGCCGTGCTCCCGCGCCACGTCCGCGCTGATCCGCAGCCGGATCGCGTGCGGGCCGGAGCCGTCGGCCAGCGGCAGGCCGGTCGCGGCGCCGAGCGTCGCCCGCAGCCAGCGGGCGGTGTCGTGGGTGCCGGGCCCCGCGTCGATGGTGGTGCGCTCGCCGAGGGAGAAGCAGCCGGGTGCGCCGGCGCGGACGTCCGCGGCGAGCGGTGCGGGAATCAGGTCCAGTTCGGAAAGCATCGGGTCAGTCCTTCACCGCCCCGCCGAGTCCCGAGACCAGGCGGCGCTGTACGAGTACGAAGAAGACGAGCACCGGGACCGTCATCACGGTCGAGCCGGCCATGATGCCTCCCCAGTCGTTCTCGTCGGGCTTGAAGAAGACGAGCAGCGCCATCGGCAGGGTCGACTGCGAGGTGTCGCTGATGATGAAGGACTTCGCGAAGAGGAAGTCGTTCCAGGTCGAGATGAAGGAGAAGACGCTCGTCGCGACGAGCCCCGGGAGGACCAGCGGGAAGAGGATCTGCCACAGGAAGCGGGTGCGGCTCGCGCCGTCGATCATCGCCTGTTCCTCCAGCGCCTCGGGCACCGCCTGCACGAAGCCCCGCAGCATCCAGACGGCGAAGGGCAGCGAGAAGGCGAGGTGCGGGAGGACCAGCGAGCCCAGGGTGTTGAGCTGTCCGAGGTCGCGCATGAGGAAGAACAGCGGGATGGCCAGGGCCTCGACGGGGACCATCTGCGCGACCAGGAACATCACGAGCAGGGTGGTCCGGAAGCGGAAGCGGAACCGGGTGACGGCGGTCGCCGCGAGGAAGGCGATGACGGCGGAGGCGAGGACCACCGTGCCGGCGACGAGCAGCGAGTTGAGGAAGTAGCGGCCGAAGTCCTGCTGTGCGAAGACCCGGCGGAAGGAGTCGAGGGACGGGGAGAGGGTCCACGGCCGGGGCCGGACCGACTGGATCTCGCCGGCCGGTTTGAGGGCGGAGAGGACCATCCAGTACAGCGGGAAGGCGACCGCGGCGGCGACGAGCAGGGCCGCGGCCTCGGCAGCGAGCCGCCCGGGCCTGCGGACTCCGGGGACGCGGAGGGCGCTCACGGCCCGCACTTGTCCCCCGCACCTCACGGGCTCCGGCGGCTTCACGGGCCTCACAGGTCCTCTCCCTGGCGGCGCATCAGCCGGAGGTGGACCAGGGTCACCGCCAGCAGGATCAGCAGCATCACGACGCCGATGGCGGAGCCGAGGCCGTACTGGGACGAGGCGAAGGCCGTCTGGTAGGCGTACACGTTGAGGACGAGGTTCTGGCCGGCGATGCCGCCGCCTCCCGTCATCACGTAGATCTGGGTGAAGATCTTGAAGTCCCAGATGACCGACTGGATCGTGACGACGACCAGGATCGGGCGCAGCATCGGCGCCGTGACGGAGCGCCAGGTGCGCCACGGTGACGCGCCGTCGAGGGCGGCGGCCTCCAGGACCTCGGCCGGGACGGCTCTGATGCCCGCGTAGACGGTGACCATCACGAAGGGAAACGAGCACCAGACGACCTCCATGAGGACCAGCGCGAAGGCGCTGTAGCGCCCGTACGTCCACGAGAAGTCGCCGAGGCCGAGGATCCGGTTGACCGGGCCGTGGTCGGGGTCGAAGAGGAAGACCCAGACGGTGGAGCCGGTGACGGCGGGGGTGGCCCAGGCGCCGAGCGCGGCGAGCATCAGGGCGAGCCGGGGCAGGGCGCGGACGCGGGTGAGGAGGACGGCGAGGGCGCAGCCGACGGCGAGGGTGGCGACGACGCAGGCGGCGGCGAAGAGGACGGTGGCGAGGAGGACCTGCCGGAACCGGGGGTCGGAGAAGAGGGCGGTGTAGTTGCCGAGGCCCTGGAAGGAGGTGGGGCGGCCGCCGCTGACCTGGGCCTGGGTGTAATCCAGGAACGAGATCAGGCCGAGCTGGTAGAGGGGGTAGACGAGGAGCCCGCCGAGGACGACGAGGGCGGGGAGCAGACAGAGCCAGGGCGTCCGGGCGGAGCCGGTGCGGCGGGCGGTCCGCCGTGGCGCGGGGCGCGGGGGCCGCGTGGGGGCGGGTCTCGCCGTACGGGGTGCCGTGAGGGTCATCTCGTACGCCTCAGCCCGCCGCCGCGAAGGCCGCGTCCATCTTCTTCGCGGCCTCGTCCGACGCCGTCCTGACGTCCTTTCGGCCGCTGACGACCTCCTGGAACATCGTCGGCAGCACGAGCGAGGCGTCGATCCGGCCCCAGGCCGCCGAGGCGGGGACGAACCTGGCGTCGGCGCCGAGGGAGTCGATGAACGGCTTCACGAACGGCTGCCTCTCCGCGGCCCGCCGGCGCACGTCGGTGTACGTGGGCAGGAAGCCGAGCGCGTCGAAGAGGCGGGCCTGGGTGTCCTTGCCGGCGAGGGCCTTCATGAGGTCGACGGCGAGGGTGCGGTGGGTGGTGCTCCTCAGGACGCCGATGTTGTTGCCGCCGGCGAAGGCGGGTGCGATGGATCCGGGCGTGGTGCCGGGCAGCGGCACGACCGCGTACCTGCCCTTGACCGCGCCGGCCTCGACGGCCGCGTGGCTGAAGTCTCCGCCGATGGCCATGGCCGCCTTGCCGGAGGCGAAGGCGGTGACGGTGGCGTTGCCGCCCATCTGGGCGCACTTGGCGGCCGGGCAGTTGTCGTCGCCGAAGAGGGAGGTGTAGGCGGTGATGCCCTTGCGGGCGGCCTCGCTGTTGATCGCCGACCGGTACGAGTTCCCTTCGGCGGTGGCGAGTTCGCCGCCGTGGGCCCAGACGAAGGGCAGGGCGCCGTAGGTGTACGCGCCGCCGACCGCGACCCCGTACAGCTCGGGCCGGGCCTTGCGGACCTTCTTCGCGGTCGCGATCAGCTCGTCCTGGGTCTTGGGCGCGGCGAGGCCGAGTTCCCGGAAGACGTCGGTGCGGTAGTAGAGGGCGCGGACGCCGACGAAGAAGGGGGCGCCGTACACCTTTCCGCCGACGGTGACGGAGGCCCTGGCGGTGGGGTCGGTGTCCTGGGCCTCGGGCCAGGCGGCGAACTCGGCGGTGACGTCGGCGAGTCCGCCGTCCTTGACGTATCCGGCGGTGTCGGTGTTGCCGTACTCGACGAGGTCGGGCGCGGAGGCGGGGTCGTTGAAGGCGGCCTTGACGCGCTGGGCGCGGGTCTCGACGGGGATGTACTCGACCTCCACCTTCGCGCCCCGGTGCCGCTGCTCGAAGGCGGCGACGACCCGGTCGACGACCTGTTCCTTGGGCTTGTTGGCGACCTCCTGGAAGAGCCAGACGCGCAGGGTGCCGGTCTTGTCGTCGGTGGCGGCGGGGCCGCCGGAGGTCTGCGGGGCGCAGGCGGTGAGGGTGACGAGGGCGGTGGCTACGGCGATGCGGGCAGGAAGCTTCACGGCGGTTCCCCTCCAAGCAGCGTTGCAACATACGCAACGAGCGTTTCGCAGTGCACAACACGCGTGAGGTTAGGGCCGGACCACCGCGACGACAAGTGGTCTCGACCACTCCGCCCCGGTCCGCCCCACTCCGCACGACTCCGCGACCCACTCCGCAGCCCGCTCCGCGCCCCGGACGGACGGCCCGGAAACGAGAACGGTCCCCGGCGCGCGCACCAGTGACTGGTACGCGTGCCGGGGACCGTCCCGACCGCGGAAGTCCGGACTACTTGCCGTCCTTGCCGCCCTTGTCCTTGTCGCCGCCCGACCCCATGGAGTCGTAGATCTCCTTGCACATCGGGCAGACCGGGTACTTCTTGGGATCGCGCCCCGGTACCCAGACCTTGCCGCACAGTGCCACCACGGGAGTGCCGTCGAGGGCGCTCGCCATGATCTTGTCCTTCTGGACGTAGTGGGCGTAGCGCTCGTGGTCGCCGTCACCGTGGGACACCTGCGGCGTCGGCTCGACGAGGGTCCCCGTACCTGCCCCGCGCTCGGGCTCGAGAGTGCTCATAGGACCCAAGCGTACTGAAAGACGCGGGGCTCAGTTCAGCGAAGGGTCGTCCGGGTACGTCGCGACCATCGCGAGTTCGCCGCGCTGGCGGCGGAGGACCTGGCGCCAGAGGGTGTCGGGGCGCGGGGAGGAGACGTCGCCGGGTTCGGACTCGACCACGTACCAGGCGCCGTCGCGCAGCTCGGCCTCCAGCTGGCCGGGGCCCCAGCCCGCGTAGCCGGCGAAGATGCGCAGGGCGCCGATGGCCGGGCCGAGGAGCTCGGGCGGGGTCTCCAGGTCGACCAGGCCGATGGCGCCGTACACCCGGCGCCAGCCGAGCGGGCCCTCGTCGCCGGGGATGACGGCGATGCCGAGGGCGGCGTCGAGGGAGACCGGGCCGCCCTGGAAGACGACGCCGGGCTCGCCGGCCAGGGCGGCCCAAGGGGCGAGGATGTCGCCGACGGTCACCGGGGTCGGGCGGTTGAGGACCACGCCGAGAGAGCCCTCGTCGTCGTGGTCGAGCAGCAGGACCACCGCGCGGTCGAAGTTGGGATCCGCCAGCGCGGGGGTGGCGACGAGCAGCCGGCCTGTGAGCGAGGACACCTCGGTCATGCGACACATGATTCCGCACTTTCGGCGTTCGCGGGGGTTGTCCGCACGGGTCCGGGGTAGGCGGGCGCCGACGCAGGTCAGCCGGGACCGGGCCGGGCCGGGGCGTGCGGCGCGGAAGCAGGGCCGGGGAGAAGCGGACGGTAACGCTCCGCAAGATCACGGGGACGGAGGGTGTTGTGCCGAATTCATTACGTTCGCCGGGCCCCCCGAGCCACACAAGTGAGGTCTCCTGGCCCCTTACTCTTTTCTCTGGCCACCCGACCGACGACCCGGAACGCGAGATTCATGACCGGCACAGACGATGTCCTGCTTGTCCACGGCGGAACCCCGCTGGAGGGCGAGATCCGCGTCCGCGGCGCGAAGAACCTCGTGCCCAAGGCGATGGTCGCCGCCCTGCTCGGCAGCGAGCCGAGCCGACTGCGCAACGTGCCCGACATCCGTGACGTCCGCGTGGTCCGCGGACTGCTCCAGCTGCACGGGGTGACGGTCCGCCCCGGCGAGGAGCCGGGCGAGCTCATCCTCGACCCGACGCACGTCGAGTCCGCCAACGTGGCCGACATCGACGCCCACGCCGGCTCCTCCCGGATCCCGATCCTGTTCTGCGGCCCGCTGCTGCACCGCCTCGGCCACGCCTTCATCCCGGGCCTGGGCGGCTGCGACATCGGCGGCCGGCCGATCGACTTCCACTTCGACGTGCTGCGCAAGTTCGGCGCGACGATCGAGAAGCGGGCGGACGGGCAGTACCTGGAGGCCCCGCAGCGGCTGCGCGGCACCAAGATCGCCCTGCCGTACCCGTCCGTCGGCGCGACGGAGCAGGTGCTGCTCACGGCCGTCCTCGCCGAGGGCGTCACCGAGCTGTCCAACGCGGCGGTCGAGCCGGAGATCGAGGACCTCATCTGCGTGCTGCAGAAGATGGGCGCGATCATCGCCATCGACACCGACCGCACCATCCGCATCACCGGTGTGGACAAGCTCGGCGGCTACAACCACCACGCCCTCTCCGACCGCCTGGAGGCGGCGTCCTGGGCCTCGGCGGCGCTCGCGACCGAGGGCGACATCTACGTGCGCGGCGCGCAGCAGCGCTCGATGATGACCTTCCTCAACACCTACCGGAAGGTCGGCGGCGCCTTCGAGATCGACGACGAGGGCATCCGCTTCTGGCACCCGGGCGGCTCGCTCAACGCGATCGCCCTGGAGACGGACGTGCACCCCGGCTTCCAGACCGACTGGCAGCAGCCGCTGGTGGTGGCCCTGACCCAGGCCTCGGGCCTGTCGATCGTCCACGAGACGGTGTACGAGTCGCGGCTCGGCTTCACCTCGGCGCTGAACCAGATGGGTGCGCACATCCAGCTGTACCGGGAGTGCCTGGGCGGCTCGGACTGCCGCTTCGGCCAGCGCAACTTCCTGCACTCGGCGGTCGTCAGCGGCCCGACCAAGCTCCAGGGCGCCGACCTGGTCATCCCGGACCTCCGCGGCGGCTTCTCGTACCTGATCGCCGCCCTCGCGGCCCAGGGCACCAGCCGGGTGCACGGCATCGACCTGATCAACCGCGGCTACGAGAACTTCATGGAGAAGCTCGTCGAGCTGGGCGCGAAGGTCGAGCTCCCGGGCAGCGCGCTGGTCTGAGCGGCCGTACGCGGCCGTACGCGGCCGTACGCGGCTGTACGCGGCCTCTGAAGGGCAAACGGAAGGGCGGCCACCCCCTGACAGGGTGGCCGCCCTTTCTGCTGCCTACAGGCTGCTTACTTGCCCTTGGCGGCTTCCTTGAGCTTGGAGCCCGCGGAGACCTTGACGCTGAAGCCGGCCGGGATGTTGATCGGGTCGCCGGTCTGCGGGTTCCGGGCGGTGCGAGCGGCACGGTGGGTGCGCTCGAAGGTCAGGAAGCCGGGGATGGTGACCTTCTCGTCGCCCTTGGCGACGATCTCGCCGGTGATCTCGGCGAAGGCGGCCAGCACGGCGTCGGCGTCCTTGCGGGTCACCTCGGCGCGGTCGGCCAGGGCGGCCACCAGCTCACTGCGGTTCATTTCGTTACTCCCGTATTTCTTCTTGCCTGTGAGGCGGGTTGCCTGTGAGGCGGGCCACGCGGCGGGGCCGCATGATGGGCACTGCGAAGCCGATGCTGCCAGGGCCCTCGGACAGTGCCCGGACCCGGGTCTGGTGACAGACCCTCGCGCCCAGACCGCATCCTGCCCCCACCAGCGGCGGGAACGCCAATCCGGCACCCTCTGGGGTCACACGAAAAGCGCCAGTGCCCCTCGATGGTGACGTAGCGTCGACTCCGCACGGACGGTGCGGAGCCGAACTACCACCCTAAAGGCGGGTTTGGGATGCGGCGACCCGCGACACGCGCGCCGGGGCCGCCCCGGAGGCCGCTGCGGGGGCTCAGGCGCCCGCGGCCTTGGCCGCGTTGCGCACGGCGCCCGCGACCGCTCCCGCGACCTTGTCGTTGAAGACCGAGGGAATGATGTAGTTCGGGTTGAGCTCGTCCTCGGAGACGACGTCGGCCAGGGCACTGGCGGCGGCCAGCATCATGTCCGTGTTCACCGTCCGGGACTGCGCGTCGAGCAGACCGCGGAAGACGCCCGGGAAGACCAGGACGTTGTTGATCTGGTTCGGGAAGTCCGAACGGCCGGTGGCGACGACGGCGGCGGTCTGACGGGCGATCGCCGGGTCGACCTCGGGGTCCGGGTTCGCGAGCGCGAACACGATCGCGCCCTCGGCCATGGCGGCCACGTCGTCCGCACCGAGCAGGTTGGGGGCGGAGACGCCGATGAAGACGTCGGCGCCGACGACGGCCTGCTTGAGGGTTCCGGTGACGCCCTCGGGGTTGGTGTTGTCGGCGATCCAGCGCAGCGGCGAGTCGGCCGGGGCGGCGACCAGGTCCTCGCGGCCCGCGTGGACGACGCCGTGGATGTCGGCGACGACGGCGTGCTTGACGCCGGCCGCGATCAGCAGCTTCAGGATGGCCGTACCGGCGGCGCCCGCACCGGACATGACGACCCGTACGTCGCCGATGCCCTTGCCCACCACGCGCAGCGCGTTGGTCAGGGCGGCGAGCACGACGATGGCGGTGCCGTGCTGGTCGTCGTGGAAGACCGGGATGTCGAGGGCCTCGCGCAGCCGGGCCTCGATCTCGAAGCAGCGCGGCGCGGAGATGTCCTCCAGGTTGATGCCCGCGAAGCCGGGGGCGATGGCCTTGACGATCTCGACGATGGCGTCGGTGTCCTGGGTGTCCAGGCAGATCGGCCAGGCGTCGATGCCGGCGAAGCGCTTGAAGAGGGCCGCCTTGCCCTCCATGACGGGCAGGGCGGCCTTGGGGCCGATGTTGCCGAGGCCGAGGACGGCGGAGCCGTCCGTCACGACTGCGACGGAGTTGCGCTTGATGGTGAGGCGGCGGGCGTCCTCGGGGTTCTCGGCGATCGCCATGCACACGCGGGCCACGCCCGGGGTGTAGATCATGGACAGGTCGTCACGGTTGCGGATGGGGTGCTTGGACGCCATCTCGATCTTGCCGCCGAGGTGCATCAGGAACGTACGGTCGGAGACCTTGCCGACGACGATGCCCTCGATGTTCTTCAGCTGCTCGACGATCTCGTCGGCGTGCGCCGTGGAGGTGGCGGCGATGGTGACGTCGATGCGCAGCTTCTCGTGCCCGGAGGCCGTCACGTCGAGGCCGGTGACGGAGCCGCCGTGGGTCTCGACCGCCGTGGTGAGCTGGGAGACCGCGGTGCCGCTCGCGGGCACCTCGAGCCGGACCGTCATCGAGTACGAGACGCTGGGCGCCGTTGCCATGGCCGTGTTCCTCTGCTTTCCCTAGCTTCGTTGCTACGCCGGCCCGGCTGGTCGCCGGGCGGCGCCCTCCGATCGTCGCACCTACCTGCGGGTAGCAGGTAATACGGTCATTTCGTTTTCGGAAAGTAGTTTCCACCATACGAGAGATGGGCGGGAAACAGAAGAGGCCCCCGCCACCCGAAGGTGACGAGGGCCTCTCCGCACGTAAGCGACACCGACCCGCCATGCTCGCCTCGCGGCAAGTGGTCCCTCTAAGGGACGAAGGTTGGGCCCGGGGGCTTGGATCGAGCCGGTGTCACGACCAGGCTAACAAACCGGGCCGGGAAGTGATTCCTGCGGCGCGGGTTGACCGAAATCAGCCCCGCGCCGCCCGCCGGCCGGCGGCAGTCGCGTCCCAGCCGTCAGGCGCACGCCGTCCGCCCACGCCGTCAGGCTCACGCCGTCAGCCACGCCGTCAGGCTCACGCCGTCAGTCCCGCAGCAGGTCCGGTACGCCGTCCGTGTCCGGCAGGTCGCGCTCGCCCGAGATCACCGAGAGCGCCTGCGTGGAGCGGGTCAGCGCCACGTAGAGCACCCGCAGACCGGCCGGCGACTCGTCCGCGATCTCCGCGGGCGAGACGACCACCGTGGCGTCGTACTCCAGGCCCTTCGCCTCCAGGGAGCCGAGCGCCACCACCCGGTCGCCGAGCCCGTCGAGCCAGCGGGCGGCCTCGGCGCGCCGGTCCATGGCGACGACGACGCCGACCGTGCCGTCCACCTCGCCGAGCAGCCGCTCCGCCTCGGACCGTACGGTTTCGGCCAGCTCGCCCTTCTCCCCCACCGCGACGAAGCGGGGCTCGACGCCCGTGGAGCGGACCGCCTTGGGCGATTCCTTGCCGGGCATCGCGAGCGCGAGCACCCTCGCGGCGAGCTCGGCGATCTCGGCCGGGTTGCGGTAGTTCACGGTGAGCTCGAAGCGGCGCCGGGGCCGGGTGCCAAGGGCCTCGTCACGGGCCTCGGCGGCCTCGTCCGGGTCGGACCAGGAGGACTGGGCCGGGTCGCCGACGACCGTCCAGGTGGCGTGGCGGCCGCGGCGGCCGACCATGCGCCACTGCATGGGCGTGAGGTCCTGGGCCTCGTCGACGATGACGTGGGCGTACTCGGTGCGCTCGGCGGCCAGCCGCTCGGCCCGCTCGCGCTGGGTCTCCTCCCGTACCGGCATCAGCTCCTCCAGGCCGGTGAGCTGGTCCAGCGGGTCGTACTCCCGCTTCTTGCGGGGCCTTGCCGGGGCGCCGAGCAGGGTGTTCAGCTCGTCGAGCAGGGCCACGTCGTGCACGGAGAGCCCGGGGCGGCGCAGCGAGCGGGCGAGCCGGCGGACCTCGCCCGGGTTGAGGATCCGGCGCGCCCAGCGGCCGAGCCGCTTCTCGTCGGCCATCGCGTCGAGCACCTGGCGCGGGGTGAGCTCGGGCCACCAGGCGTCGAGGAAGCCGAGGAAGGAGTCCTCGGTCGACACGTCCTCGTCGAAGGAGGAGCGCAGTTCGGCGGCGAGCTCGGGGTCGCTGTGGCGGCCGGCGGCGCCGGACCTGGCGTACAGCGCGTCGAGCAGCAGCCGGCGGGCGCGCGGGCGGAGCAGGTTGACGGGGGCGGTGCCGGACAGCACGTTCTGCCGGATGCGCCGGAGCTCGTCGGCGCCCAGTTCCAGGCGGCGGCCGAAGGCGACGACGCGCAGGAGGGTGGGCGTGCCGGCGCGGGCCGCCGGGGTCCCGGCCTCGTCGGCCTCGTCGTCTTCGCCGAGCGTGAGCTGGGCCTTGGGCGCGGGGGTCTCCAGGGCGCCGCGGGCGGCCTTGCGCAGCACGGCGACCATGCGGGAGGAGCCCTTGACGCGGGCGACGGCGGGCTCGTCGTACGCGTCGGCCTCGGCGCCGTCGACCAGCGAGCCGAGGGCGCGGATGGCGACCTGGCCCTCCTCGCCGAGCGAGGGCAGCACGCCCTCGGTGTACGAGACGAGCAGCGGGGTCGGCGAGACGATGAGGATGCCGCCGGCGTAGCGCCGCCGGTCCTGGTAGAGCAGGTAGGCGGCGCGGTGCAGGGCGACGGCGGTCTTGCCGGTGCCGGGGCCGCCCTCGACGTACGTGACGGAGGCGGCGGGAGCGCGGATGACCAGGTCCTGCTCGGCCTGGATGGAGGCGACGATGTCGCGCATGGTGTGGCCGCGGGCCTGGCCGAGCGCGGCCATGAGGGCGCCGTCGCCGATGACGGGCAGCTCGCGGCCGTCGAGGGTGGCCTTGAGCTCGGGGCGCATCAGGTCGTCCTCGACGCCGAGGACCTTGCGGCCCTTGGAGCGGATGACGCGGCGGCGCACGACCCGGCCGGGGTCGACGGGCGTGGAGCGGTAGAAGGGGGCGGCGGCGGGGGCGCGCCAGTCGATGACGAGCGGGGCGTAGTCGGCGTCGAGGACGCCGATGCGGCCGATGTGCAGGGTCTCGCCGATCTCGGCGGTGTTGTCCGGGCGCACGGCGTCCGCGGCGGGTTCGACGGAGGTGAACGCGCCGTCGGGGCCCTTCTTGCCGTCCTTCCCGTGGAGGAGGTCGATGCGGCCGAAGAGGAAGTCCTCGAACTCGTTGTTGAGCCGGTTGAGGTGGATGCCGGCCCGGAACACCTGGGCGTCGCGCTCGGCGAGGGCGCCGGGCGTACCGACCTGGCCCCGCTGCGCGGCGTCCTGCATCAGGAACTCGGCCTCGTGGATCTTCTCCTCGAGGCGGCGGTAGACCTGATCCAGATGTTCCTGTTCGACACCGATCTCACGGTCTCTGACCGTGTCGACGGCTTCCTGCGCGGCCACCGGGCCCCCTTCTGACGTGCACTGGGCAGCCGTCGAGCGTACGCCACCAGGGGGCGATATGTCAGGCCTGGCGGCGGCCGGTCCGGGGATGCGCGGCGCGGTGCCGGGCGACCCGGGCGCGGTTGCCGCACGCCGCGCTCGAACACCAGCGGCGGCGCCGGCCCCGCGAGGTGTCCAGATAGCAGCGGCGGCAGCCGGGTCCCTCGCAGCGGCGCAGCAGTGCGCGGGCGGCCGGATCGGTGAGCAGGTCGACGGCGTCGCGGGCGACCGCGGCGAGCAGGGCGCGGCAGTCGGGTTCGCCGCTGAGGGCGCGGACCAGGGTCCCGGAGCGGGTGCGTACGGCGCGGGGCGCGGGCGGGGCGGAGGCGGCGGCCAGCGCGTTGAGCAGCTCCAGGGCCGCGGGATGGGCCGGCCGGCCGTCCAGCTGGGCGGCGACGAGGCCGGCGACGCAGTCGCGCAGCTCACGGAAGGGCCCGAGCCAGCGGGAGTCGAGGGTGCGCAGCCGGGTGGCGGGCGGGACGAGCCCGGTGCCGCGGAGGAAGCCGGCCAGGGCCTCGGGGCTGTCGAGGGGCGCGACGGCGAGGTCGAGGCAGACGCGTCCGGAGTCCCAGCCTTCTGTCATGCCCCTGCCACCTCCTGCTCCGCGCGGACCCGGCTCCGGGCGGGCCGGGACCAGAGTGCTCCTGGCGAGCGGAGCTGGCTAGGGGGTGTTCCGCCGAGCCCGGACCGCGGAGGGCGGCCAGGCCGGCTCGCGGAGAAGGGCCGTAGGAGGGCGCGGACAGCGGTCGGCCCGGGCGTACGGGGGAGCCGCCCGGGCCGACCGACAACCGGACCGCTCGGGGGAGTGCTGTCCGGTGTCCGTGGTGTCCTCGCAGGTCAGCGCGGTCCACCGGGACCGCAGCGCGAGGCACCCACAGCATGAATGTTGAACTGTCTATTATCTACGGGTCGTTTTTCCTACAAATTCGCACGCGGACAATTCGGGAGGCCAGGTGAACAGGACGGCACTACGGGCACTGCTCAAGGAGCGCCGTGAGCTCATCGCCCCCGAAACGCACGGCCTCTCCCGGCCCACAGGCCGCGGCCGGCGTGCCCGTGGCCTGTCGCAGCAGCAGGTGGACGAGCTGACCTGCCGCGCGGTCGACACGTACAACCGCCTGGAGACCGGCCGCTACCCGAACCCGCCCGCCGACTACCTGCGGCAGGTCGGCCGCCTCTTCCGCCTCAACGAACAGGAGTGGGTCTCGCTCTGCCGGTACGCGGGCATCGGCGACCCGCCCGGCCCGCTCAACCCGTCCTCCGGGCTCGAGGTCCCCGGCGCCTGGCAGGAGGCCGTCGACGGCATCGGCCACATGGCGTACGTCACCGACGCCTCCTGGAACCTGCTGGCCCACAACCGGCACTTCGCCGAGATGTACCCGGGCGGCCGGGCTCCCGCGAACACCATCCGGTGGATGCTCCTGGACGAGAGCGCGCGGGAGGACACCCTCATCGACTGGCACACCGTGTGGGCCCCGCTGATCCTGCCCCAACTGCGCGCCGCGCTCGCCGCGCGCCCCGAGGACGAGACCCTGCGGGCGATCGAGCGGGAGGTGCGGGCCGAGCCCTTCCTCGGCCCGCTGTGGGAGGCAGGCGGCTTCCACATCTCCCCCGACGGCGACGAACGCCCGCTGCGCCACGCCCTCCTGGGCCCCGGACACGTCACGATCTGCGCCGCCCAGCCGCTCACCGCCCCGGGCGCCCGCATGATCATCATGATCTTCCGCCCCGGCCTCCAGAGGTCCCACGTCCGCGCCCCGGTGCTGCGGGCAGCGACCAGGCCCCCGGAAGGCTCCCGCTAGCCGACCGGCGGCGGGTCGTCGTGCAGGATCCGCTGGAAGAGATGGTGCTCGCGCCAGGCACCGGCGATGTGGAGGTAGTCCGGAGCCGTCCCGATCCGGGTGAAGCCGCACTTGGCGAGGACACGCTGCGAGGCGTGGTTGTCGAGAAGCGTGCACGCCTCGATCCGGTGGAGGCCGAGCTCCTCGCGCGCGGCGCGGCAGACCTCCTCCGTCAGGCCGGTGGCCACGCCCCGGCCCGTGTACTCCCCGTCCACCCAGTAGCCGAGCGAGGCGCTGCGGAAGGGTCCCAGGACGATCCCGGACAGCGTCGCCGACCCGACGATCCGCTCCCCGTCCACCGCGAACCAGCGCCGCCCGCCGTCGGCGAGCCGGCCCGCCTGGGCCTCGGGCGTGTAGTACGCCTCCGCCCGTTCCGGCTCGAAGGGGCGCATATGGGCCCGGTTGCGGAGCAGGGCGGCGGCGAGCGCGGCGGCGTCGGCGGCGGATCCGGGATCCGCGGGTCTGATCCTGATCATGCTCGTGGTCATCCGCGTACGGTAGACGCCCGCGCCCTGCCCACGCCTCCGGCCTCCGCCTGCGCCACCGGCCTCCGCCTGCGCCACCGGCCTCCGCCCGCGACTCCCGCGCCTTCGACATCCGCCCGCACCCGCCCCGCCCACGCCGGGCAGGCCCTAGGCCCCGTCCCCGTACTTCGTGTCCGCCGCCGGGTCGAGCGCCAGCCGGTAGCCGCGCTTCACCACCGTCTGGATCAGCTTGGGCGTGCCGAGCGAGGTGCGCAGCCGGGCCATCGCCGTCTCCACGGCGTGCTCGTCCCGGCCCGCGCCGGGCAGCGCGCGCAGCAGCTCGGGGCGGCCGACCACCCAGCCGGGGCGGCGGGCGAGCAGCCCGAGGAGGGCCATCCCGGCGGGCGGCACCGGGCGCAGCGCGCCGTCGACGAGGACGGCGTGGCCGCGGATCTCGACGTGGTGGCCCGCCACCGGCAGGACCCGGGCCCGGGCGGGCAGTTCCGTGCAGAGCAGCTGGACGAGCGGGCCGAGCCGGAAGCGTTCCGGCTGGTGGGTGTCGATGTCCAGGCCCTGCAGCGGCAGCGCCGTCACCGGGCCCACGCACACGGCGAGCACGTCGTGCCGCAGTGCCGTCACCAGCTCGTCGAGCAGCCCGCGTTCGCGTGCCCGGTCGATGAGCGAGGCGGCGGCCGGGGCGCTGGTGAAGGTCACCGCGTCCAGGGCGCGGGCGACGGTCGCGTCGAGCAGCCGGTCCAGCGGGCCGATGTCCTCGGGCGGCATCCAGCGGTAGACGGGTACGGGCACGACCTCGGCGCCGGCCGCGACCAGCGCCTCGACGAAGCCGGGCAGCGGCTCCCCGTGCAGCTGGAGCGCGATCCGCCGGCCCGCGACGCCCTCGCCGAGCAGCCGGTCGAGGACCTCGGCCATCGACTCGGACGAGGGCGACCAGGACTCGGTGAGCCCGGCCGCCCGGACGGCGCCCTTCACCTTGGGGCCGCGGGCGAGGAGTTCGACGCCGCGCAGCCGGTCGAGGAGCTGTTCGCCGTGCCCCCACCCGTCGGCCGCCTCGACCCAGCCGCGGAAGCCGATCGCCGTGGTGGCGACGACGACGTCCGGGGCGTGGTCGATGAGGTCCTTGGTGGCGGCGAGGAGTTCGGTGTCGTCGGCGAGGGGCACGATCCGCAGCGCGGGACCGTGCACCACGCCCGCGCCCCGGCGGCGCAGCAGCGCGATCAGCTCGTCGGCGCGCCGTGCCGCCGTGACCCCGACGGTGAAACCCGCCAGCGGCCCGTGGCCCTGTTCCTGCCGCTCGTCCATGTCGTCGCCCCTGTCGTGCTCGTCCCTGTCGGCCGAGACTGCCGGGGTCGCGTGTCGGTCTCGGTTCACCATTATTTCCTGGTCGTTACGGCCGTGCGGGGCCACTGTGACTCACACCTCGGCGGGTGCGCGGTCCGGCTCCACACCGGCGGCCGTGTCCGGTACGGGCGCCACGGCGGCCGGCCGGCGAAGGTATACCGCCCAGGTGACGGTCATGCACGCCGCGTAGAAGAGCAGGAAGGCGACGAAGGCGCCGGTGCCGGAGCCGACGGTGAGGAACGACTGGCGGAAGGCGAGGTTGATGCCGAGGCCGCCGAGCGCGCCGACGGCGCCGATGAGGCCCATGGAGGCGCCGGAGAGCCGCCGCCCGTACGCCTCCGCCGCCTCGCCCGTGAGGCCCTTGCTGTGGCCCTGGGTGAGGAAGATCGCCGGGATCATCTTGTACGTGGAGCCGTTGCCGAGGCCGCTGAGCGCGAAGAGCCCGATGAAGCCGACCAGGAAGACCGTGAGCGACTCCACGACGGAGGCGTAGAGGACGATCCCGGCGGCGACGGCCATCGCCGCGAAGGTGAGGAGGGTGATCCGGGCGCCGCCGTGCTTGTCGGCGAGCCAGCCGCCGACGGGCCGGACGAGCGAGCCGAGCAGCGGGCCGACGAAGGTGAGCGAGGCGGCCTGGAGCGGGGTGCGGCCGAACTGGGTCTGGAGGACCAGGCCGAAGGCGAAGCTGTAGCCGATGAAGGAGCCGAAGGTGCCGATGTAGAGGAAGGCCATGATCCAGGTGTGGCGGGCCTTCACGGCCTCCCGCACCGCGCCGGTGTCGTTCCTGACGGGGGCCAGGTTGTCCATGAAGAGGGCGGCGCACAGGGCGGCGACGGCGATCAGCGGCAGGTAGACGCCCAGCACGATCCTCGGGTGCATGGCGCCGGCGGTGCCGATGACGAGGAGGCCGACGAGCTGGACGACGGGCACGCCGATGTTGCCGCCGCCCGCGTTGAGCCCCAGCGCCCAGCCCTTCTTCCGCAGCGGGAAGAAGGCGTTGATGTTGGTCATGGAGGAGGCGAAGTTGCCGCCGCCGATGCCGGTGAGGGCCGCGACGAGAAGGAAGGTGCCGTACGAGGTGCCCGGCTCCATCACCGCGAAGGCGAGCCCGGTCGGCAGCAGGAGCAGCAGGGCGCTGATCACCGTCCAGTTGCGGCCGCCGAAGCGGGCGACGGCGAAGGTGTACGGGACGCGGATGAAGGCGCCGACGAGGGTGGCGGTTGCGATCAGGAAGAACTTGCCCGCCGGGTCGACGCCGTACTGCGGTCCCATGAAGAGCACCATGACGGACCACAGGCTCCAGACGGAGAAGCCGATGTGCTCGGCGAGCACCGAGAACCACAGGTTCCGGCGCGCGATCCGCTCGCCCTGCTCACGCCAGAAGGTCTCGTCCTCCGGCTCCCAGCGTTCGATCCACCGACCGCCCATCCCGCACCTCCGCTGTGCTCCGCTGTGTCGTCTTCCTGTACGGCCGACGCTAGGAAGCGCGCGTTTCAGGGCGGTGGCGGGAAGTGACGGGTGCGGAACCTTGCTCTCACCCGGAGCGCGGGCCCGCTGTGAGCGCCCCTGGGTCGCTCCCGAGGATTTCGCCCTCCGGCAGCCAGGAGCCGGCCGGGCGGGCGTGCCGGCCCTCGCGGACGGCGAGCTCGGCGGCGGCCCGGCGCAGGGCGTCGATTCCGGGGTGCCGCAGGCCCTTGCGCCACACCAGGCTCACGGGTGACAGGGGCACGGGGTCGACGAGGGGACGCAGGACGCTGCCCGGCATGGGCGGGAAGCCGACCACGGCGAGGACCGGGGTCGGGGCCTTGGCCATGATCCGGCGGAACTCCTCCTTGCCGACGGCGAGCGGCGCGGGCGCGGCGACGCGGATGCCCCGCCCGGCGAAGAGGAGCTCGGCGAATCCGGTCCACTCGGGCGTGCGGTCGTTGCCGGCGCCGGCGTAGACGTCACGGCCGGCGAGCGCGTCCAGCGGCACCTCGGGGAGCCCGGCCAGCGGGTCGCCCTCGGGCAGCAGCACGGCCATCGGCTCGTACCCGACGAACTGCGCCTCCAGACCGGCCCGGAGAGCCGGCGCGAGCCCGCCGTACCGCCCGAAGGAGGCGTCGAGCCGACCGGCGACGATCTCGCGTGCGGCGCCGGTGAGTCCGCTCTCGTAGCGGGCCATCAGCTCGATGTCCGGGGCGAGTTCGCGGGCGCGGTGGAGGACCCGCTCGTGTCCGAGGCCCGCGCTGTTGAGGTCGACGAGCAGCGGGCGCGGTGCGCCGCGGAAGGCCTCGGCGAGTTCGTCGTACGCGGCGAGGACCCGGCGCGCGTACGGCAGGAGCCGTTCGCCGTCCGGGGTGAGCGCGACCTGGCGGGTGGTGCGCACGAACAGCTCGGCGCCCAGCGTGCGTTCGAGCCGGCGGATGTCCCGGCTGAGGGCCTGCTGGGCGACGAGGAGCCGGCCGGCGGCGCGGGTGAAGTGGAGGTCCTCGGCGACGGCGAGGAAGGCGCGCAGGAGGCGGGGGTCGAGGTCGTCCGGTCGGGTCACCGCCGCACATTAACAACAGGAGTGAGTCAATCGCCACGGAATAGGTGTTGGACCGCCAGGGTCATGCCAACGGAGCCTGGGTCCATGCCGCCATCCGACCTGACGCTGACGCCTGCCGGCCCCGCTCTGGCGCCCCGCTACGTGGAACGCGCCGCTCCCACCAGCCCCTACCTCCGCCTCTTCGCCCTCCCCGGCACCCGTGCCTTCACCGCCGGCAACCTGATCGCCCGGCTGCCCGCGGGCATGTTCGGCGTCAGCGCCGTCGTGATGATCGCCGGATCGTACGGCTCCTACGCCCTCGCCGGGGCCGTCAGCGCCGCCGGCCTGCTCGCGGGCGCCCTCACCGCGCCCTGGATCGCCCGGCTCGTCGACCGGCACGGCCAGGCCAGGGTCGCGGTCCCCGCCACGGCCTGGGCCGTCCTCGGACAGCTGGTGCTGCTGCTGTGCGCCCACGCCCAGGCGCCCGCGTGGACGTTGTTCGCCGCCGCCGTGCTCGGCGCCACCGCGCCCAACACGGGCGGCATGTCGCGGGCCCGCTGGGCGCATCTGCTCCGGGCCGACCCGGGCGCCCTGCACACCGCGAACGCCTTCGAACAGGCCGCCGACGAGCTGTGCTTCATGCTCGGGCCCGTCCTGGCCGCGTTCCTCTGCTCGGCGCTCTTCCCTGAGGCGGGCACGCTCGTCGCCGCGCTCCTCTTCCTCTCCGGAATGCTGTTCTTCGCCGCCCAGCGGGCCACCGAACCGCCGGTCGCCCCGCGCACCGCGGCCGGTTCCCCGCTGCGCGCCCCGGGCATGCCCGCCCTGCTCGCGGTCTTCCTCGCCACCGGCGCGGTCTTCGGCGCGATGGAGGTGGTCACCCTCGCGCACGTGAACGGTCCCGTCGCGGGCCCGGTGCTCGCCCTCCAGGCCGCCGGATCCGCCGCGGCCGGCCTGCTCTACGGCCGCGCCCGCCGCACGGCCCCGCTCGCCGCCTGCCTGGCCGCGATGACCGCCCTGATGGCCCTCCCGCTCCTCGCCGCCGCCGGCGGCTCGCTCCTCGCCCTCGCGGCCGCCCTGCTCGCGGCGGGCATGGCGATCGCCCCGACGATGCTCACGGGCATGGGCCTGATCCAGCGGCTCACCCCGCCGGGCCGCCTCAACGAGGGCATGACGCTCGCGGTCACCGCCCTGCTCGGCGGCATCGCGACCGGCTCGGCCACGGGCGGCTGGCTCGCGGAACACGCACCCTCGACGACGTACGGCTACGTGATCCCGCCGACGGCGGCGGCCGTGGCGCTCGCGCTGTGTCTGACCACTATCGGTACCGGAAAACGGTACATTAGAGGTACCGGAACCTCGTACGACAGGGAGCAAGGGTCATGACCATAAGCGCCAGCGAGGCTCGCCAGAACCTCTTCCCCCTGATCAAGCGCGTCAACGACGACCACACCCCGGTCCGGATCAGTTCCAAGGGCGGCGACGCCGTCCTGATGTCCGCCGACGACTACGACTCCTGGCAGGAGACGATCTACCTCCTGCGCACCCCGGCGAACGCCCGGCGCCTCATGGAAGCCGTCGACCGGGACCGGGCGGGCTCCGTTCAGATCACGCGGACGCTCGACGAACTCCAGGAGCTGGCCGGAGGCGAGGAGTGAGGAGTGTCCACTTCGACCCGGCGGCCTGGGAGGACTTCCTCTTCTGGCTCGGCTCCGACAGGAAGACGGCTCGCCGCATCACCCGCCTGATCGGCGAGATCCAGCGCGATCCGTTCACCGGCATCGGCAAGCCCGAGCCCCTCAGGGGCGACCTTTCCGGCTACTGGTCCCGGCGGATCGACGACGAGCACCGGCTGGTCTACCGGGCCGACGAGAAGGAAGTGAAGATCCTCCAGGCCCGCCACCACTACTACTCCGGCTGACCGGCCCCGGCCGCCGTGGAGGCCGGGACCGCGCTGATCAGCTCTGCCGCAGCGGTCCCATCGGGGTCTGGACTCCGAAGGCCGTGGCGCCCGCGCCGACGCCGGCCTCGCAGCCGTCCGGCTCCTGGGTGCCGAGGCCGCGCGTGGAGGGCTTCTCCGCCGCCCAGAACATGTAGCCGAGCAGGCCGGCCGTGGTCCCGGCCCCGTTCGGGGCCGCGTTCCTCACCCAGTCCGCCGTCGCCCGCTGCAGCGAGTTGGCGTAGTCGGTGCACTCGGGCAGCGGGCTGCGCCCGTACGCGATGTAGAGGCCCGCGGTGAACTTGGCCGGCGCGAGCGGGGCGACCGGCGGGGAGTACTGCGCCTTTCCGTCGAGGTGCTCCTGCCAGTTGGCGATGTGCGAGGCCGCCGACGTGGGCCGGGCGGTGACCATGGCGTTGGCGTAGTCGAGCACCGGCCGGTCGGTGCGCAGCCAGTCGGCTGTGGCCTTGCGATTGATGTCGATCAGCCAGCGGTCACCCGCCGCCGTGTCGATGGTCAGCCGCGCGGCCGGGTTCGCGCCGGAGGCGTCGTACGGGTGGACGGAGCGGTAGGCGTCGATGAAGGCCTGCAGCCCGGCCAGGTTCGGGGCGGTGTTCTGCTCGTAGTCGATCTCGATGCCGACGCCGAGGTCGGCGGCGACGGCGGCCGCGTTGCGGCCGAGGCCGGCGGGGTCCTCGGCGAGGGCGGCGTCCCACTCGTCGGTGTAGGTGATGCCGCCGATGGAGAGCATCACGCGGATCCCGTGCGAGGTGAAGTACTGCACGATCTCGCGGCTCATGCCGACGGGCACTCCGTTCGCGGTGCCCGCGTCCGTGGTGCGGTGCAGCAGTTTCAGCGGCTCGACGAAGCTCAGCACGACCAGGTTGACGGAGGGCCGCCCGTCGCCGCGGTCGATGATCCAGTGGTTCCTGGCGTCGAACTCGGCGACGGTACGGGGTGTGGCCCAGGTGCAGTAGTCGTCACCGCAGTGCCAGGCGCCGTAGATCTGCACGGGCGCGGCGGCGGTGGCGGCCGGGGCGGCGGGGACGAAGAGGGCGAGGAGCATGAGCAGGACCGCGAGGAGTCCCTTGTGGCGCATACGTACCTCCGGGGATGCCGTGGCATGGGGGGCGGCGACCGCAGGGTGTCAGGTCCAGACCAATCCCACAAGAGGGCATGACAAAGGCCCGGCGGTCGCGTGCGACCACCGGGCCTGTGCCCACATGGGATGAGTGGAGATGGCGGGAATCGAACCCGCGTCCAACGGTGCGGAACCAGGGCTTCTCCGTGTGCAGTCTGGTACGAGTTTCTCGGCCCTCCGGATCACCCAGACAAGTCCGGAACGGGCTCAGTCACTGTTTGATTTCCCTCTTCACCCCGTGACCGGGATCAAGGTTTAGTCCCCTAGCTGATGCCAGGATCCGGGTCGGGAACAGCCCCGGGCTGACACTTCGCGAGTCGCTACTTAGGCAGCGAGGGCGAAGGAATCGCGCTTGGTGTTGGCGATTATTGGTTTCGGCGCGTGGTTAACGAGATCATTGCCGCTTCCTCGACACGCTTCCCCTGCTTCGACATCCGCTGTCGAAACCGATCATCCCCATGTTGATTTTTCAATGCGCCCTCTAGGAGCGCGTGCACCCTCTGTGGGGTGCGTGGCCCATCGTACGTGACCAACACGCACGGTTGCCAGCGTATTCCCGGCGGCCGTCGCCGGGTGACCGGCCAGGGTCACCTGGCGGCGTCCGCCGCCCGCTGCCGGCGCCGGGCCGCCGCGATGGCACGGCTCGCCTCGCGGGTGTCCTGCTTCTCCTTCAGCGTCTGGCGCTTGTCGTACTCCTTCTTGCCCTTGGCGAGCGCGATCTCGCACTTCACCCGGCCGCCCAGGAAGTACAGCGACAGGGGCACGATCGTGTGACCCGTCTCCGAGGACTTCTGCTCCAGCTTGTCGATCTCGGCGCGGTGCAGCAGCAGCTTGCGCTTCCGCTTCGCCGAGTGGTTGGTCCAGCTCCCCTGGGAGTACTCCGGAACGTGGATGTTGTGCAGCCAGGCCTCACCGCCGTCGATCTGGACGAAGCCGTCGACGAGCGACGCCCGGCCCATCCGCAGCGACTTCACCTCGGTGCCCATGAGCACCAGACCGCACTCGTAGGTGTCGAGGATGTGGTAGTCGTGCCGCGCCTTCTTGTTCTGCGCGATGAGCTTGCGCTCAGGCCCCTTGTCCTGGCTCTTCTTCTTCGCAGGCTTGCCCTGCACGTTGACGAGTCCCTTAGCCATAGTGCGGTCATTTTCGCACTACGAGCCCCCTCCGAGGCCACTCAATACCGTGCGGGCCCGCTCCTGCGCCCGGTCGCCGGCCGCTCCGCCGCCCTCGTCGCCGGCGACGAGGTCCGGGGTGATGCCCTGGCCGTCCACCGCGTGCCCGGAGGGCGTGCGGTAGTGGCCGACGGTGAGCTCGGCCACCGAGCCGTCGGGCAGGGTGCTCGGCATCTGCACCGAGCCCTTGCCGAAGGTGCGCGAGCCGACCGTCACGGCCCGGCCCCGGTCCTTGAGGGCGCCGGTCAGCAGCTCGGCCGCGCTCATGGTGCCGCCGTCGATCAGCGCCACCAGGGGCCGGGCGGTGTCGCCGCCGCGCTCCGCGTACACCGCGTGCTGCCGGCCGTCGACGTCGTAGGTGGCGACCAGACCGCCGTCCAGGAAGGCGGAGGCGGCCGTCCGGGCCTCGGCGAGCAGTCCGCCGGAGTTGCCGCGCAGGTCGAGCAGGACGCCGGCGTGGGCCGGCGCGGAGCGCACGGCCTGCCGTACCCGGTCCCCCGTGCCCTTGGTGAAGGCGGTGACCCGGATCAGCACCGTGCGGTCGTCGAGCCGGCGGACCGTGACCGGGTCCACGGCGAGCCGGGCCCGGCGCAGCGACCGGGTCCAGGCGTCCCCGCCGCGCTGGACGCCGAGGGCCACGGTGGAGCCGGGAACGCCGTCGCCGCGCAGCAGCGAGACGATCTCGGAGACGGAGAGCGCGTCGACCGGGCGGCCGTCCACGGCGGTGATCCGGTCACCGGGCCGCAGCCCGGCCCGCTCGGCCGGTCCGCCGGGCGTGACCCGGCTGATCTCGACCCGGTCCCGCGCGGCCCGGCGGGCGGAGAGCCCCACTCCGGTGTACGAGCCGCCGAGGGCCTGCTCGAACTCGGCGTACTCCTGCTTGTCGTAGACCGCGCCCCAGCGGTCGCCGCTGCGGCTGACGAAGTCCTCGGCGGCCTTCTTGCCCGACTTGCCGTCGGCCATGGCCTCGGCCGCGGCCCGGGCGAGCGCGGCGCGGTCGACGGTGTCCCGGCTTGCGGCGTCGCGACCGGCGGCCTCGCGGCCGGTGACGTCGCCGGTCGCCGCCGAGGCGGGCACGGGCTCGTAGGCCTGCTCCCCGCGGGGCAGCGCGCCGGTGGCGGCGGCCGTGCCGAGCACACCCGCGAAGACCAGCGTCAGAGCGGCCCCACGGAGGACTCCGCGGGGCCTTCGACAGAACTCGGGGCCGGCACCGGCACGCATGGCGCCCACTCTAGGACAAGCAGATGGCGCCGTACGGGGGTTGGCCGTACGACGCCATGCGCTCACGAGGAGTGAACTGTCACACCTTCAGGTACTTGCGCAACGCGACGAAGGCGGCCAGAGCCGGCATCAGCAGACCGATCGCGAGGACGAGCGGCAGCTTGGCGAAGACGGCGTCCCAGCCGATGAAGTTCACCAGCTGCATCTTCTCGGCGAGCGCGATGCCGTGGTCGATGAGGAAGTAGCGGCCGACGAGGAGCATCACACAGGCCACGGCGCCGCCGAGGAGACCCGCGAAGGCGGCCTCCATGATGAACGGCATCTGGATGTAGAAGTTGGTCGCGCCGACCAGGCGCATGATGCCGGTCTCCCGGCGCCGGCTGAAGGCCGAGACGCGCACCGTGTTGACGATCAGCATCAGCGCGATGACCAGCATGAGGCCCATGACGCCGAGGGCGGCGATGTTCATGCCGTTCATCAGGTCGAAGAGGTTCTGCAGGATGTTGCGCTGGTCCTGGACGGACTCGACGCCGTCACGCCCGGCGAAGGCGGTCGCGACCACCTTGTACTTCTCCGGGTCCTTGAGCTTGACCCGGAACGACTCCTGCATCTGGTCCGGCGTGACGACGGACGCGATGGCCGTGTCGCCGTACTGCTCCTTGTAGTGCTTGTAGGCCTCGTCGGCGGACTCGTGGTGGACCGTCTCGACGATGTCCATCTTCTTCAGATCGGCCTCGATCTGCTCGGCCTGCTCCTTGGTGACCGCGCCCTTGGCGCACTTGGCCGAGGTGGCGCCGTCGCTCTTGTTGCAGAGGAAGATGGAGACGTTGACCTTGTCGTACCAGTAGTCCTTCATCGTGCTGACCTGCTCGCGCATGAGCAGGGCACCGCCGAACAGGGCCAGCGACAGGGCCACGGACACGATGACGGCGAACGTCATCGTCAGATTGCGCCGGAGACCGACCCCGATCTCCGAGAGCACGAACTGAGCGCGCATGGTGTGACTTTCCCCTGTCCGCTCAGTGCTGGTAGCCGTAGACGCCGCGCGCCTGGTCGCGGACGAGGCGGCCCTTCTCGAGCTCGATCACGCGCTTGCGCATCTGGTCGACGATGTTCTGGTCGTGGGTCGCCATGACGACGGTGGTCCCTGTCCTGTTGATGCGGTCGAGCAGCTTCATGATGCCGACCGAGGTCTGCGGGTCGAGGTTGCCGGTGGGCTCGTCCGCGATCAGCAGCATCGGCCGGTTGACGAAGGCCCGGGCGATGGCGACGCGCTGCTGCTCACCGCCGGAGAGCTCGCCCGGCATGCGGTCCTCCTTGCCGCCGAGGCCGACCAGGTCGAGCACCTGGGGCACGGCCTTGCGGATCTCGCCGCGCGGCTTGCCGATGACCTCCTGCGCGAAGGCCACGTTCTCGGCGACCGTCTTGTTGGGCAGCAGTCGGAAGTCCTGGAAGACCGTCCCGAGCTGGCGGCGCATGTGAGGCACCTTCCAGTTGGACAGCCGGGCGAGGTCCTTGCCCAGGACGTGGACCTGTCCGTGGCTGGCGCGCTCCTCGCGCAGGATCAGCCGCAGGAAGGTCGACTTTCCGGAGCCGGAGGAACCGACGAGGAAGACGAACTCCCCCTTCTCGATCTCCAGGGAGACATCCCGGAGCGCGGGGCGGTTCTGCTTCGGATAGGACTTGGAGACGTTGTCGAATCGGATCACGGATGCACCACGGTCGGCCGGGAGTAGGTGTGCGTGACCATACGCGAGTCGGGATGGCCCGTGCAGTCGCGGTCCGGGCTTGCGTGCTTTATCCTTTTCGTCCTTCCGCTCGCACTCCCACGGGGCGCGCCGAAAAGCTCGGGAGCTGGCACAGTGGTAAAGGGAACGCTCGGATCGTGCCGGGCGTTGTCCTGATACGGACCCCTGCGGGAGGAGGAGAGCGCATGACCTATGACCGGCTGGTGTGCGCCAACTGCGCGGCCCCCGTCGCGGAGGGCCGCTGCCCCGTCTGCCGCGCGAACCGCGAGCGACTGCCCCAGCCCGCGGGTCTGACCCCGGCGATGCTGCTGACCCTGGTGATCGCCCTGGTGGCGGCGATGGCCCTGCTGGCGGTCGTACAGGGCGCATAGGCGCGGACGAGGGCGCGTAGGGGCCCCTGAAAGGCGTAGAGAAAGGGCCGGAGGTGCGGGAAGCACCTCCGGCCCTTTCACGCACGCTGCGCGCGCCTCAGGCTCTCACGGCCTCAGGCGGCGGTCCGCCCGCCGACGAGGCGCGGCAGGAAGCGGAAGCCGACGCCACCGGCGATCATGGTGGCGGCGCCGATGATCAGGAACGAGGTCTCGGCGGCGCCGGTCTCGGCCAGCTCCTCCTTGGCCTTGCCCTGCTCGACGGGCTGCGAGCCGGCGTTGTTGGTGCCCGGGTTGTTGTCGGCGCACTCGGCACCGTCGAGGTCGACGGTGCAGGTACCGGCGCCACCGTCGGTGGAGGAACCACCGGTGGTGGAGGAACCGCCGTTGTTGCCACCGTTGTCGCCGGTGCCACCGTTGTCGCCGGTGCCGCCGTTGTCACCGGTACCACCGTTGTTCCCGGTACCACCGTTGTTGCCGGTGCCGGACGAGGTGCCGGTGGACGTACCGGTCGAGGTGCCGGTCGACGTGCCCGTGGACGTACCGGACGAGGTGCCGGTCGACGTACCCGTGGACGTACCGGACGAGGTGCCGGTCGACGTACCCGTCGAGGTGCCGGTCGAGGTACCCGTGGACGTACCGGTCGAGGTGCCGGTCGACGTACCCGTGGACGTACCCGTCGAGGTACCGGTGGACGTACCCGTCGACGTACCGGTCGAGGTGCCCGTGGACGTGCCCTCGGACGTACCGGTGGACGTGCCCGTGGACGTGCCGGTCGAGGTGCCCGTCGAGGTACCGGTGGACGTACCCGTCGAGGTACCCGTGGACGTACCGGTCGAGGTGCCGGTCGACGTACCCGTGGACGTACCGGCGTCGACACCGCCGGGGCCCGTGCCACCGCTCTCCGCGCCGCCGTCCTCGTTGATGCCGAGGCCCGCGTCGACGCCCTGGTTCGTCACCGTGATGTCGGCCTCGACGCCGCCCACGGCCTGAGCGGCACCCGCGACGGTCAGCGACGCGCCGGCCGCGATCACGGCACCGGCAGCTATCCGCGCGACGCGGACCCGCGTCTTCTTGGTCATCTGGCTGCTACCCCCAGTAGCTGAAATCGTCTGTAGAGCCGCGCGCGGGGCTCCGGACACAGGGGGTGTCACACGTACTGGACCCGCCCCCGTTCGCACGCGCCCCAGAAACACGCATGCCGCATGCCACCCTTCCGAGTTTCCGATGGCGCGTCAAGGTCGTTGCGCGTGCGATGCCCGAAAGATCACCTTGTGCCCGCCATGCGGGGATGCAACTGTGACGTAAACCCGGAACTCCGGCCCCCACCACAGCAGTTCCCTTGTCGACAAAGCGTCAGCATCGCCCGATCGCCGCTTGCTCCCGCGAACGGACCGTCAGGTCGCCGTACGCGGACGGGCCCCGCTCACCATCGTGAGCGGGGCCCGTCCGCAACGTGCCGGGAAGCGCGCGGTCTTACGCGCCGGCGCCCTGTTCCTGCTGCTTGCGCCAGCGGATGCCCGCCTCCAGGAAGCCGTCGATCTCGCCGTCCAGGACGGACTGCGGGTTGCCGACCTCGAACTCGGTGCGGAGGTCCTTGACCATCTGGTACGGGTGGAGGACGTACGAGCGCATCTGGTTGCCCCAGGAGCTGCCGCCGTCGCCCTTCAGGGCGTCCATCCTGGCCCGCTCCTCCTGGCGCTGGCGCTCGAGGAGCTTCGCCTGGAGGACGTTCATGGCGCTCGCCTTGTTCTGGATCTGGGAGCGCTCGTTCTGGCAGGAGACCACGATGCCGGTCGGGATGTGCGTGATGCGCACGGCCGAGTCGGTCGTGTTGACGCCCTGGCCGCCGGGGCCCGAGGCGCGGTAGACGTCGACGCGCAGGTCCGACTCGTCGATGTCGACGTGGTCGGACTGCTCGACGACCGGGAGGATCTCGACGCCCGCGAAGGAGGTCTGGCGGCGGCCCTGGTTGTCGAAGGGCGAGATGCGGACCAGACGGTGGGTGCCCTGCTCGACGGAGAGGGTGCCGTAGGCGTACGGGGCCTTGACCACGAAGGTGGTCGACTTGATGCCGGCCTCTTCCGCGTACGAGGTCTCGTAGACCTCCGTCGAGTAGCCGTGGCGCTCGGCCCAGCGCAGGTACATGCGCTGGAGGCGCTCGGCGAAGTCGGAGGCGTCCACGCCGCCGGCCTCGGCCCGGATGTTGACCAGGGCCTCGCGCTCGTCGTACTCGCCGGAGAGGAGGGTGCGGACCTCCATCTCGTCGAGCGCCTTGCGGACGGCCACGAGCTCGGTCTCGGCCTCGGCCCGGGTGTCCGGGTCGTCCATCTCCTCGGCCAGCTCGAAGAGGACCGCGAGGTCGTCGATGCGGCCGCGCAGTGCCTCGGCCTTGCGCACCTCGGCCTGGAGGTGCGAAAGCTTGCTCGTGATCTTCTGCGCCGCCTCCGGGTCGTCCCACAGGGACGGGGCCGCGGCCTGCTCTTCGAGCACGGCGATGTCTGCCCTCATCTTGTCGAGGTCCAGGACGGCCTCGATCGACCCCATGGTCGAGGAGAGGGACTTCAGCTCTTCGGATACATCGACGACTGCCACGCGTCCAGCGTAACGGCTCCCGGCCGGGACCCGGACTCCCCCACGGCCCTCAGGTCCGCGACGCGCCTCCCGCGGCGGCCCGGGCCGGTGCCTGCCCGGCGGACCGGGCCGCGGACCCGGGCCCTGATCCGCCCGACGGGCCCTACGGCTGCTGGGACTGCTTGGAGTCCTGCGGCGGGGCCTCCTCGCCGCCCGAGGCCGCCACGTAGCCGCCGACGCCCAGCGCGCCCGCGATCACGACCGCGGTGACGGTGAGCGTGATCCGCCGCTTGCGGACCGCGTCGGCCTTGTGGCGCGCCGACCCGGGCCGCCGGGCGCCCGCCGGGCGCGGGGCGCGCGCGGTGCCCAGGGGGCCGCCGGAGAGCTCGTCGGGGCCGGGGACGCGCATGGAGGTGTGGGTGTCGCGGTTGGAGTCGGTGGAGGCGCCGGGGACCAGGGGGACGGCCGCCCTACGCGGGGCGGGCTCGCCCGCGGTCCCCGCGCCCGCTCCGCCCGTCGCGTACGGGTCCTCCTCGTGGCCGGGCTCGGTCGCCGGGTCCGCGTCCGGCTCGTCGACGTCGAGCGGCGGGATGCCCTTGAGCATGGGCAGCACGTCGCGCAGCCGGCTCGCGAGCTCGGATGCGCGCAGCCGGGAGGCGGGGGCCTTGGCCAGGCACTGGACGATCAGCTGCCACAGCTCCTCGGGGATGCCGGGCAGCGGGACGACGGTCTCGGTGACGTGGCGGCGCAGGACGGCGCCGGGGTGGCCGCCGCCGAACGGCGTGAACCCGGCGAGCAGCTCGTACAGGACCGTGGCGAGGGCGTAGATGTCGACGGCGGCGCGGGGCGGCAGGCCCTCGACGATCTCGGGGGCGAGGTAGTCGGGGGTGCCGATGATCCGGGTGGCCTTGGTGCGGCCGGGGGTGTCGATGAGCTTGGCGACGCCGAAGTCGGTGAGGAGGGCGGGGTGGGCGCCGCCGGGCCCGAGCGGGCCCTCCATGTCGAGCAGGATGTTCTCCGGCTTGACGTCGCGGTGGACGACGCCGGCCTTGTGGGCGGCGGCGAGGCCGTCGGCGACGTCGGCGATGATCGCGACGGCCGCCTCGGGCGCGAGCCGGCGCTCGCGGTCGAGGCGGGTGCGCAGATCGGTGCCGCGGACCAGGTCCATGACGAGCGCGAGGTCGTTGCCGTCGACGACGAGGTCGCGGACGGAGACGACGTGCGGGTGGTCGAGTCCGAGCAGCGCGGTGCGCTCCTGGACGAAGCGCCCGACGAGTTCCTGGTCGGAGGCGAGGTCCTCGCGCAGCAGCTTGATGGCGACGGGGCCCTCGGGGCCCTCGCCGAGCCACACCGTGCCGGCGCTGCCCCGCCCGAGGATCTGGTGGGCCGTGTAGCGGCTGCCGATATTCCGTGCCAAGACTGCTCCCTCAGCGGCTGCGGTTCGGCTCAAAGTTACGCGTCCGAAGGCGCCGACCGGCACTTCCGAGGGGAAATCACCCCTCGGAAGTCGACAAATCGATGTCGTGGCCTGCCGCTACCGCCCCGTCACTGCCCCGTACCGCCGGTAGCACCGCTGCCGCCGGTACCGCCCGCGCTGTCGCCGAGCGAGGAGACCCAGTCGGTGAAGGAGCTGATCGCGTCGCCGATGGCCTCCCAGTAGCCCTTGCCCTGGGCGACCCAGTCCTGGAGCGGCGTGAGCTCCCAGATCAGCCAGCCCGCGACCACGAACAGCAGGATCGTGAACAGGCAGCCCTTGAGGCAGCCGAGGCCCGGGATGCGCATCGGGTTGGCGCTGCGCTGACGCGGCGGGCGCGGCTCGCGCGGCGCCGGGGCGGGCGCGGGCGCCTGGGGCGGCGGCTGCGGCGGCACGTACTGCTGCTGCGGCGGCTGGGGCGCGTACTGCTGCCGCTGCGGGGGCTGCGGGGCGTACGGCTGGGGCTGCGGGGCCTGCTGGTACGGCTGCGGCGCCTGCGGCGGACGCTGCTGCTGCCGGTACTGCGGCTGCTGCTGCCCGTATCCCTGCCCGTAGCCCTGCTGCGGCGCGCCCTGCGGCGGCTGCGGGCGCCGCTGCGGACGGCGGCGCAGCGGGTCCTCGCTCGGGTCGAGGTACTGCACCTGCGTCTGCTCGTTGCGGTCGCGCAGCGCGCCCAGCTGGGTCTGCCAGGGGTGCGGCTGCTCGCCCGGCGCGTCCTGCGGTACGGGCGGCATGACCGCGGTCGGGTCGGCGACGTCCGCAGGGCCGCCGGCCGGGCCGCTGGTCGGCATCACGCTGGTCGGCGCCGCCGGGTCGTACTGCGGCGGCTGCGGGGCGCCCGCCGGGGCGGCCGAGCCGCTGGGCAGCACCTGGGTGGCACCGGCCGGGTCGACGCCCGGGGTCTCCGGGACCGGCGCCGGGGCCGGGTCGGGCGCGAGCAGCGCGCCGACGCCGTCGGCGGCCTCGATCTGGGCCGGGGTGGCGTGCACCCCGATGCCGGCGGCGACCGTGCGCAGTCCGCGGGCCAGGTTCTCGGCGCTGGGCCGCCGGTCCGGGTCCTTGCTGAGGCAGCGCTCTATCACCGTCCACAGCGGGCCCGGGACGGTCGAGGGGCGGCGCGGCTCCTCGCTCAGATGGCGGTGCAGGACCTCCAGGGCCGTGCCGCCGGCGAACGGCGGACGGCCGGTGACCAGCTCGTACAGGAGGATGCCGGCGCCGTAGATGTCGACGGCCGAGGTCTGCGGGCGGCCCTCGGCGGACTCGGGGGCGACGTAGGCGGGCGTGCCGACGAACTCGTGGGTGCGGGTCAGGCCCGGGGAGTCGGCGAGGCGCGCGATGCCGAAGTCGGTCAGCATCGGGAACATGGCGCCGTCCCGCTCGGCGAGCAGCACGTTGGCGGGCTTGAGGTCGCGGTGGACGACGCCGTCGGCGTGGCTGGCGGCGAGCGCGTCGGCGATCTGCGCGGTGAGCAGGGCGGCGGCGACCGGGGTGAGCGGGCCGTTCTCCCGGATGTAGCGGTGCAGGTCGGGGCCCTCGACGAGGTCCATGACGAGCGCGAGGACGTCGCCCTCCACGACCAGGTCGCGGGTGCGCACGATGTTGGGGTGGGTGAGCCGGAGCAGCACGGACCGCTCGCGCAGGAAGCGCATGACGATGTCCGCGTCGTTGGCCAGCTCCTCCTTGAGGACCTTGATCGCGACGGTCTCGCCGGGCTGGCCCGGCACCGCCGCCTCCGCGCCGGCCGTCTCCCGCTGGCGGGCTCGCCAGACGGTGCCCGTGGCGCCGCGGCCGAGCGGCTCCTCGAGCAGGTACTTGCTGCCGATAGGCCGCACGTCACGCGCTCCCTGCTGATCGTGGTCCTGGGGACCCGGGACGGGTTCCCGGGGTGGTGCGTCGAAGTCTCCCCGGAGTCCCTGTGTGTTCTGTGACCCGTCCGGGTGTCCGACCCACTTTAGTGCCGCCGAACGGGTCATCGACCGTCCACGGGATGGCCGATTCCCACGCCGTACGTGTCCGGAAAAGAGACGCCCTGCACAGGGCCCGGGTTGCGGGAAGGACGGCGAGACGTACGCAACCAGGCGAAATAGCGTCCATGCGCGACCGAACAAGATCACTTCCGGGCGACCCGGGGGCGGGTTGTCAGTGGCAGGTGCGAGGATGCCTGCAGCACGTCGTGTCGGGGTCGGGAGCCCCGCGCCGTGCCGACCTGTACCGGACGACGCGTCCGTACGGGGCGGGGGGAGCCAGTGGTCCGGTCCCCTGCCCGGTGCGCCGCGCAGAAGGGACCGCTGACGGCGATGCAGATCCGGCTGACCGTCCTCGCGCCGCACGCCGGCCACGGCGCCGGGCGCGCCTGCGACGTGCTCGTCACCGCGCCCGCGGGGACCGAGCTGGCCGCCGTGGCCTCCTCGCTCGCCGCGGCCGTCTCCGGCCCCGACACCTCCTCCTCCGGGACCACCGTGCTGTACGCGGGCGGGGAGCGGCTCGACAGCCGCCGCCGTCTGCTCGGCGAGCCCCCGCTGGTCGACGGGGCCGTGCTCTCTCTCCAGGTGCCGGGCCCGGACGACGCCATAGGCGAGGGCGCCCCGGCCCGGCTCCACGTGGTGTCGGGACCGGACGCCGGCGGTGTGCATCTGCTGCACGGCGGAGCGATCAGAATCGGCCGTTCTGTGGACGCGGACGTGCCGCTCGACGACCCGGACGTCTCCCGTGCGCACTGCACGGTGACGGTCGGCCCCGACGGCCGGGTCACGGTCACCGACGAGGGCTCCACGAACGGCACGACGCTCGACGGCACCGCGGTCGGCCCGCGCCCCGTCCGCTTCCCGCCCGGCGGCACCCTGCGGGTCGGCGAGTCCGCCCTGCGCCTGACCGGCCCGGGCGGTCCCGGCGGTCCCGGCGGTCCGGAGACGGCCCTCGCGACCGCGCCGGACGGTGAGGGCCACCTGCGGGTGACCCTCACCGAGGACGCCGCCCCCGGCACCGCCTCCCCGGCCGGGACGGGCCCCGCTCCCGGCGCGTACTCCCCGCCGTACGGCGCGGAGGCGGGACCGGGCAGCCAGGACGCCACCCACGGACAGGGCAGGGTGTACGGGCAGGAGCGGGCGCCCGGCCGGACCGACGGCCTGGCCTCCCCCGGCCTCGGCACCGCCCCGGCCTCCGACCCCGGCACCGGCTCCGACGCCGGACACGGGCACGCGCGCGCGGAGGAGCCCGCCGAACCCGAGGGTGAGATCGAGTCCCACAGCAGGACCCGGCAGACCCGGCGGCGCGGGCTCGGCGCCTGGGCCCGGCGGCTCGCGGGCGGCCGGGACGACGCCGGGGACGGCGAGTACGGCGTGACTCCCGTGCCCGCGTTCGCCGGCGCCCGCCCGGGCTCCGCGCCCGGCAGCGGCGCCGGCACCCCGCCCGACACCTGGCCGGATCCCGCCGCCGTGCTGCTCACCGCCCTCGGCCCCGGCCCGCGCCTGTGGGAGCGGCCCCCGGGCCACCCCGAGGCCCTGGTCGTCCGGCTCGGCACGACGGACCGCGCCGAGCTGTCCGGGGTGCCCGTCACCGTGGGACTGCGCGAGGTGGGCTCGCTCGGCCTCGCCGGACCCGCGCCGCGGCTCGCCGGGCTCGCCCGCTCCGTCGTGGCCCAGCTCGCCGCCCTGCACGCCCCCGGCGACCTGGAGATCGTCCTGGTCAGCGCCGACCGGAACCGGCCGCTCGACGAGCGGCGCCGGTCCTGGGCCTGGCTCGGCTGGCTCCCCCACACGCGGCCCGCGCACGGCCAGGACTGCCGGCTGCTCCTCGCCTACGACCGGGACCAGGCCCACGCGCGGTTCACCGAGCTCACCCGGCGCCTCGACGACGGCCCGCTCGGCCCCGGCTGGCCCAGCGCCGACCGGACGGCCGTCGCCAAGGCCGCCGCGCGCCACGAGGGACCCGCGACCGTGGTGATCGTCGACGGCGACCCGGGCACCGCCGCGCTGCGCGAGACGGCGGCGCGGCTCGCCGGGGCCGGACCGGCCTCCGGCATCCACCTGCTCTGCCTCGCCGAGGCGCCCGCCGCCTCACCGGCCTCGCCCGTCGCCGCGACCTACGAGTCGGCCTGCGCGGCTTCCCTCGCCTTCCGCGAGTGCGGGGCGGCGGCACTGCTCAGCGGCGACGTGGCGACCGCGCTGCGGCTGCTGCGGACGGCCGGCGGCCGGGCCGCGGGGCACGGCACGGTCGGCGTCGTCGACGCCGTGTCCGTCGCCTGGGCGGAGCGCTTCGGCCGGGCCCTGGCCCCGCTGCGTACGGAGACGGCCGGGGGTACCGGGCAGGGCCGGACGGCCGCCGCGCTGCCGCCGTCCGCCCGGCTCCTGGACGAGCTCGGCCTGGCCCGGGCCACTCCCGCGTCCCTCATGGCGCGCTGGGCCTCCGCCGCGGACGGCACCGCGGTCCTGGGCGCGGGCCCGCGCGGCCCGGTCGCCGTGGACCTCACGCAGGAGGGCCCGCACCTGCTCATCGAGGGCCCGGCGGGCAGCGGCCGTACGGAGCTGCTGCGGTCGATCGCCGCCTCGCTGGCCGCCGGGGCCCGCCCCGACCGGCTCGGCCTGCTCCTGGTCGACGGCGCGGGCGGCGAGCGCGGCGAGGGCCTCGCGGCCTGTACGGAGCTGCCGCACGCGACCGAGCACCTGGTGGCCTCCGACCCGGTGCGGATGCGGGAGTTCGCGCAGGCTCTGGGCGCGGAGCTGAAGCGCCGCGCCGAGCTCCTCGGCGACACCCACTTCGCCGACCGCCGCTCGACCCGGCTGATCGGCCAGCGCTCCGCGAGCCCGGCCGAATCCGTGCCGGCCGCCGGCCGCGCCTCCGCCCGGATCCCGGACGCCCGGATCCCGGACGCCCGCTCGGCGGCGGACCCGACGGACACCGCCGGCGGCCACCCCCACGGCCGCGCCACCGGCACCGGCACCGGGACGGGCAACGGAAGCGGCCCGGGCCAGGCGGGCGAGCGCACGCCGCCCCCGGGCTCGGACCTCCTGGGCGAGCGCACGCCGCCCCCCGGCTCGGACCTCCTCGGCGACCGGGCCAGCGGCCGCACCCTGCGCGTGGCGCCGGACGGCGCGGTCGGCGACACGCCCGGCGGCCGCACCCACCGCACCGGCGCGCTGCCGCTCGGCGACACGGCGAGCGGCCGGACCGCGCGCCCGCGCGAGGTGTACGACCAGCAGGCCGACACCGCCCCGTACCGCACACCGCCGCCCGGCTCCGACCTGCTCGGCGACCGGCCCAGCAGCCGCACCCTGCGGCTGACCGCCGACGGGACCCTGGGCGACGCGCCGAGCAGCCGCACCGACCCGGTGCGCAGCGGGCCGGCGGCCGAGGGCGCGGGCGCGCTGCCGCGGCTCGTGGTGCTCGTGGACGACTTCGACGCGCTGGTCGCGCCCGCGCTCGGCGCGCCCGGCCGGCCGGCGGCCGGTTCGGTGGTGCGCGCGCTCGAGGCGGTCGCGCGGAACGGGGCGCGGCTCGGGGTGCATCTGATCGCCGCCTCGGCGCGCCCGGACCGCACGGCGGACACGGAGCTGGCGCACGGCGCCCGGCTGCGGATCGTGCTCGACGCGCCGCCGCCCGCCGCGCCCGGCCCGGACGAGCCGCAGCCGGGCCGGGGCCGCCTCGGTCACCCGGACGGCCGGGTCACGCCGTTCCAGACGGGCCGGGTCACCGGGCGCATCCCGCGCACGGCGACGCTGCGCCCGACCGTCGTCCCGCTGGAGTGGGAGCGGATGGGCGACCCGCCGGCCCGCCGCCCGGTGCGCGAGCTGGGCAACGGCCCGACGGACCTGGCCCTGCTAGCCAGCGCCCTGGACCGGGCCGCGCGGTCCGTGGAGGCCACTCCGATACCGCCGCTGGTCTCACCCACGCACGCCTAGGCCGCTTCTTTCGGATCACGCCGGGAGCCCGGCAAGATCCGGAAGAGACGGCCTAGGTCGGTGGCTCGCACACCGGCGGACCCCGCCTCGATCCGCGCTTGACCCGACGTCACGAGCGCATCACGAATGCCCACTTGACACGGAAGGCGGTATTGCGGCCCTCCGGCACCCGGCGTAGACCTGAGCGCACGGGACCGGAAGACGCGGGAGAGGCGGGGCTCGGATGCGTAACGGCAGAACTCTTCGACTCGGTGTCGTGGCGGCGGTCGCCGTGCTCGCCGCCACGGGCTGCGGTGGTGACGGCGGCGGTGGCGACGGCACCGCGCCCGGCACCTCGGCCCCGGGCGGCGCGCCAGGCGTCGCGCTGCCCTCCCTCAAGGGTGAGAAGGTCGAGGTCGCCGCCGTCTGGACGGGCCCCGAACAGGCGAACTTCACCAAGGTCCTTAAGGAGTTCGAGAAGCGCACGGGCGCGACCGTCACCTTCGTGCCCGCCCAGGACCCGATCGTGAACTTCCTCGGCACGAAGATCGCGGGCGGCTCGCCGCCGGACGTGGCGATGCTGCCGCAGGTGGGCGCGATCCAGCAGGCCGCCGCCCAGAAGTGGCTCAAGCCGCTCGGCCCGGAGGCGAAGGCCCAGCTCGCGAAGAACTACTCGAAGGGCTGGCAGGACCTCGGCGCGGTCGACGGCACGTCGTACGGCGTCTACTTCAAGGCGGCCAACAAGTCCCTCGTCTGGTACAACGCGGCCGCGTTCGACAACGCGGGCGCGACCGAGCCGAAGTCCTGGAAGGATTTCCTCGCCACCGCCGAGACGATCTCCGCCTCGGGCGTCACGCCGGTGTCGGTCGGCGGCGCGGACGGCTGGACGCTCACCGACTGGTTCGAGAACGTCTACCTCTCCCAGGCGGGTCCGGAGAAGTACGACCAGCTGGCCAAGCACACCCTCAAGTGGACGGACCCGTCCGTCGCCCAGGCGCTCACCACCCTCGGCGAGCTGTTCGGCAAGCCGAACCTCCTCGCGGGCGGCACGAACGGCGCGCTGCAGACCGAGTTCCCCGTCTCCGTGACGCAGACCTTCACGGGCGGCGACCAGGCGAAGGCGGCGATGGTCTTCGAGGGTGACTTCTCGGCGGTGAACATCGCGGAGACCGGCGCGAAGATCGGTACGGACGCGAAGGTGTTCCCGTTCCCCGCCGTCGGCGACGGCGCCCAGCCGCCCGTGGTGACCGGCGGCGACGCGGCCGTGGCGCTGAAGGACACCAAGGGCGCGCAGGCGCTGCTGACCTTCCTCGCCTCGCCGGACGCGGCGCGGATCTGGGCGGCCGAGGGCGGCTTCCTGTCGCCGAACAAGGCGCTCGACCCGGCCGCGTACCCGAACGAGGTCCAGCGGAAGATCGCCACGTCGCTGATCGGCGCGGGTGACGCCTTCCGCTTCGACATGTCGGACCAGATGCCGCAGTCGTTCGGCGGGACGCCCGGGAAGGGCGAGTGGAAGGCGCTCCAGGACTTCCTGAAGAACCCCAAGGACGTGGCGGGCACGCAGGCCAGGCTGGAGGCCGAGGCGGCCAAGGCGTACAAGGGCTGACCGGTGGCCGGCGCACCCAGCACCACCCGCACCGACGTCGGCGACGGATCCGGCCGGCCGCCCGGGCCGGCCCCCGCCGCCGGCGTCCGCAGCGGCACGCGTACCCGTCACCGCAGGACCGTCACGGCCGCGGCGTTCCTGCTCCCCGCCCTCCTCCTGCTCGGCGCGCTCGTCGTCTATCCCATCGGGTACTCGGTCCAGCGCTCCTTCTTCGACCGGTCCGGGGACTCCTTCGCGGGCCTGGACAACTACGTCACGCTGTTCACGGACGACACCATCCGCACCGCCGTCCGCAACAACCTGGTCTGGGTGGTCGTCGCCCCGGCCGTGGCGACGGCCCTCGGGCTGATCTTCGCGGTGCTCACCGAACGGGTGCGCTGGGGAACGGCGTTCAAGCTGGTCGTCTTCATGCCGATGGCGATCTCCATGCTCGCCGCGGGGATCATCTTCAGGCTGGTCTACGAGCAGGACCCGGACCGCGGCGTGGCCAACGCCGTGTGGGTCGGGGTGCACGACACCTTCGCCGAGTCGTCGGGCTTCCCGCGCGCCAGGCCGCTGCCGGTGCACCCGCTGAAGGCGGCGGGCGGCGGGGCGTACGTCACCAAGTCGCCGGTGCGCGCCGGGGAGCCGGTCGCGCTGCCGCTGATCGGCGTGCCGCCGGCGCGGATGCCCGAGGACGCCCGCCCGGCCCGTACCCCCGCCGCCTCGGGCGACGGCGGCGGGATCTCCGGCACGGCGTGGCTGGACTTCACCCGGGGCGGCGGCGGGAAGCCGAACGCCGTCGACCCGAAGGAGCTCGGCCTCAAGGGGCTGCGCATCGAGGCCGTGAAGGACGGCCGGGTGGTGGCCCGGGCGTCGGCCGCCGCCGACGGCAGCTTCACCCTGCCGGCCGCCGCCGACGGCGCGGTGCTGCGGCTGCCCGCGAGCAACTTCCGCGAGCAGTACAACGGCGTCGCGTGGCTCGGCCCGAACCTCGTCACCCCGGCGATCATCGGCAGTTACGTGTGGATGTGGGCCGGGTTCGCGATGGTGCTGATCGCCGCCGGGCTCGCGGGCCTGCCGCGCGACGTCCTGGAGGCGGCCCGGGTCGACGGCGCGAACGAGTGGCAGGTGTTCCGCCGGATCACGGTGCCGCTGCTCGCGCCGGTCCTCGGCGTCGTCCTCGTCACCCTGATGATCAATGTCCTCAAGGTCTTCGACCTGGTCTTCATCATCGCGCCGGGCTCGGCGCAGGACGACGCGAACGTGCTCGCGCTCCAGCTGTACCGCTCGTCGTTCGGCACGGACGCGGACCTCGGGGTGGGCTCGGCGATCGCCGTGCTGCTCCTGCTGCTCGTCCTGCCGGTGATGGCCGTCAACATCCGCCGTATGCGAAGGGAGAACCGCAGGTGACGTCCTTCGCCTCACGCGCGGCCGGCGGGACCGCGGCCCGGCCCGCCGCCCGGACGACCTCGCGAACGGCCGCCCGCCTGGCCTCGCGGGCCGCCTCGGGCGCGATGCGGGTCTTCCTCGTCCTCGTCGCGCTGTTCTGGCTGATGCCGACGGTCGGGCTGCTGCTGTCCTCGCTGCGCTCGCCCTCCGACATCGCCTCCAGCGGCTGGTGGCAGGTCTTCACCGCGCCGGCGCAGCTGACCACCGAGAACTACCGTGATCTGCTCGCGAACGACGCGATCACCGGCTCCCTCGTGTCCACGGTCCTGATCACCGTCCCGGCCACGCTCCTGGTGATCGTGATCGGCGCCTTCGCCGGCTACGCCTTCGCGTGGCTGGACTTCCCGGGCCGGGACTGGTGGTTCCTGCTGGTCGTCGCCCTGCTCGTGGTGCCGGTGCAGGTGGCGCTCGTGCCCGTGTCGAAGCTGTTCGGCGCGGTCGGGATCTTCGAGACGACGCTGGGCGTGGTGCTGTTCCACACGGCCTTCGGCCTGCCGTTCGCGATCTTCCTGCTGCGGAACTTCTTCGCGGAGATCCCGCGCGAACTCCTGGAGGCGGCCCGGCTCGACGGGGCCGGCGAGATCCGGCTGTTCACCCGGGTGGTGCTGCCGCTGGGCGGTCCGGCGGTGGCCTCGCTCGGCATCTTCCAGTTCCTGTGGGTGTGGAACGACATGCTGGTGGCGCTGATCTTCGCGGACGCCCAGTCGCCGCCGATCACGGTGGCGCTCCAGCAGCAGGTGCGGCAGTTCGGCAACAACGTCGACGTGCTCGCGCCGGGCGCGTTCGTGTCGATGGTGATCCCGCTGCTCGTCTTCTTCGCGTTCCAGCGGCAGTTCGTGTCCGGTGTGATGGCGGGCGCCGTGAAGTGACGGCGCCCTGAGGGGCCTTGCGCGAGGCAGGGCGAGGACCGCCTGAGGGGTTACGCCGTGAGCGCGGCCGCCGCCGCCCTGAGGAGCGTCACGCCGTGAGCGCGGCGACCGCCGAGCGCGCCAGGTCGTCGAGGTAGCCCTCCGGCAGCTCGGTGCGCACGACCACGAGCCGCCAGTAGAGCGGGCCGACGACGAGGTCCAGGGCCCGGTCGGGGTCGGCGTCCCCGGGCAGTTCGCCGCGCTCGACGGCGCCGCGCACCACCTGGGCCACGACGCCCTGCTGCGGGTCGAGCAGGGCGGCCTTCAGGGTGTCGGCGATCTCGGGGTGCCGGGCGGCCTCGACGAGCAGGTCGGGGATGACCTGCGAGGCCACCGGGTGACGCAGGGCGTGGGCGGCGACCTCCAGGAGGGCGCGGACGTCGCCGAGCAGGGAGCCGGTGGCCGGGGTGGGCAGGCCCTGGACGGCGAGGGCGCCGACGAGGTCGAGGACCAGCGACAGCTTCGACTTCCACCGGCGGTAGACGGCGGTCTTGCCGACTCCGGCCCGGCGGGCGATGCCTTCGATGGACATCCGGGCGAAGCCGACCGCGGCCAGTTCCTCGAAGACGGCGGCGCGGATGGCCTCGGTGACGTCCTCCCGGAGCACGGCGGCTCCCGCGGGGGCGCGGCGAGGGCTTCGCGGGCTTCCGTCAGGTGTCGTCATGCACAGGATCTTAACCAGCGGTTACGCGCGGGCTCACGGAACGACGGAACGGTTGCGTTCCGACGTAGAGCCGTCCTACTCTCCACGTAGCGACGATACGGACCCGTTCCATCGAAAGCGAACCACGTGACGTGACCACCCACAGCGACACCCTCGCGCGCACCGCGCCCGCTCCCCCGGCCCCGCCCTCCTCCGAGGAGCTGCGCGCCCTCGCGCTGCGCCACGGACTCACCGTGAGCGGCGCCCGCCCCTCGCTCCCCGCGTACGTACGGCAGCTGTGGTCCCGCCGGGACTTCGTCACCGCGTTCGCCACGGCCAAGCTGACGGCGCAGTACAGCCGCGCGCGGCTCGGCCAGCTCTGGCAGGTGGTGACGCCGCTGCTCAACGCGGCCGTCTACTACGTGATCTTCGGCGTCCTGATGGACGTCCAGCGGGGAGTCCCGGACTACGTCCCGTTCCTGCTCACGGGCGTCTTCGTGTGGACCTTCACCTCACAGACGATCATGACCGGCACCCGCGCCATCAGCGGCAATCTGGGACTGGTCCGCGCCCTGCACTTCCCGCGCGCGAGCCTGCCGATCGCGCTCGCGCTCCAGCAGCTCCAGCAGCTGGTCTTCTCGCTCGGCGCGCTGGTCGTGATCCTCTTCTGCTTCGGTGAGTTCCCGCGGCCGAGCTGGCTCCTGGCCGTCCCCGCGCTGGCGCTCCAGACCCTGTTCAGCACCGGCCTCGCGCTGGTGACGGCCCGGCTGGCGGCCCGTACGCCGGACATCTCGCAGCTGATGCCGTTCGTGCTGCGCACCTGGATGTACGCCTCCGGGGTCATGTGGTCCATCGCCCATCTCACCCGGGGCCGCGACCTGCCGCACGGGGTGGTCCTGGCGCTGCAGGCCAACCCCGCCGCCGTCTACATCGACCTGATGCGCTTCGCGCTCGTCGAGAGCTTCACCGGCGACCGGCTCCCGCCGCACGTGTGGGCGCTCGCCACCGGCTGGGCACTGCTCGCCTTCGCCGGCGGCTTCATCTACTTCTGGAAGGCGGAGGAGACCTACGGCCGTGGCTGACCACGCACACACGAACCAGGGCCCCCGGGAGCGCCGGGACTGCCGCGATCCCCACGACCGCGAACCCACCGTCGTCGCCGACGGCGTCCACGTCACCTACACCGAGCGTGGCCGCTCCCGGAGCGTCCACGCGGTCAGGGGCGTCAGCTTCGCCGCGTACCGGGGCGAGGCGATCGGCCTGATCGGTTCGAACGGCTCGGGCAAGTCCACCCTCCTCAAGGCCGTCGCGGGCCTGCTGCCCACCAGCGGCGGCCGGATCTACACCCGCGGCCGTCCGGCCCTGCTCGGGGTCAACGCGGCCCTGATGGGTGACCTGACCGGCGAACGGAACGTCATCCTCGGCGGGCTCGCGATGGGCATGAGCCGCAAGGAGATCGCCGCCCGCTACGCCGGCATCGTCGAGTTCTCCGGCATCAACGACAAGGACGAGGACGCCATCTCGCGCCCGATGCGCACCTACTCCTCCGGCATGGGCGCCCGGCTGCGCTTCTCCATCGCCGCGGCCCGCAGCCACGACGTCCTGCTCATCGACGAGGCCCTGGCGACCGGCGACGCGCCCTTCCGGCGCCGCAGCCGGCGGCGCATCGACGAGCTGCGCGCCGAGGCGGGCACGGTCTTCCTGGTCAGCCACTCGAACTCCACCATCACCGAGACCTGCGACCGGGCGCTGTGGCTGGAGGCCGGCACGCTGCGGATGGACGGCCCGGCGGACGAGGTGGTGGCGGCGTACGAGCGCTTCACGGGCGGCGTCACCGGAACGGCCGCCAAGACCGTAACAAAGGCGACATAGCGGACTACAGTGCGGTGGGGTGACGACCGATCCGCCCTCACCCGAACCCACCCGCACCACCGGCCCGCCCCCGCACGCGGCCGCCCACGCCGGTGCCGGGTCAGGGCCACCCGGCCCCACCCGCACCGAGCCGGCGCCGCCCGCCCTCACGCGCTCGCCCTTCGAGTCGGAGACCTTCACCTCCGCGACCTTCGTGACCGTCGGCAGCGGGCCGCTCCTCGCCCTCGCCGCCGTCTGGGTGCTCACCCGCGCCGGGATGCTGCTGCTCCTGGTCCGCGACAGCCTCGGCATCGGCGGCGTCGCCAGCGAGGTGTACGGGCTCTACCGGCACTGGTACGACCAGTTCGCCCACGGCACCTTCCCGCCCGGCGACGTCACCTGGCAGTACCCGCCCGGCGCGGGCCTGGTCATCATGTCGCCGGGCGCCCTGCCCTGGCTCACCTACTTCCAGGCCTTCGTCCTCCTCGCCCTGCTCGCCGACGCCGCCGTCACCGCCGCGCTCGCCCGCGCCGACAGCGCCCGGCTCACCCACGGCGCCTGGTACTGGGCCCTCGGCCTGCCGCTGCTCCTGCACATCCCGCTCGCCCGCTACGACGTGCAGACCACCGCACTGGCCGTCCTCGCGCTGCTCGCCCTCGCCTCCCGCTCCGCCGCCGCCCACCGGATCGGCGGCGCGCTCGCCGGCATCGGCGCCATGGTCAAGGTCTGGCCCGCGCTCGCCCTGATCGGCACCCCGCGCGGCCGCACCACCCGCGACGCCTGGACCGCCGCCGTGGTCACCGCCACGACCCTGCTGGCCGTCCTCGCGCTGCTCTTCGCCGAGCCCCTCGGCTTCCTGCGCCAGCAGGGCAGCCGGGGCGTCCAGATCGAATCGCTCGGCGGCACCGGACTCGCCCTCGCCAGGGCCGCCGGCATCTGGCCGGGCACCACCCAGTTCCGCTACGGCGCCTTCGAGTACGTCGGCCCGTACGTCTCCACCATCGGCCACCTGGCGCTGCTCCTGACCGCCGCCGCCTTCATCTGGCTGCTGTTCTGGCGGATCAGGGCCGGCCGCTGGACCGAGGCCACCCCGCTCGACGCGGCCCTCGCCGCCGTCCTGCTGTTCACCGTCACCAGCCGGGTGATCAGCCCCCAGTACATGATCTGGCTGCTCGGCCTGGCCGCGGTCTGCCTCACCTCACGCCGCACGGTCATGCGCCCGGTCGCCCTGCTGCTCCTCCCGGCCGCGGCCCTCAGCTCCCTCGCGTACCCGGTGCTCTACCTGGACGTCGTCGCCGGCACCTGGCAGGGCCTCGCCGTGATGGTGCTGCGCAACTCGCTCCTCGTCGCCGCGGCGGTGCTCGCCGCACGCCGCCTGTGGACGTCCACGGTCCCCTCGTAGCGGCGTCACTCGCAGAGGAAAAGGGGGCGCCCCCGCCGGGTTCGTACCGGCGGGGGCGCCCCTTTCCGTCAGACGGATCAGCTGTGCGTCCGGAGCAGCGTGCGCATCGTCCGCATCGCGACCGACAGGTTCGCCAGGTCGAAGGCGTCCGAGCCCTGGATCTCCTCCAGAGTGGTGCGCGCACGGCCCAGGATCGCGGCGTTCTTCTCCTCCCACGCCTTGAACCGCTGCTCCGGCGTGGAGGTGCCGTTCCCGGCCGCGAGGACGTCCGAGGTGAGCGCGGCGTGCGCGGCGAAGAGGTCCTCGCGGATGGACGCGCGGGCCATCGACTGCCAGCGGTCGGCCCGCGGCAGCTCGATGATCCGGTCCATCAGGTCGGTGATCCGCAGCCGGTCGGCCAGGTCGTAGTAGACCTCGGCGACCGCCAGCGGGTCCTTGCCCGTGCGGTCCGCGATCGCGACGATGTCGAGCGTCGGGAAGGCGGACGAGAACCCGGCCACGCGCAGCGCCAGCTCCTCCGGGACGCCGACGCCGGTCAGCTCGTCCAGGATCGACTGGTACCACTCCAGGTCCGCGCCGCGCAGCAGCTGCGGCAGCTTCTCCCAGACCTGCTCGACCCGGTCCGCGAAGAACTCGATGGTCTCGCCGATCTGGAGCGGCTGCGGCCGGTTGTTGAGCAGCCAGCGGGTGCCGCGCTCGACGAGACGGCGCGAGTGCAGTCGCATCCGGGTCTGGAACTCGGCCGCGACCTTGTTGTCGAGGGACTCGACGGCGTCCCAGACCTCGCTCAGGCGGAAGATCGCGCGGGCGGCTGTCTGCGCGCGGACGATCTCCTCGATCGACGCGCCGGACTCCTCGCGGAGGCGGTGCAGGAAGGTCGAGCCACCGGTGTTGACGGTGTCGTTGACCAGGACCGTCGTGACGATCTCCCGGCGCAGCGGGTGGTTGTCGACGGCCTCGGTGAACTTCTCGCGCAGCTGCGTCGGGAAGTACGCGTGGAGCAGCCCGCGCAGGTACGGGTCGTCCGGCAGGTCGGTGCCGATCAGCTCGTCGGCCACCGTGATCTTGGTGTACGCGAGGAGGACGGCGAGCTCCGGCTGGCTCAGGCCACGGCCGGTGTTGAGCAGCTCGCGGATCTGCCGGTCGTTGGGCAGGAACTCCAGCGAGCGGTCGAGCGCTCCGTCGCGGCCCAGGCGGCGCATGAAGCGCTGGTGGGCGTGGAGCAGGGACGGCGACTGGGCGACGGCGTTGGCCAGGGCCGTGTTCTGCGCGTAGTTGTTGCGCAGCACGAGCGAGCCGACCTCGTCCGTCATCTCGGCGAGGATCTTGTTGCGCTGCTTGACGGTCATGTCGCCCTCGGCGACCAGCCCGTTGAGCAGGATCTTGATGTTGACCTCGTGGTCGGAGGTGTCCACGCCGGCGCTGTTGTCGATGGCGTCGGTGTTGACCTTGCCGCCCTCGCCCTCGGGTCCGCCGGAGCGGGCGAACTCGATGCGGCCCAGCTGGGTCGCGCCGAGGTTGCCGCCCTCGCCGATGACCTTGGCGCGGACGTCCTGGCCGTCGACGCGGATGGCGTCGTTGGCCTTGTCGCCGACGTCCGCGTGGGACTCGACGGAGGACTTCACGTACGTGCCGATGCCGCCGTTCCACAACAGCTCGACGGGCGACTGCAGGATCGCCTTCATCAGCTCGGCCGGGGTCATCTTGGTGACGCCGGCCTCGATGCCGAGGGCCGCGCGCATCTGCGCGTTGACCGGGATCGACTTGGCGGTACGCGGGTGGATGCCGCCGCCGGCCGAGAGGAGCTCGGTGTTGTAGTCGGCCCAGGACGAGCGGGGCAGGTCGAACAGCCGGCGGCGCTCGGCGTACGAGGTGGCCGCGTCCGGGTTCGGGTCGATGAAGATGTGGCGGTGGTCGAAGGCCGCGACGAGCCGGATGTGCTCGGAGAGCAGCATGCCGTTGCCGAAGACGTCGCCGGACATGTCGCCGACGCCGACGACGGTGAAGTCCTGGGTCTGGGTGTCGTGGCCCAGCTCGCGGAAGTGCCGCTTGACCGACTCCCAGGCACCGCGGGCGGTGATGCCCATGCCCTTGTGGTCGTAGCCGGCCGAGCCGCCGGAGGCGAAGGCGTCGCCCAGCCAGAAGCCGTACGACTCCGCGACGCCGTTGGCGATGTCGGAGAAGGTCGCGGTGCCCTTGTCGGCGGCGACGACCAGGTAGGTGTCGTCCTCGTCGTGGCGGACCACGTCGACCGGGGGCACGACCTCGCCGGCGACCAGGTTGTCGGTGATGTCGAGGAGCGCCGAGATGAAGGTCTTGTACGAGGCGACGCCCTCGGCCAGCCACGCGTCACGGTCGAGCGCCGGGTCCGGGAGCTGCTTGGCGACGAAGCCGCCCTTGGCGCCGACCGGCACGATGACGGTGTTCTTCACCATCTGCGCCTTGACCAGCCCGAGGATCTCGGTACGGAAGTCCTCGCGACGGTCGGACCAGCGCAGACCGCCTCGGGCGACCTTGCCGAAGCGCAGGTGGACGCCCTCGACGCGCGGCGAGTACACCCAGATCTCGAAGGCGGGGCGCGGGGCCGGCAGGTCGGGGATGGCCTGCGGGTCGAACTTCATCGACACGTACGGGTGCCGCTTGCCGTCCGCCGTCTTCTGGAAGAAGTTGGTCCGGAGGGTCGCCTTGATGACGGTGAGGAAGGAGCGCAGGATGCGGTCCTCGTCGAGGGAGGCGACCTGGTCGAGGGCGCCGTCCAGCTCCTCCAGGAGGCCGTCGATCAGCTCGGTGCCGGCGCGCTGGCGCTCCGGGGCCATCCGGGCCTCGAAGAGGTTGACCAGCAGCCGGGTGGTGTGGACGTTGTTGCGGAGGGTGTCCTCCATGTAGTCCTGGCTGAACGTCGAACCGGCCTGGCGCAGGTACTTCGCGTAGGCGCGCAGCACCATCGCCTCGCGCCAGGTGAGCCCGGCGGACAGGACGAGCGAGTTGAAGTTGTCGTTCTCGGCCTCGCCGGTCCAGGTGGCGGAGAAGGCCTCCTGGAAGCGCTCGCGGGCGTCGTCGCCGAGGTAGTCGCCGCCGTTGCCCGCCGGCAGCGGCATCCGCAGGCCGAAGTCGTAGATCCAGGCGTGGGTGCGGTCGGCGCAGCGCAGCTCGTACGGGCGCTCGTCGGTGACCTCGACGCCGAGCCGGTTGAGGACCGGGAGCACGGCGGACAGCGAGATCTGCTCGCCCGTCTTGTAGATCTTGAAGCGGCGCTCGCCGGTGCCGGAGGCGACCGGCTCGTAGAGGGAGAGCGCGAAGTCCTTGCCGCTGCCGGCCAGGGCCTCCAGGTGGCACAGGTCGGAGACGGCGGCGCGCGGCGAGTGGTCGGCCTTGTAGCCCTCGGGGAAGGCGTTGCCGTAGCGGCGGAGCAGCTCGGCGGCGCGCTCCTCGCCCAGCTCGGCGTTGAGCGCCTCGGCGAAGCCGTCGGCCCAGGAGCGGGCGGCGTCGGCCAGCCGGGACTCGATGCGGTCGACGTCGGCCTCGGTCAGCTTGCTGAGCGCGGTGCCGGGCTCGACGCGGATGACGAAGTGCAGCCGGGAGAGGATCGACTCGGTGTTCCAGGCCGTGAAGTCGACGCTGGTGCCGTTCAGTTCCTCCTTGAGGAGGTCGATGATCCGCAGCCGGACGCGCGTGGTGTAGCGGTCGCGCGGCAGGTAGACGAGCGCCGAGTAGTAGCGGCCGTACTCGTCCTGGCGCAGGTAGAGCCGCAGGCGCCGCCGCTCCTGGAGGTACAGGACGCTGGTGACGATGGACTGCAGCTCGTCGACCGGGGTCTGGAAGAGCTCGTCGCGCGGGTAGGTCTCCAGGATCTGGAGCAGGTCGCGGCCGTCGTGGCTGCTCGGCGAGAAGCCGGCGCCCTCGAGGACCTCCTGGACCTTGCGCTTGACGACGGGGACGCGGCGCACGGACTCGGTGTAGGCGGCCGAGGAGAAGAGTCCGAGGAACCGGCGCTCGCCGATGACGTTGCCCTCGGCGTCGAACTTCTTGACGCCGACGTAGTCGAGGTACGAGGGCCGGTGCACGGTCGCGCGGCTGTTGGCCTTCGTGAGGATCAGCAGCTTGTGCTCGCGCGCCTTGGCCCGGGCGTCGGCGGGCAGCCGGCTGAAGGACGGCGAGACCGGGTGGGCGTGGTGGTCGTCGCCGCTGTGGTGCGGGTCGGAGCGCAGGATGCCGAGGCCGGTGCCGGGCACGGCGGCCAGGGCGTCACCGTTGACCAGCTCGTACTCGCGGTAGCCGAGGAAGGTGAAGTGGTCGTCGGCGAGCCAGCGCAGCAGCTCGCGGGCCTCCTCGACCTCGGTGGGCCGCAGGTCGGAGGCGGTGGGCTCGTCGGCCAGGCCGTCGGCGATGCGCAGCGCGGCGTCGCGCATCTTCTCCCAGTCCTCGACGGCCTCGCGGACGTCGGACAGGACGCGCAGCAGGTCGGCGGTGATCTGCTTGAGGTCGGCCTTGTCGGTCTCGCGGTCGATCTCGACGTGGATCCACGACTCGTTGAGCGCGTCGTGCGGCAGCTCGTCCTTGGGCAGCTGCTTGGCGAGGACCTCGATGAGCTTGCCGGTCACGTCACGGCGGACGAGGACCTGCGGGTGGATGACGACGTGGATGCCGCGCCCCTGGCGGGACAGCTCGTTCGTCACGGAGTCGACGAGGAAGGGCATGTCGTCGGTGACGACCTCGACGACGGAGTGGCTGCAGGTCCAGCCGTTCTCCTCCACCGTCGGGGTGTGGACGCGGACGTTCGCGGTGCCCTGCGGGCGGTTCTCCGCCAGCCGGTAGTGCGAGAGCGCGGCGCCGAAGACGTCCACGGGATCGCGGTCGGTGAGGTCCTCGGGCGCGGTGTGCAGGTAGTAGCGCTGGAGGTAGTCGAGCACGGTCGCGTGGTCCGGACGCTTCCCGTTGTCCGGCCCTGTCGGAAGTCGCCCCCCGACCGGGCTGTTCTCAGCTACCCGGGCGGCCCGATCGAGCAGCTCGGCCTTGGCTTCGTCCAGCTTGGTCTGCATGTCCTCTGACTCCTGTCGCGCGCCGTTGCGTGACGTCGGTGGAAGAAAGGACACAACGCCACGACGCGGTGGTACCGGTCGGAAGAGACGTTATGCCGCGATGAGAGATGACCGGGTGCTTCTCGGCCACCCGGCGGGAATCGGCGTACGCACTCTCGGTCCGGCCGCCACTGCGGACCGGACGGAAGCCGGGGGCTGCGCTGCCCCCTCGGCGTATCGCGCTGATCACGTTAGAAGCCTATCGCTGTTGCCCCCCCGGCCGTCATGAGCCTTATGTGTACAAAAGCGGGGCGGGAAGTTTGACACTGTGGACAGCGACGAATGTTTCCCCGGGGCACACACCGACATCAGGGTTCTGACGGATCTGGGAGTCGCCATGGCGAAGATCTTGATCGTGACCGGAGACGCGGCGGAGTCGCTGGAGGTGTTGTACCCGTACCAGCGGCTTCTCGAAGAGGGGTACGAGGTCGACATCGCGGCCCCGTCCCGCAAGCAGCTCCGCTTCGTGGTCCACGACTTCGAGCCCGGCTACGACACGTACACGGAGAAGCCCGGCTACACCTGGCCCGCCGACCTGGCCTTCTCGGAGGTCGACCCCGGCGAGTACGTGGCGGTCGTCATCCCGGGCGGCCGCGCCCCCGAGTACCTGCGCAACGACCCGGAACTCCGCAAGATCCTCAAGTCCTTCTTCGACGCCGACAAGCCGGTCGCCCAGATCTGCCACGGCCCGCTCCTCACCGCCGCCCTGGGCTCCCTGGAGGGCCGCCGCGTGACGGCGTACCCGGCCCTCGAACTCGACATGCAGGCAGCGGGCGCGACCTTCCAGGACACGGAGGCCGTGATCGACGGCCGCCTGGTCTCGTCGAGGGCCTGGCCGGACCACCCGAGCTGGATGAGGGAGTTCCTGAAGGTCCTGAGGGAGGCGAAGGCGTAGGGGCGGGGGAGGCTGGGGGTCGGGACGCGGCGGGTCGGCCGAGGCGCCGGGGGCGCGAGGCCGGCCGGGCTTGCCGCAGCGCCGGAGAACGCGGCGGGGCGGGGCTTACGCCCGGCCCTGACCTGCACTGCCCTACGCCCGGCCCACCCTGCCTTCGAGGTCCGCCTAGACCAGCTCGTCCGCGACGGCGACCGCCTCGGCGAGCGAGTCGACGACCGGCACGCCCACCCGCTCGAGTGAGGCCCGGCTGTGGGAGCCGCCGGTGTAGAGCACCGCCTTCGCGCCGACGTGGGCCGCCGCCACCGCGTCGTCGGCCGCGTCGCCGATGACCACGATCCGCTCCGCCGGGATGTTCTCCAGCGCGGCCAGGTGCCGCACCATGTGCCCGGACTTGCCGTCCGTGGAGTTCCCGACCCTCCCGTCCATCCGGACGAAGTGCTCGGCGATCCCGTGCCGCCGCACGAGCGGTATCAGCTCGGCGTGCGGCGCCAGCGAGAGCAGCGACTGCGTGGACCCGGACGCCCGGCGCGCCGCCAGCAGCTCCGCCGCGCCCACGGTGAGCCCGCAGCCGTCGGCCCGCTGCCAGTAGTGGCGGTGGAAGGCGTCGTCCATGACGAGCCATTCCTCCTCGGTGGGAAGCCGCCCCATCAGGCGTTCGTAGAACTTCGGCACCGGCACCGTGTACAGCTCGCGGTACCGCTCGAGGGTGATCGCTTCGAGCCCGAGCTCGGCGAACGCCGCGTTGGTGGCGCCGATGACCGCGCCGATGTCGTCGAGCAGAGTGCCGTTCCAGTCCCAGACCAGATGCTTCGCGTGCTTCCCCATGGGAAGCCACGGTACCGGCCGGGACGGTGCGGTCCGGCCCGGTCCGGCCGGCCCGGACCTCAGCCGAGCAGCGCGGGGATCTCCTGCACGCCGTACCAGAGCAGCTCGTGGTCCTCGGCCCCGTCGACGACGAACTGGGCGTCGTCGTCGCCCTGGTCCGCCGCGCCGAGCGCGTCCGCGGCGGCCGAGACGTCCGCCTCGGCGTCGTCGGCGTCGGCGTGCACGGCCGCGGCCTTCGCCAACGGCACGGCGGCGGCGATCCGCACCTCGCCGAGGGAGCTCGGGTCGAGGCCGCGGTCGGGGTCCACGACGGCGTCCTTGTCGGGTACGTCGACGGCGACGACGACCCGGCGGCGCGCGGCCTCGGGGTCACCCGCGAGCAGGCGGAGCGAGGCGGCGGCGGCGCGGTTGAGGGCGGCGTACTCCAGCTCCTCGATGTCGTCGGAGACGTACCACTCGCGCAGGGCGGGGGTGACGGCGTAGGCGGTGAGCGGTCCGGGACCAAGCTCGCCCGCCTTGTGCGCCTGTGCGAGACCGGGAAGGGTCAGGGGTACGTACACGCGCATGGCTGGCCGCTTTCGTAGTCGGAGACGCCCTCAGGATACGTGCGGAGCTCCGGCAGGGGACCCCGGCCCGGGCCCGTCACGGCTCCCGTCGCCCGCCCTCCGCATCCTCGGGCCTGCCCCGGCGTCCCCCTGATAGGTGAATCACACTGCGCGCCCTGCGGATACCGAGCGCCACTTGCCGGTTCGGCGGGCGACCCCGTACAAGATCCCCGACGGAAGTTACCGACTGGTACGAGCCGGTGACTCAACGCGACGAACGGGGACCCGCATGACCACCCACCCACGCACCGCACCACGCCGCCCGTCCGGCCCGTCCGGCCCCGCCGGCACCCACCCGCGCGGCCGCGCCGGAGCGGCACCGCGCCGTCTGCTCCCGCCGCACGTCATGTTCGCGGAGCGGCTGCTCGCGGTCCTGACCGGGGAGCGGCCGGTGCACTGGATGCTCGGCCACACCATCGGCGAGGCGTACGAGCAGCTCGTCCAGCTCGCCCCGGCCACCCCGCTCCGCTCCCCCGGCCCCCGCCCGGTCCTGCGCCGCTGCACGGCCCACCTGCCGGGGCATGACGCGGCGGTCGAAGCCTTCGCGACCATCGCCACGGGCGACCGGGTCCGCGCCATGGCCTTCCGCCTCGAACGCGGCCCGGACCACCGCTGGCGCTGCGCGGCCGTAGAACTCGACGGCCTCCCGCCGGGCCCGCGACCGGGCCTGTCGCGCCCGTAGGGCAACCGGGGCACCCGGGGCAGGTTTCCGGACCACCGGAAGGATGAATGAGTCCTGCCTGGAGAGGGCGGAAGACGGACCGGCCGGCAAAGGGAGCCCCCTCTTGGGCCCTCCCGCCCGCAAGCCGCGCCGGCCCCCGATTCGGCCCGCGGCCGCGAACCGCGGCGAACCCGAGGCGGGGCCAGGGGGGCCAGTCAGAGCCCGGGGAGCGGGGCTGGGGACCCGGAATCGGGCGGGCGCCGGCCCGGGCCGGGCCGGGGCCGGAGGCCCGGAAAGGCCGGGCCTCGGAGGGCCTGGCGGGCCTGGCGGGCCGGGCGGGCCGGGCGGCCGGGCGGGCCGGGCGGGCTGGGGCCGCCCTGGGGCCCAGCAATGCCCCGGTCCACCCGGCCGCCCGGCAAAGCTCACGCCGTATCGACGCCACGGCCGGACGGCGGGGCACCCGCCCGGCGTGCTTAGGGCGGGACCGGGCGCCCCCTCACACACAAGGGGCCGGTCGCCCAAGCAACCGGCCCCTTTCCGCGTGCGCGCTCCGCGCGCTCCGCGTGTTACTTCTTGCGGCGGCGGCCGCCCGCGTTCTTCTGGGCCTTACGGCGCTCCGCGCGCGTCATGCCGTCGCCCGCGTCAGCCGCGCCGCCGTCGGAGACGAAGTCGCCCTCGACGACCGAGCCGTCACCGTCGACCTTCGGCGCGGAGAAGTGCAGGCGGTCCGGACGCTGCGGGGCGTCGAGGCCCTTCGCGCGGATCTCCGGGCGGCCGTTCGCGCCCGCCGGGACCGCGTCCTTCTCCAGGGACGGGGCCGCGTCCTGCACCGGGACCTCCTCGACCTGCTGCTCGACCTGGACCTCCAGATTGAACAGGTAGCCGACGGACTCCTCCTTGATGCCCTCCATCATCGCGGTGAACATGTCGAAGCCCTCGCGCTGGTACTCGACCAGCGGGTCCTTCTGCGCCATCGCGCGCAGGCCGATGCCCTCCTGGAGGTAGTCCATCTCGTAGAGGTGCTCACGCCACTTGCGGTCGAGGACCGACAGGACCACGCGCCGCTCCAGCTCACGCATGATGTCCGAGCCGAGCTGCTTCTCGCGGGCGTCGTACTGCTCGTGGATGTCGTTCTTGATGGACTCGGCGATGAACTCGGCGGTGATGCCCGCCCGGTCGCCCGCCGCGTCCTCCAGCTCCTCCACGGTGACCTTCACCGGGTAGAGCTGCTTGAACGCGCTCCACAGCCGGTCCAGGTCCCACTCCTCCGCGAAGCCCTCGGCGGTCTCCTGGCGGATGTAGTCGTCGATCGTGTCGTCCATGAAGTGGCGGATCTGCTCGTGCAGGTCCTCACCCTCCAGGACGCGGCGGCGCTCGCCGTAGATGACCTCGCGCTGCCGGTTGAGGACCTCGTCGTACTTCAGGACGTTCTTGCGGGTCTCGAAGTTCTGGCTCTCGACCTGGCCCTGCGCGGAGGCGATGGCGCGGGTGACCATCTTGTTCTCGATCGGCACGTCGTCCGGCACGTTCGCCATCGCCATCACGCGCTCGACCATCGCCGCCTTGAACAGGCGCATCAGGTCGTCGCCGAGCGACAGGTAGAAGCGGGACTCGCCGGGGTCGCCCTGACGGCCGGAACGGCCGCGGAGCTGGTTGTCGATACGGCGGGACTCGTGGCGCTCGGTGCCCAGGACGTACAGTCCGCCGAGCTCCTTGACCTCCTCGAACTCCGCCTTCACGGCCTTCTCGGCACGCTCCAGGGCGCCCGGCAGCGCCGCGGCCCACTCCTCGACGTGCTCGACCGGGTCGAGGCCCGCCTGGCGCAGCTCCGCCTCGGCGAGGTCGTCGGGGTTGCCGCCGAGCTTGATGTCCGTACCACGGCCGGCCATGTTCGTGGCGACGGTGACGGCGCCCTTGCGGCCCGCCTGCGCGACGATCGCGGCCTCGCGCTCGTGGTGCTTGGCGTTGAGCACCTCGTGCGGCACACCGCGCTTGCTGAGCTGCTGCGACAGGTACTCGGACTTCTCGACCGAGGTGGTGCCGACGAGGACCGGCTGGCCCTTCTCGTGCTTCTCCGCGATGTCGTCGACGACGGCGGCGAACTTGGCGACCTCGGTCCGGTAGATCAGGTCCGGCTGGTCCTTGCGCTGCATGGGCTTGTTCGTCGGGATCGGCACGACGCCCAGCTTGTAGATCTGGTGGAACTCGGCCGCCTCGGTCATGGCCGTACCGGTCATGCCGGAGAGCTTGTCGTAGAGGCGGAAGAAGTTCTGGAGGGTGATCGTGGCGAGCGTCTGGTTCTCGTCCTTGATCGGCACGCCTTCCTTGGCCTCGATGGCCTGGTGCATGCCTTCGTTGTAGCGACGGCCGGCGAGGATACGGCCGGTGTGCTCGTCGACGATCATGACCTCGCCGTCGATGACGACGTAGTCCTTGTCCTTCTTGAACAGTTCCTTCGCCTTGATGGCGTTGTTCAGGTAACCGACGAGCGGCGTGTTGACCGACTCGTACAGGTTGTCGATGCCCAGCCAGTCCTCGACCTTGGCGACGCCGGACTCGTGGATGCCGACGGTGCGCTTCTTCTCGTCGACCTCGTAGTCGCCGGTCTCCTCGATGCCCTTGAGCTGGTTGCCGGGCTCGCCCTTGGTGAGGCGGGTGACCAGCTTCGCGAAGTCGCCGTACCACTTGGTGGCCTGGTCGGCCGGGCCGGAGATGATCAGCGGCGTACGGGCCTCGTCGACGAGGATCGAGTCGACCTCGTCGACGCACGCGTAGTTGTGGCCGCGCTGGACGAGCTCGTCCTTGGACCACGCCATGTTGTCGCGCAGGTAGTCGAAGCCGAACTCGTTGTTCGTGCCGTACGTGATGTCGCAGGCGTACTGCTCGCGGCGCTGGGCCGGCGTCATGTTGGCGAGGATGCAGCCGACCGTCAGGCCGAGGAAGCGGTGGACCCGGCCCATCATCTCGGAGTCGCGCTCGGCCAGGTAGTCGTTCACCGTGATCAGGTGCACGCCCTTGCCGGACAGCGCGTTCAGGTACGCGGGGAGCGTGCCGACGAGGGTCTTGCCCTCACCGGTCTTCATCTCGGCCACGTAGCCGAGGTGGAGCGCGGCGCCACCCATGATCTGCACGTCGTAGTGGCGCTGGCCCAGGACGCGCTTGGCGGCCTCACGGACCGTGGCGAACGCCTCGGGAAGCAGGTCGTCCAGGCTCTCGCCGTCCGCGTACCGCTGCTTGTACTCGTCCGTGAGCGCCCGCAACTCGGCGTCGGAGAGGTTGACGAAATCCTCTTCGATGGAGTTGACCTGGTCCGCGATGCGGTGCAGTTTGCGCAGGATCTTGCCTTCGCCTGCACGCATGAGCTTGTTGAAGACGGACACTGAGGCTGGTCTCCTTGCCGGTCGGGCCTGGCACTGGGTCTTGTCATGACTCGGGCGCGGGCACGGCAGGTGGTCCCCACCGCAACGGCCATCGTAAGCGAGACCGCCCTCGTGGAGGGAGGCCCGCAGTGCCGGAGCGGTGCGGCCGCGGTGCCGAGGGCCCCGCTGCCGCCCGTGACACCTCGCTCAAGAGAGAACGCTCGAGGGTGCCGGAAGGTGCCGCCCTCTCCCGAAAAGTGTTCGCATCGGCCCGGGCGGGTCACCAGAATTCCGTCATGGAGCCCGTCACCCTCACCACCGACCGCCTGCGCCTGCGCCCGTTCACCTCCGGGGACGTGGACGCCGTGACCGCCGCCTGTCAGGACCCCGCGATCCAGCGCTGGACCCAGGTCCCCTCCCCGTACACCCGCGCGGACGCGGACTTCTTCGTGAACCGCCTCGTGCCGCAGGGCTGGCGCGAGGACGGGGAGTACGGCTTCGCCGTCGAGCCGCTGGAGGGCGGCCCGCTGGTGGCCGCCGCCGGTCTGCACGCCAAGGGCCCGGGCGTCCGGGAGGTCGGCTTCTGGCTGGTCAGGGAGCACCGCGGCCACGGCTACATGACGGAGGTCGTCGACGCCCTCGCCCGCTGGGCCTTCACCTCCCTCGGCGTCCACCGGCTGGTGTGGCGCGCAGAGATCGGCAACACGCCGTCGCGGGCGGTCGCCGAGCGGGCCGGTTTCACCTTGGAGGGTGTCGAGCGGGCAGGTCTGACCAACAAGGGCACGGTCCGCGACGCCTGGGTCGCCTCCCTGCTCCCGTCCGACCTCGGCCTCCCCTCGCCGCTCCCCTACCTCCCGGCGAAGGCCGACGCGGAGGCCTGAGCGGCCGTACGGGGCCCGGCCGCGGGTGCCTTCGGAGGACCGGCCGAAACCCCGGCGCGTTGTCAGTGGCGCCGTCTAGGGTCGGGATCATGACGACCGCCCCGCGCCCCGCAGCCGAACTGTCCGCCGACGACGCCCGCCGGATCGCCCTGCGGGCCCAGGGCTTCCTCGGCGCGCCCGACCGGCGGGCCGGTGTCCGGGGGGTCCTGCGTCACCTCGGCCAGGTCCAGCTGGACACCATCTCGGTCCTGGCCCGCTCGCACGAGCTGATTCCTTACGCGCGCCTCGGCGCGGTGGGCCGCCGGACCGTCGAGGACGCGTACTGGACCGAAGGTCACGCCTTCGAGTACTGGTCGCACGCCGCCTGCATCCTGCCCGTCGAGGAGTGGCCGCTCTTCGCCTTCCGCCGCCGTGCCTACCGCGACCGCCCGCACTGGTCCCACGAGCTGTCGGAGGGTGCGTACGAGGCGGTGATCGCCCAGCTCAGGAGCGAGGGCCCGCAGACCGCGACCGAGCTCGGCGGCGCCAAGAACAAGGGCGAGTGGTGGGACTGGTCGGATTCGAAGATCGCCGTCGAGCGGGCGCTGATGTACGGCGAGGTGGTGGTCACCGAGCGGCGCGGCTGGAAGCGGGTGTACGACCTGGCCGAGCGGGCGATCCCGGACGCGCTGCTGCACGACGACATGGACGACACGGAGTGTCTGCGCCGGCTCGTACGGCAGGCGGGCGAGGCCCTCGGCGTCGGCACCCGCGCGGACATCGCCGACTACCACCGGATCAAGGGCGAGGCCTTCGACGCGGTGGTGGCCGACTCGGGTCTGGTGCCGGTGACGGTGGCGGGCTGGGGCAAGCCGGCCTGGGCCGACCCGGCGGCGCTGGCGACCGAGCCGCGCGGCCGGCACCGTACGACGCTGCTCTCGCCGTTCGACTCGCTGATCTGGGAGCGGCCCCGCACCGAGCGGATCTTCGGCTTCACGCACCGCCTGGAGGCCTACGTGCCGAAGCAGAAGCGGGTGTACGGGTACTTCGCGATGCCCGTCCTGGCCGGCGGCCGTCTGGTGGGCCGCGTGGACCCGGCGCGGGACGGCCGGACCCTGGTCGCCCGGCAGGTCACGCTGGACGGCCCCAAGGCGGTGCCCGCGGTGGCCCAGGCCCTGCGCGAGGCCGCGGAGTGGGTGGGCTGCGACGCGGTGGCGGTGGAGCGCGTCGACGCTCCGGAACTGGCGCCCGATCTGGTCAAGGCCCTCGGCTAGGCGGCCGAGGTCAGCGGATCTCGAGGATCTTCTCCCGCATCGCGTAGACCACCGCCTCCATCCGGGAGTGCAGCTGCAGTTTCTCCAGGATGTTGCGCACGTGGTTCTTCACCGTGTTCTCGGAGATGAACAGCTCCTTGGCGATGTCCCGGTTGTTCATCCCCGTCGCGACGAGCTTCAGCACCTCCAGCTCGCGGTCGGTCAGCCGCGGCGCGGGCACCAGCCTGCGCTCGTCGGTGCGCTGGATCATCGACTTGAACTCGGTGAGCAGCTTCGACGCCATCGACGGGCTGATCTGCGACTGGCCGTCGGCGACGGCCCGGATCGCGGTGGCGACCTCGTCGGTGGAGATCTCCTTCAGGAGGTAGCCGGTCGCGCCCGCCTTGATCGCGTCGTAGAGGTCGGCCTCCTCGTCGCTGATCGTCAGCATGATGATCTTCGCGCTGGGGGCGACCTCCTTGATGGAGGTGCAGGCCTCGATTCCGCCCCGCTTCGGCATCCGGACGTCCATCAGGACGATGTCGGGCAGGAGATCGGCCGCTTTGTCGACGGCTTCGGCGCCGTCACCCGCCTCGCCGACGACCTGGATGTCCTCTTCCTGAGCGAGGACGATCTCCAGACCGCGGCGGAAAAGGGCGTGATCGTCCACGACAAGGACCCGGATGGGCTCGTCTCTTGACGTGCCGTTGGCCGAATCCATTCCCTCCGGGTTCATCGTGCCGTCGAGCCCTCGCCCGCTGTGCACCGGCCCGAAGCCGTCCGCCATCGTTCCTCCCCCTGAAGGCCGTGGCCTGAAGTCGTGTACTGGTTTCGCTATAGGCCCCAACCGCTGCTCGGGGAGCACCGGTTGGCGTGCACGCCATGATTTCATGCCCCGGCGCCCGCGCGGGGATCCCGTGGTGGCACACGGGCGCACAGGGGTGCCCCTGGGAGCGCGCGGGGCGCTTCAGGGGCACCGTGTCATGGTCCTCGGCCGGGGTACGGCCCCGGGGCGTCAGCCGCCGAGCGCGCCGCCCGCGCCGCCACCCTGGGCGAGCGGGTCGGTCTCGAGGTGGATGACGCCGTAGTCGTACGCGTGTCGCCGGTAGACGACGCTCGGCTGCTTGGTGTCGGAGTCGACGAAGAGATAGAAGTCGTGCCCGACCAGCTCCATTTCGTAGAGCGCCTGCTCGAGGGTCATCGGGGCGGCCGTGTGGGTCTTCTCCCGGACCACCAGCGGTCCCTCGCCCTGGACTTCGATCGAACCCATCATCCTGGTGGGCACGCCCTCGCCCTCGTCGGCGACCAGCTGGCCACTGCCGTTGATCTGGGCGGCGCCGTGCACCACGTCGCCCACCTCGGCGGCCGACAGCCTGCCGGCGCCACGTCGGGTGAAGCGCTTGTCGTGCTGCTTGCGCAGTCGCGCCTCGAGCTTGCCGTGAGCGAGGTCGAGCGCTGCGTACGGGTCGCCCGCGGCGGCTTCCGCCCGGATCACCGGGCCTCGGGAATGGACGGTGATCTCGACGCGGTCGGACCGGTCGGCCTGCCGCGGATTGGTCTCCTTGGACACCTCGACGTCGAGGCTGATCACCTTGGCGTCAAGCTTCTGGATCTTCTCCAGGTTCAGCTTCTCGGCCACGTGCTTCCGGAACCGCTCGGGCACCTCGGTCTTGCGGCCCTTGACGACGATGTCCACGCAGAACTCCGTTCCCGGATCGCTCGGTCCGGCTCCTTGGCCGGCGAGCTTCTCCCTTTGCACCAGACTCCGGCGATTACCGGAGTCTCGGACTTGGCGACCTGACCTCCTCCTCCCCAGCCGACAAGCTCCCCACCCCACCAACCCGAGGTTAATTCGCCCTGAACTCCTGTCCTGTAGGCGCACCCGTGCATTCGGTGAGGCCGTGGCATTCGCCATTCCTCACAACCGAACATAGCTCGTTCGGACGGGTGTCGGCACCCGCTGGAGCCAGTTACCTCCGTTCGGGTGTTTTCACCTCTCACCACCTGCAACGATGCAACTTCTCGGAGAGTTCCTGTTTATTTCGAACGAGGACGGAGAAGATGCGATCACCGCAGCCGTCGGCCGTTCGAAAAGCCCTTCCGTCACGCCTCCCTTCGGGGCCGCCGCTAATCCGGGAAACATGAACGACGGATGTACGCCGCCGGCGCCCGAACCCGTCGCCGCAGCCTCCGCCGTGAGCGCCTCCGCGACCGCTCGCGCCGCCTCAGCGAGCGACGCACCGGTGGTCATCAGGTCGTCCACGAGCACCACACGACCGCCCGCCCGCACGGCCTCGCCCAGCAGCCGTCCGCCGCCCGGGGCCACCGCCAGGGCCCCCGCCAGGTTCGCGAGCCTTCCCCGCGCCCCCAGCCCCGACTGGTCCGCCACCGCCCGGCGCTGCCGCAGCACCGGAAGCACCCGCGCCGCCCGGCCCGTACGCCGCAGCCGCCCGGCCGCCGCCAGCGCGATCCGCCGTGTCGGATCATGGCCACGCGCCCGCACGGAGCGCCGCGAGGACGGCACCGGTACGAGGAGCAGCGAACCGCTCCCGCCCGCGCCCAGGCCCCCGGCGGCGGCCGTCACGGCCCCGGCAAGCGCCGCGCCCAGAGGAGCGGCGAGCGGCAGTGCGCCGCGCTCCTTGTGGGCGAGGAGCAGCGCCCGCGCCCCGCCCTCGTACGCCGCCGCCGCGTACACATCAGGCAGTCCCCGAGGCTCCGGCGACGGCCGCACACGGCACGGCCCGGTCCCGGTCAGCTCGGCCTCGCACGACGGGCACAGCGCCGTACGGGGTCTCCCGCAGCCTCCGCAGGAGACCGGCAGCACCAGCCCGGCGACCTCTCGCCACCACCCCCGCATGGCTCCACTGTCCTCCACGCAGGGCCCTCCGGCCACCCCTGTGGACAACCGCCTGTGGACAACTTCCGGGGGAGGACCCTTTGCGGACGAACGACCGGAGCCGACCGGCCCCGCCGATCGTCGCGATCGACGACAGGAGCAGGCGCGGACCGCCGTCGGACGGCTCAGCCCGGGTAGACCGGCGAGCCGCCCTCCTTGACGACGGGCTGCCAGTTCGCGCCGGGCGCGAGTCGCACGATGCCGTCGTTGCCGGAGTCCGCGACCACCGGAGCCTGCTCGCCGTGCGGCGCGGCCACCGCGTCGACGCCGTTCAGGCCCGGCAGCACCGACGTGGCCGAGGTCGAGCCGTCCGTCTGCACGTACCGCACCTGCTGCACGCCACCGGCCTCCGTGCCGACCACGACGAGCCGGCTCGGCCCCGCCCACGACACGGCCGTGACGGACTCCAGGCGCGGCGCCGCGTTCTCCAGGTCCGTGACGGCGACGTGCTGCCGGCCCTCGACGAAGGTCCGCTCGACCCGTCCGATCTGCAGGGTGGTGCGGTCGCCCTTCGTGACGAGCAGCGCGATGCGCACACCGTCGGCGGAGACCCGCAGCGACTCGACGCGCGCGCCGTCCCGCAGCCAGGGCGTGCTGACCTCGATCCGCTCGCCCTGGCCGCCGGGCACCATCCACAGGCGCGGCTTGAGCCGGTTGCGGTCGGCCACCCACAGGTCGCCGCGGCCGTCCCAGCTCGGCGCCGACAGCCGGTCCTCGGGCCTGAGCCCGGCACTGGTGACGACCGGCGCCGGCAGTTCCTCGTCGGTGGTGATCGAACCGACCCGCAGCTCCCGTCCCTCCTGCAGGACCGCCGCCGCGTGGCTCTCCTCGCGGTCCACCGCGACGGACCGCAGCGCGACCACGCCCTTCCCGAACGGGCCGGGCACCTCGGCCGGCTTGTCGGGCTGCCGGCCGTCGACCGACAGCATCATCAGCTTGCCGTGCTCGTCGACGAAGTACGGGTTCTCACCCCGGCCCGGGTTCCGGACCGGCGAGAACTCGTCGCGCGCCTGCCCCTTGCCGAGCAGGCACAGCCGCTCGCCCTTGCTGCCCTGGATCTCGACCTGCTCGACCCGCACCGACGTCAGGTCGCCCAGGGTGAACAGCAGCTGCGCCGCCATGCCCTTGCAGGCGAGTGCGCTCACGTGGTTGGCCTTGGCGTTGAGCGGCACCTTCAGCGTCGACTGGTCGTCCGTCGTGAGCGTGGTGACGCCTTCGCGCAGCTCCGTCCCGGACGGGAAGCGCGAGTCGACGGCGGGCTCCAGCCAGCCCGTCGGGCCCTCCAGGAGCGCCTTGACGGTCTGCGTCACCGGGTCCATGCGGGTGACCGGGTCCTGCCGCTGCCGGATGTAGACGGGGTCGGCGACCACCCAGTTCTCGCCGGAGGCGAAGTAGTACTTGTTGACGGAGCGGTAGTTGCGCAGGAAGTCCGCCTCGCCGAGCACCAGGCCCTTCGGCAGGTTGTCGATGCGCCATTCCTTGCCCTTGCCGTCCGCGGAGGGCTGCTGGACGACGTGGATCGACTGGTTGTACTCGGCGGGCGCCTTCGGCTGGTACGCGTGGCTCGCGTCGACCGTCGCGATCTGCCGCCCGGACAGCGGATAGGTCCGCCCCTTGTTCTCCGGATCGGCCATGCGGTCGGCCTGGTCGCGGCCCGGCGCGTTGGTGAGCACCGTGATGCTCTCCTCCGGCTTCCACGTCCGCGCGGCCTGCCGCGTCAGGTACTTGCGCGCCGTGGCGAAGCCGGGGTCGTCACTCGTCATGGCCTCGAGGAAGCCGTCGACGATCTCGTCGGGATCGGCGTTCTCACGGGGCGCCACGGCGTACACGCGCACCTGCGAGTCACCCGGGTTGGACGCCTTCACGGTCTGTACGTCACCGCTGTCCGGCATGGTCGCGCACCCGGCCACCAGCAGCGAACCGCACGCCGCGAGGACCACGCCGCGCACCGGCCTTCCCCGCCCCAGGGTCTCCCGCTTCCCTCGAAGGTCAGCGCCCACCAGTACCGTCCTCCCGCTCCGCGCGCGTCGACGCCATCGCCTCACCACCCTCACCGTCGCCGCCCCCGGCCCCGGTGCTCCCCGCCTGCTCCGAGGGGCGGGCCACCACGCGCGCGCCACTGCCCGGCAGCGCCGTCGGATCCACCGTGGCCCGCGGCGCCGGCGGCATCCGCGGCGGTACGGGCAGGGCCGGGCGGTCCCCGGCCGGCTGCACGGGCACCGCGGAAAGCCGCGCCCCGGCACCGGCTGCGCCGCCGGCGGAGCCCGTACCGGAGGCCGTGCCCCGGCCCGGGCCCGATCCGGTCGCCGCGCCGGCCGCCGCCTGCTCGCGGTTGCGCCGCGAGTCCTCCGGCTCCAGCGGGATCGGGGAGCCGCGCAGCGGCTCGTCCGCCGTCCGCGGCAGGGTCAGCCGGAACTGGGAACCGCCGCCCGCCTCGCCCCACGCCTGGAGCCAGCCGCCGTGCAGCCGCGCGTCCTCCACCGCGATGGACAGGCCGAGGCCCGTACCGCCGGTGGTACGCGCGCGTGCCGGGTCGGCACGCCAGAACCGGTTGAACACCCGGGTCGCCTCGCCCGGCTTGAGGCCCACGCCGTAGTCGCGTACGGCGACGGCGACGGCCCCGCCCGCGGCGGCCAGCTTCACGATGACGTCCCGGCCCTCGCCGTGCTCGACGGCGTTCACGACCAGGTTGCGCAGCACCCGCTCGACCCGGCGGGCGTCCGCCTCGGCCACCACCGGCTGCTCGTCGCCGACGACGACGATCCGGCTGCCCTTGCGCTCGGCCAGCGGCTCGGCGCCGCCGATCACCCGCCGTACCACCTCACGCAGGTCTATCGGCGCGGCCTCCAGCGCGGCGGCGCCCGCGTCGAACCGGCTGATCTCCAGCAGGTCCGACAGCAGCGACTCGAAACGGTCGAGCTGGTCGCCCAGCAGCTCGGCGGAACGCGCCGTCACCGGGTCGAAGTCGGCCCGCGCGTCATGGATGACGTCGGCCGCCATCCGTACGGTCGTCAGCGGGGTGCGCAGCTCGTGCGAGACGTCCGAGACGAACCGCCGCTGCATCCTCGACAGGTCCTCCAACTGCTGGATCTTCAGCTGGAGGTTCTGCGCCATCTTGTTGAAGGCCTCGCCGAGGCGCGCGATGTCGTCCTCGCCGGTGACCTTCATCCGCTCCTGGAGCTTGCCGACGGAAAGCCGCTCGGCGACCCCCGCGGCCATCCGCACCGGCGTGACGACCTGGCGCACCACCAGCCAGGCGATCGCGCCCAGCAGCACCACGACGAACAGTCCTGCCGTGGCGAGGGTGCCCTTGACCAGGGCGAGGGAGTCCTCCTCCTGCGTCAGCGGGAAGAGGTAGTACAGCTCGTACGGGGTGCCGTCGGCGTCGTTGAGCCGCTTGCCGATCACCAGGCCCGGCTCGGAGGCCTTGCCGCTGGTGTAGTGGATCCGCGCGAACTTCTGAAAGGTGCTGGTGCCCTGCGCGACGTTGTGCCGCAGGTCGGCGGGGATGCTGGTGGTCGGGTCGACCTCGCCGGACGCGCGGGCGCCGCGGCTGGCCGTGTCCCCCGTCTCCAGGGACAGCGCGACCACGTTGTAGGCGCTCTGGCCGCCGCTGGCGAGCTGCTCGACCAGCGTCGAGCGCCAGTTCACCGACGCGCCGGTGCGGCCGCCGTCCTGCTCGCCCGGCGCGGACGGCGTGGTCGCCGCCCGGTCCTGGGCGGCCGAGAACCCGCCGGCCGCCTGGCTCTGCGCGGCCTTCTCCTTGGCGTCGAGCAGACCGTTGCGCACCTGGCCGATGACGACCAGGCCGAGGAGCAGCACGACTCCGAGGGACATGAGCAGGGTGCCCGCGACGACGCGCACCTGCAGGTTGCGCCGCCACAGCCGTACGGCGGGCAGCAGCGGACGGCGCACCCAGCGCACGACGAGCCGGAACACGGGCCCGCCCGGAGTCCCGTCCTGGAACAGACGGCCGAAACGCGAGCCCCCCCGCCCCGGTCCGGCAGCCCGCCCCGTACGGACCCGCGAGTCCCCGGCCTTCGGAGCAGTACTGCCTGCGCTCATGTCAGCTCGGCCCCGCCTTGTAACCGACACCGCGGACGGTCACCACGATCTCCGGGCGCTCCGGGTCCTTCTCGACCTTCGAGCGCAGTCGCTGCACGTGCACGTTCACCAGACGGGTGTCGGCCGCGTGGCGGTAGCCCCAGACCTGCTCCAGGAGCACCTCGCGCGTGAACACCTGCCACGGCTTGCGGGCGAGCGCGACGAGCAGGTCGAACTCCAGCGGCGTCAGGGCGATGGACTGCCCGTCCCGCTTCACGGAGTGACCGGCCACGTCGATGACCAGGTCCCCGATGGCCAGCTGCTCGGGCGCCGGCTCCTCCGACCTCCGCAGCCGCGCCCGGATACGGGCGACGAGCTCCTTCGGCTTGAACGGCTTCACGATGTAGTCGTCGGCGCCGGACTCCAGTCCGACCACGACGTCGACGGTGTCGCTCTTGGCCGTGAGCATGACGATCGGCACACCGGACTCGGCCCTGATGAGCCGGCACACCTCGATGCCGTCCCGCCCGGGCAGCATCAGGTCGAGCAGCACCAGGTCCGGCTTGGCCTCCCGGAACGCCGCGAGCGCCTTGTCGCCGTCAGAGACGAACGACGGCTCGAACCCTTCACCTCGCAGCACGATCCCGAGCATCTCGGCCAGTGCGGTGTCGTCATCGACGACAAGAACGCGTCCCTTCATATCGACATCATCCCATTTCCGTATCAGTCTCAAGGCGGCTGGTGAGATACCTCACTGACCTGCGGTGACGCCCGTGTGTGCCCGCCGTGAACCGCCGGTGTCTGTGGGTGTCGATGTCAGACATGGATGTCAGCCTCGTGCCCCCCGTGGTCGCCCAGAACCGTACCCCGAGCTACCCGCTACGGCCTATGGGAAGACTGGCTCAATCAATCCCCCACCCAGCCCGCCCGACTCCCGACCGGACGTTGTCAGCGGAGACACCTAGCATCCGGCCATGAGCATGATCGGCGAATACTTCCGGGTGACCGCGGCCGAGCTGGAGCGCGCGACCCGGGATCCGGACTGGGCATTCGACTACATCGACGAGACGCAGGATGCCGTCGACGGGTCGGAGCCGTCACCGGCCGAGGCCCGCCACTTCTCGACCTACCAGGCCTGGCACCTGCTGGGCTTCCTGCTGGAGCGCCGCGGCTTCCCTGTGGACGTCATCTACGGGGAAGAGCCCCTCGGCAAGGCCGAGGACTGGGGATACGGCCCGCCGCAGTACCTTCCCGCGGACCGCGTCCGGCTTGGAGCAGAGGCCCTGAGCCGCCTGACCTACGACCAGCTCATCTCCGACGTCGACCCGCGGGACCTGGTCACTGCGGAGATCTACCCCTTGGGTTGGGAAGACCGGGCTTCTCTGGAATGGGGCCGAGACTGGTTCGCCGGCCTGACCGAGTACTTCGCGGCGGCAGCAGAGGAGGGCCACGCCGTCATCGTCTGGCTGGACTGACCGTACGCATCTCGGCCACCGAGGCGACAACGGCGACCCCCACGCTCCCGACCGCCTCACCGTCGGCCCCGTCCCGTCTCCTGTTCGCCCGCATTGATCGGCGTCCGCACGGTCTGCCCGCGGCCCGCCCCGTAAGGAAGGGGCCCCAGAAGGGTCGGGCCCGCCCGTCGGCGGGGCCCGCGTGGCACGATGGCTCCCGGCCCGCCGCCCCGACAGGCGTACGGCTGCAGAGACCGAGCCGGTTCGGCGATCCGGCCCCGCGACCATTCCTCGAGGTGGACGACCGTGAACGACACTCCGGGCTGGACCTCGCCCGGATCTGCTCCCTCCGACGGCCACGACGGCGCCGGCGTCCCCCGGCCCGCCTCGCCCGGCGACGCGAACGGCCCTGCCCCGCAGTGGTCCAGCAACCAGCCGCCCGCCGGTCAGTGGCAGCCTCCGACCGCTCCCGGCCACGACGCCCCGCCGCCGCCTCCGGCGCCCGCGCACGGCGGCACCGGCTGGGGCCGGCCCCCGTACGGCCACTGGGGAGCGCCGCCGCCCGCGAAGCCCGGCGTGATCCCGCTGCGCCCGCTGACCCTGGGCGACATCCTCGACGGCGCCGTGACGACCATGCGCCGCTACTGGCAGACCGTCCTGGCCGTCACCATCACCGTCGCGGTCGTCGTGCAGGTCGCGGACATCCTCGCCCAGCGCTATCTCGCCCCCGCGCCCGTGGCGATCGACCGGGACGCCAGCCCGGCCGAGCGGCTCTCCCAGAGCCTCGAATCCCTGAAGAGCAGCCTCATCGGCATGGGCCCGACGTACGCCATCATGATCGCCGCCGGGCTCTTCAGCTCCGCGCTGCTCACCGTCGTCATCAGCCGCGCCGTCCTCGGCCGCCCCGTCACCCTCGGCGACGCGTGGCGGGAGGCCCGCCCGCGGCTGCTCCAGCTGCTCGGGCTGACCCTGCTGGTACCGCTGGCGGCCGGCGCCATCATGTTCGTCGGCCTTCTGCCGGGGCTGCTCCTCGGCGGTGACGCCGGAGACGCCCTCGCCTTCGTCGGCGGCGCCTGCGCCTTCGTGGCCGTGATCTGGCTGACGATCAGTCTGTCCCTGGCCTCTCCCGCGCTCATGCTGGAGCGTCAGGGCGTCATGAAGGCCCTGAAGCGCTCGGCCAAGCTGGTGCAGGGCTCCTGGTGGCGCATCTTCGGCATCAGCCTCCTCACCCAGCTGCTGATCTTCCTCTTCACGATGATCGTCGCGCTTCCGTTCGTCTTCATCGCGATGGCCGTCGCCGGCGACGGCATCAGCGACCTCATGAACGGCACCGTCCCGGAGACCAGCTGGGCGTTCCTGATCATCACGGGCATCGGCGGAGTCATCACCGGCGCCCTCACCTACCCGCTCTCCGCGGGCGTGGCGGTCCTCCTCTACATCGACCAGCGCATCCGCCGCGAGGCCCTCGACCTCGAACTCGCCCGTGCCGCCGGACTCCCCGGCTACGGAGGCTGATGGCGTGACGATCACGGGGGGCACGGCCGGTGACACACCGGTGGACATACCGCGCGTCCCCGCCCGGGAGGCGGCGGAACGCGAACTGTCCGAGCCGATGTACCACGAGAACGATCCCAGCCTTCTCCAGCGCGGCCTCGACCGCTTCTGGGACTGGGTCGGCGGCCTCTTCGACAGCGCCGCCGGAGCGACGCCCGGAGGTGTCGTCGGTGTCGTGGCCGTCGCCGTCGTCGTGCTCGCCCTGATCGCCGCCCTCTGGTGGCGCCTCGGCACCCCCCACCGCACGCCCGCCACCGCCGGCGACTCCCTCTTCGACGACGGCCCCCGCACCGCCGCCGAACACCGCGCCGCCGCCGGCCGCCACGCCTCGGCCGGCCAGTGGAACCAGGCCGTCCAGGAACGCATGCGGGCCATCGTCCGCTCCCTCGAGGAACGCACCCTCCTCGACCCGCGCCCGGGCCGCACCGCCGACGAAGCCGCCGCCGAAGCAGGCCGATCCCTGCCGGCCCACGCCGAGGGACTGCGCGCCGCTGCCCGCGCCTTCGACGACGTCACGTATGGCGGCCGCAGCGCCGACGAACCCGCGTACCGCCGCGTCGAGCAGCTGGACAGCGCCCTGGAGCGGACGAAGCCGACGCTCGCCACGACCGCCGCCACCGGCTTCACGGAGGCGCCCCGATGAGCCGGCCGGCCACGACCAGCACCTCGACCTCGCTCACGCCCCGTCAGATCTGGAACCGGGCCCGAAGCGCCCTCCTGGTGCTCGCCCTGCTGCTGATCGGCGGCATCGTCCTGGCCACGATGCGCTCCAGCGGCCACCACGGCCGCCTCGACCCCCGCTCCGCCGACCCCTACGGCAGTCGCGCCGTCGCCGAACTCCTCAAGGCCGAGGGCGTGACCGTCGACGTCGCCGAGACCCTCACCGAGGCGACCGACGCCACCGGCGCCGACACCACCCTGCTGGTGACGAGCCCCGACCTGCTCACGCCGGAGCAACAGGCCACGCTGCGCCGGGCGATGACCAGCTCCGCCGGCCGCACCGTCCTCCTGGGCCCCGGCCCGTCCTCCCTCGGCACCCTCGCGCCCGGCACGAGCACCGCCCTGAGCGTGGCCGTCACCCCTCTCGAGCCCGCCTGCACACTGCCCGCCGCGACCCGCGCCGGAAGCGCAGACCTCGGCGGCGAGCGCTACCGCACCGGCACGACCACCGCCGACTCCTGCTACCTCTCCGACGGCCTGCCCACCCTCGTCCGCCTCCCGGGCAGCGGCACGGCCGACACGGTCCTCCTCGGCTCCCCCGAACTCCTCTTCAACAAGCGCCTCGCCCAACAGGGCAACGCTTCCCTCGCGCTGCAACTCCTCGGCTCCCGGCCGCATCTCGTCTGGTACCTCCCCTCACTCACCGACGTGTCCGGCGCCACCGAGGCCCCGCAGGACCCCGAAGCCACCTTCCTCGAACTGATTCCTTCCGGCTGGCTGTGGGGCACCCTCCAGCTCGCCGTCGCGGCCGTCCTCGCCGCCGTCTGGCGCGGCCGCCGCCTCGGCGCCCTCGTGCCCGAACGGCTTCCCGTCGCCATCCGCGCCTCCGAGACCACCGAGGGCCGCGCCCGCCTCTACCGCAAGACCGACGCCCGCGACCGCGCGGCCACCGTCCTGCGCACCGCGACCCGCGACCGGCTCGCCCCGCTCCTCGGCGTCCCCGGCAAGGACGCCCACTCCCCCGATCTGCTCCTCTCCGCACTCTCGGCCCGGCTCCCCGCGGCCCCCGCGGTCCACCGGGTCCTCCTCTTCGGCCCGGCTCCCGCCGACGACGCCGCCCTCGTCCGCCTCGCGGACCAACTCGACGCCCTCGAAAGAGAGGTACGCACCTCATGAGCGCCCCGACCCCTGAGACCGCTACGAGCTCGGACGGCGCCCGCGCCTCCCTGGAGGCCCTGCGCACCGAGATCGGGAAGGCCGTGGTCGGCCAGGACCCCGCCGTCACCGGTCTCGTCGTCGCCCTCCTGTGCAAGGGCCACGTCCTGCTCGAAGGAGTCCCCGGCGTCGCGAAGACCCTCCTGGTGCGCGCTCTCGCCTCCGCGCTCGAACTCGACACCAAGCGCGTCCAGTTCACCCCCGATCTGATGCCGAGCGACATCACCGGCTCGCTCGTCTACGACACCCGGTCCGCCGAGTTCTCCTTCCAGCCCGGCCCGGTGTTCACCAATCTGCTGCTCGCGGACGAGATCAACCGCACGCCCCCGAAGACCCAGTCCTCGCTCCTGGAGGCCATGGAGGAGCGCCAGGTCACCGTGGACGGAACGCCCCGCCCGCTGCCCGAGCCGTTCCTCGTCGCCGCGACGCAGAACCCCGTCGAGTACGAAGGCACCTATCCGCTGCCCGAGGCCCAACTCGACCGCTTCCTGCTGAAGCTGACGGTCCCACTGCCCTCACGCGAGGACGAGATCAGCGTCCTCACCCGGCACGCCCAGGGCTTCAACCCCCGCGACCTGAAGGCCGCCGGAGTCCGCCCCGTCGCCGGCCCCGCCGAACTCGAGGCCGCCCGCGAAGCCGTCGCCAAGGTCTCGGTCTCCGCCGAGATCGCCGGCTATGTCGTCGATATCTGCCGTGCCACGCGTGAATCCCCCTCGCTCACTCTCGGCGTCTCCCCCCGAGGAGCCACCGCCCTGCTCTCCACCGCCCGAGCCTGGGCCTGGCTCACCGGCCGGGACTACGTCACCCCGGACGACGTGAAGGCCCTGGCCCTGCCGACCCTGCGTCATCGCATCCAACTGCGGCCCGAGGCCGAGATGGAGGGAGTCACCTCCGACTCCGTCCTCAACTCGATCCTCGCCCACGTCCCCGTACCCCGCTGAGAACGGCACCCCATGGCCCTCACCGGACGAACCGCCCTGCTCGCCGCCATCGGGTCGCTCCCCGTGGGCATCCTCGCTCCCAGCTGGACCGGGATGCTCGCGGTGAACGCTCCGCTCACACTCGCAATTCTGTGCGACTACGCGATGGCCGCGCCAGTGCGAACGCTCCAGTTCACCCGAAATGGTGATACATCAGTTCGATTGGGTGACGGTGCCGAAGTCCAGCTCACCGTCACCAACCCGTCCCGCCGCCGCCTGCGCGCCCAGCTCCGCGACGCCTGGCCCCCGAGCAGCGCCCAGAGCCCCGACCGCCAGGAGCTGACGGTCCCCGCCGGCGAACGCCGCCGCATCACCACGGCCCTGCGGCCCACCCGCCGCGGTGACCGCCGCGCCGAACGCGTCACCGTCCGCTCCTACGGCCCCCTCGGCCTCGCCGCCCGCCAGGGCAACCACCAGGTCCCCTGGACGGTCCGTGTACTCCCACCGTTCACCAGCCGCAAGCACCTGCCCTCGCGCCTCGCCCGCCTGCGCGAACTCGACGGCCGCACCAGCGTCCTCACCCGCGGCGAGGGCACCGAGTTCGACAGCCTCCGCGAGTACGTCCCAGGCGACGACATCCGCTCCATCGACTGGCGCGCCACCGCCCGGCAGACCACGGTCGCCGTCCGCACCTGGCGCCCCGAACGCGACCGTCACATCCTCGTCGTCCTCGACACCGGCCGCACCTCCGCCGGCCGCGTCGGCGACGTTCCCCGCCTCGACGCCGCGATGGACGCCGCACTCCTCCTCACCGCCCTGGCCTCCCGCGCCGGCGACCGCGTCGACCTCGTGGCGTACGACCGCCGCCTCCGCGCCCAGGTCCAGGGCCGCTCGGCGAGCGACGTCCTGCCGGCCGTGGTCGACGCCCTGGCCAACCTCGAACCGGAACTCGTGGAGACCGACGCCCGTGGCCTCGCCGCCACCGCTCTGGCCCGCGCCCCGCGCCGCTCCCTCGTCGTGCTGCTCACCAGCCTCGACGCAGCTCCGGTGGAAGAGGGCCTGCTGCCCGTCCTCCCTCAGCTCACACAGCGCCACACGGTCGTGGTGGCCTCCCCCTCCGACCCGCACGTCGCCCGCATGGCGAGTACGCGCGGCACGATCGAGGGCGTCTACGAGGCCGCCGCCGCGACCCAGGCCCAGACCCAGCGCGCCCGCACCGCGGAACAGCTCCAGCGCCACGGCGTCACCGTCGTCGACGCCACCCCGGACAACCTGGCCCCGGCCCTCGCGGACGCGTATCTCGCCCTGAAGGCCGCCGGCAAGCTCTGATCCCGAGCTGCGCTGCCCGGCTCCTTCCGGAATACGGGAGGAACGGCCCGTAAACGCAGAAAAGCCCCGCACCATAAGGTGCGGGGCTTTCCCACAATGATTGTTCGGCGGCGTCCTACTCTCCCACAGGGTCCCCCCTGCAGTACCATCGGCGCTGAAAGGCTTAGCTTCCGGGTTCGGAATGTAACCGGGCGT
>NZ_JBHXTJ010000010.1:0-53431 GCF_042677525.1 Streptomyces sp. NPDC127114
CCGGACCCACTGGTCTGTACGTTATTTCGCTTTACACTGACCCCCACAAACACCCCCCCCCCCCCGCCCCCGGGGCGGGGCCCCCGCCCCCGTGAGCCGTACGGACGATCCGTACGAGAGCCGGATCAGCCCTCGCTGACGCCCAGCTTCTCCAGGATCAGGTCCTTGACCTTCGCCGCGTCGGCCTGGCCGCGGGTGGCCTTCATGACCGCGCCGACCAGGGCGCCGACCGCGGCCACCTTGCCGCCGCGGATCTTGTCGGCGATGGCCGCGTTGCCGGCGATGGCCTCGTCGACGGCCGCGCCGAGCGCGCTGTCGTCGGAGACGACCTTCAGACCGCGCTTCTCGACGACCTCGTCCGGGGTGCCCTCGCCCGCGAGGACGCCCTCGATGACCTGACGGGCCAGCTTGTCGTTCAGGTCGCCGGAGGCGACCAGGGCCGACACGCGGGCGACGTCCGCCGGGGTGATCGGGAGCTCCTCCAGGGAGACGCCCTGCTCGTTGGCGTTGCGGGCCAGCTCGCCCATCCACCACTTGCGGGCGGAGGCGGCGTCCGCGCCCGCCTCGGTCGTGGCGACGATGGCGTCGACCGCGCCCGCGTTGAGGATGGCCTGCATGTCCAGCTCGGACACGCCCCACTCCTCGCGCAGCCGGTTGCGGCGCACGCGCGGCAGCTCGGGCAGGCCCTTGCGCAGTTCCTCGACCCACTCGCGGGAGGGGGCCACCGGCACCAGGTCCGGCTCGGGGAAGTAGCGGTAGTCCTCGGCGTTGTCCTTGATACGGCCGGCGGTGGTGGTGCCGTCGTCCTCCTGGAAGTGCCGGGTCTCCTGGACGACCGAGCCGCCGGCCTCCAGGATCGCCGCGTGGCGCTGGATCTCGAAGCGCGCGGCCCGCTCGACCGAGCGGAGCGAGTTCACGTTCTTCGTCTCCGAGCGCGTGCCGAACTCCGGCGCGCCCTTGCGCATCAGCGACAGGTTGACGTCGCAGCGCATCTGGCCCTTGTCCATGCGCGCCTCGGAGACGCCCAGGGCGCGGATCAGCTCGCGCAGCTCGGCCACGTACGCCTTGGCGACCTCGGGGGCGCGCTCGCCGGCACCGACGATCGGCTTGGTGACGATCTCGATGAGCGGGATGCCGGCCCGGTTGTAGTCGAGCAGCGAGTGCGAGGCGCCGTGGATGCGGCCGGTCGCGCCACCGATGTGGGTGGACTTGCCGGTGTCCTCCTCCATGTGGGCGCGCTCGATCTCCACGCGGAAGACCTCGCCGTCCTCCAGCTGGACGTCCAGGTAGCCGTTGAAGGCGATCGGCTCGTCGTACTGGGAGGTCTGGAAGTTCTTCGGCATGTCCGGATAGAAGTAGTTCTTCCGGGCGAAGCGGCACCACTCGGCGATCTCGCAGTGCAGCGCGAGACCGATCTTGATGGCGGACTCGACGCCGACGGCGTTGACGACCGGCAGCGCGCCGGGCAGGCCGAGGCAGGTGGGGCAGGTCTGCGCGTTGGCGTCCTGGCCGAGCTCGGTCGAGCAGCCGCAGAACATCTTGGTCTTCGTGCCGAGCTCGACATGGACCTCCAGGCCCATGACGGGGTCGTACTCGGCGAGCGCCGCCTCGTACGACAGCAGTTCAGTGACAGTCACGGTGGAACTTCCCTCTCAGCCCAGCAGGACGTCGTCGTCGCCGAGGCGCTTCAGCTCGCGGTACAGGATCGCGAGGCCGGTGACGATGGCGGCGGCGGACACGGCGGAGTCGATCAGCCGCAGCATGTCGTGGTCGTTGCGGGCCAGCTTGGCCTGCTTGGCGACGCTGACGGCGCCGAAGGCGGTGGTCGCCAGCGAGACGTAGATGCCCGTCTTCGACTTCTTGAAGTTCTTGGCCTTCTTTGCCATGGCACTCACAGCGACGGAGCCTCCTCGAGCAGCGGGTGGCCCCACTTTTCCACGAAGGCGGCCTCGACGGCGGCACCGACCTTGTAGAGCCGGTCGTCCTTCAGGGCGGGGGCGATGATCTGCAGGCCGACCGGGAGACCGTCCTCCGGCGCCAGGCCGCAGGGCAGCGACATGGCGGCGTTTCCGGCCAGGTTGGTCGGGATGGTGCACAGGTCCGCGAGGTACATCGCCATCGGGTCGTCGGCACGCTCGCCGATGGGGAAGGCGGTGGTCGGCGTGGTCGGCGACACGATGACGTCGACCTGCTCGAAGGCCTTCTCGAACTCGCGGGTGATGAGGGTGCGGACCTTCTGCGCCGAGCCGAACCAGGCGTCGTAGTAGCCCGAGCTCAGGGCGTAGGTGCCGAGGATGATGCGGCGCTTGACCTCGGGGCCGAAGCCGGCCTCGCGGGTGAGCGCGGTGACGTCCTCCGCCGAGCGGGTGCCGTCGTCGCCGCTGCGCAGGCCGTAGCGCAGGCCGTCGAAGCGGGCCAGGTTCGAGGAGCACTCGGACGGCGCGACGATGTAGTACGCGGAGAGCGCGAGGTCGAAGGACGGGCAGTCCAGCTCGACGATCTCGGCGCCGAGCGACTTGAGCAGCTCGACGGACTCGTCGAAGCGCTGCACGACGCCGGCCTGGTAGCCCTCGCCCCGGAACTGCTTGACGATGCCGACGCGCATCCCGGCCACGGAGCCGTTGCGGGCGGCCTCGACGACCGGCGGGACCGGGGCGTCGATGGAGGTCGAGTCGAGCGGGTCGTGCCCGGCGATGGCCTCGTGCAGCAGGGCCGCGTCGAGGACCGTACGGGCGCAGGGGCCGCCCTGGTCGAGCGAGGAGGAGAAGGCCACCATGCCGTAGCGGGAGACCGCGCCGTAGGTCGGCTTGACGCCGACGGTGCCCGTGACGGCGGCGGGCTGGCGGATCGAGCCGCCGGTGTCCGTGCCGATGGCGAGCGGGGCCTCGTACGCGGCGAGGGCGGCCGAGGAGCCACCGCCGGAACCACCCGGGATACGGGTGAGGTCCCACGGGTTGCCGGTCGGGCCGTAGGCGCTGTTCTCCGTGGAGGAGCCCATCGCGAACTCGTCCATGTTGGTCTTGCCCAGGATGACCACGTCGGCGGCCTTGAGCTTCTTGACCAGGGTCGCGTCGTACGGCGGGATCCAGCCCTCGAGCATCTTCGAGCCGACCGTGGTGGGCACGCCCTGGGTGGTGAAGATGTCCTTGAGCGCGAGCGGCACACCGGCCAGCGGGCCCAGCTTCTCGCCACGGGCCCGCTTCTCGTCCACGGCGCGGGCCTGGGCGAGGGCGCCCTCGCGGTCGACGTGCAGGAAGGCGTGGACCTTCTCGTCGACGGCGTCGATGCGGGCGAGGTGGGCCTCGGTCACCTGGACGGCGGTGAGCTCGCCGGAGGCGATCTTCGCCGCGATCTCGGCGGCGGTGAGCTTGATGATGGTGCTGTTGTCCGTCATGGCTTCTTAGTCCTCCCCCAGGATCTGCGGCACCTTGAAACGCTGCTGCTCCTGGGCCGGGGCGCCGGAGAGCGCCTGCTCGGGGGTGAGCGACGGACGGACCTCGTCCGCGCGCATGACATTGGTCAGCGGCAGCGGGTGGGAGGTCGGCGGTACGTCTTGGTCGGCGACCTCGGAGACGCGGGCGACCGCGCCGATGATGTCGTCGAGCTGACCGGCGAAGTGATCGAGCTCCTCGGCCTTCAGCTCCAGACGTGCCAGCCGGGCGAGGTGGGCGACCTCCTCGCGCGTGATGCCAGGCATGCGGATCCTCACGGGGTGAGTGTGATGGTGTTGGCCCAATCCTATGGGGCCCGCACCGATACCCGTGAAACGGTCACTGCACCACGTGGTCCGAGGGGTGGTCGACGTCGGTGATCGCGGCGCTCGCGGCGATCTCCGAGGGGCGGCGCCAGCCGTGCTCGCCGCGGGCGCGGAGCCAGGCGGTGGTCTCGGCGGGCGGCATGGCGGCGGCGACCAGCCAGCCCTGGACGGCGTCGCAGCCCAGGTCACGCAGGCGTTCCCAGGTCTCGTCGTCCTCGACGCCCTCGGCGACCACGAGCAGGCCGAGCGAGTGGGCGAGGTCGACGGTGCAGCGGACGATCTCGGCGTCCTCGGTGTCGACGGCGAGCCGGGCGACGAAGGAGCGGTCGATCTTCAGCTCGCTCACCGGGAGGCGGCGCAGGTGTACGAGGGAGGAATAGCCGGTGCCGAAGTCGTCGAGGGACATCTTGACGCCGTGGCCGGTGAGGCCGGCCATGGTGTCGGCGGCCCGCTGCGGGTCCTCCAGGAGCACGTGCTCCGTTATCTCCAGCTGCAGCGCGCCGGCCGGGACACCGTGCCGGGCGAGGCGGGCGGCGACGGCGCCGGCGAAGCCGGGGGTGTGGACGTCGCGCGGGGAGACGTTGACGGCCACGGGCACGTCGAGGCCCTGGGCGCGCCAGCGGGCCACCTGGGCGAGGGCGGTCTCCAGGACGTACTCGGTGAGGTGCGGCATGAGGCCGGAGGACTCGGCGATGGCGATGAACTCGTCCGGCGGGACCTTTCCGCGCTCCGGGTGCACCCAGCGGACCAGGGCCTCCAGGCCGGCGACCTGGCCGTCGAAGCGGACCTTGGGCTGGTAGTGCAGCTCGACCTCGCCGGCGTCGAGGGCGCGCCGCAGGTCGCCGAGGAGGCCGAGGCGGTCGGGCGTGTTGGAGTCGCGCTTGGACTCGTAGACCTCGACGCCGGTGCGGTCGCGCTTGGCCTGGTACATCGCCACGTCGGCGCGGCGCAGCAGGCCCTCGGCGTCGAGGGCGTGGTCGGGGAAGACGGCGACGCCGGCGCTGGCCTCCAGGACGAGGGTGAGCCCGTCGAGGTCGAGCGGCGAGGACAGCTCGGCGACGAGGTGACGGGCGACGCGCTGGGCGCTGGTGGTGGAGTCGGCGGTGGGCAGCAGGACGGCGAACTCGTCGCCGCCGAGCCGTGCGGCCTCGGCGCCGCGCGGCAGGGCGAGCCGGAGCCGCTCGGCGATCTGCAGGAGCAGCCGGTCGCCGGCGAGGTGCCCGAGGGTGTCGTTGACGGACCGGAAGCGGTCGAGGTCGATCAGGACGAGCGCGGAGCGGACGCCCTCGCCCTCGGCCTCCTCCAGGGCGGTCCAGGTGCGCTCCAGGAGCCACTGGCGGTTGGGCAGCCCGGTGAGCGGGTCGCGCAGCTGTTCCTCGGCGCGGGCCCGGGCGATCCACAGGGTGGAGTCGAGGGCGATGAGCGGTACGGCGAAGAGCGGCAGGAGCGGGGGCCGGGAGGCGGCGACGACGCAGATGAGCGGGGCGATCCCGAGCAGCGCGACGGCGACCAGGCCCTGGCGGAGCAGGGCGGTGCGGGCGGCGGTGGGCAGCCCGCCGCCGTGCGGGGCGAGCGCGTACCACAGCAGGAGGCGGGTCGCCACGAGATAGGCGACGGCGGCGAGCATCACTTCCGGTACGTCGGCGATCCCCCAGTCGAGGGGTTGCCAGGGCTCCGCGACGGTGGGGACGTCGCCGAAGGTGGCGAGCACGAGGGCGGCGGCACCCGCGCCGATGACGTCCACGGCGCCGTGCAGCAGGCCCTGGCGCCACCGGTGCCGGCGGGCGGCGGCGACGAGGACGACGACGGTGACGGAGACCAGGCAGGCCGGCACCCAGCCGTACAGGAGCAGGACGGCGAGGGTGAGGGCGGCGCCGGAGCCCGTGCCGCCCCACCAGCGGTCGCGGCCGAGCGCGACCAGGTGGCCGACGATGAGGCCGGTGAGGACGGCGAGGGACCAGCCGGCGGCGCCGCCGGGGAAGAGGCCCTGCCCGGTGCTCAGCGTCCGGTAGAGACCGGCGGTGAGCACGACGGCGGCGATGCCCACGAGCGCTCCGGGCAGCCCGGAGGTGATGCCCACGAACGCCGCACGGCCCTGGGGCCGTGCGACCGGGGCGGCACTCTCGGTCGGTTTCATTCCCGTCCCTCTCACAGCCGGCGGTGCCGTCGCAACGCGGGGGCCGTCGTGATGCCACTGTCATGCACTGGTGTCATGCCACTGGGTCGTCGTCCCGTCGCGCGCCGTACCGCGTGTCCTGCTCCTGCGCGCCGGCAGGGCCCTCGCACGGCCGTGTGCGACGGACGCACGGTCACCACACTAGGCCGCGGAGGGCTGCTACGGGCAGCGCTCTCCATCTCTTGCCCGAATGCGACCCGGCCACCCGTAACGATCTGGTATGCGCCGAACGGGTGAACCTCCGGGGCCTTTTCGCGCCCCTCGCGCGCCTCTTCCGCGCCCGCCGCCGCCCCCCGGCGACGGCGGGCGTGCGGCTACTCCGCGACGGGCAGAGCGGCCTCCTGAGCGGCTTCGGGACCTTGTTCGAGCAGGATCACGAAACCGTCCTCGTCGAGAACCGGAACCTTCAGCTGCATCGCCTTGTCGTACTTGGAGCCCGGGTTGTCACCGACCACGACGAAGGAGGTCTTCTTCGAAACGGAACCGGCGACCTTGGCTCCGAGGGATTGCAGCGACTCTTTTGCGCCATCCCGCGTGTAGTTCTGCAGGGTGCCCGTGACCACCACGGTCAGGCCCTCCAGCGGACGCGGCCCCTGCTCCTCGCCCGCGCCCTCGTCCTCGAAACTGACCCCGGCCGCGCGCCACTTGCGCACGATCTCCCGGTGCCACTCCTCGGCGAACCACTGCTTCACGGCGGCGGCGATGATCCCGCCGACGCCGTCGACCGCCGCCAGCTCCTCCTCCGTCGCCTGCTCGATCCGCTCCAGGGAGCGGAACTCGCGGGCCAGCGCCTCGGCGGCGACCGGGCCGACGTGACGGATCGACAGACCGTTGAGGAACCGGGCCAGCGGACGCGTCTTCGCCGCCGCGATGTTCTCCAGCATCGCCAGCGCGTTCTTCTTCGGCTCGCCCTTCTGGTTGGCGAAGACGGAGACGATCTTCTCCTCGCCGGTCTTCGGGTCCCGCCTCGGCAGCCCGCTGTCGGGGTCCAGGACGTACGCCCGGATCGGCAGCAGCTGCTCGATCGTCAGGTCGAAGAGGTCGCCCTCGTCGAGGAGCGGCGGCTCCGCCGGCTCCAGCGGCCGGGTCAGGGCCGCCGCCGCGACCATGCCGAAGTTCTCGATGTCCAGGCACTGACGGCCCGCCAGGAAGAACAGCCGCTCGCGCAGCTGGGCCGGACACGACTGCGCGTTGGGGCAGCGCAGGTCGATGTCCCCCTCCTTCATCGGCTTCAGGGGCGTCCCGCACTCCGGGCACTCGGCCGGCATCACGAACTCGCGCTCGGTGCCGTCCCGCAGGTCCGCCACCGGACCGAGGATCTCCGGGATCACGTCACCGGCCTTGCGCAGCACGACCGTGTCGCCGATCAGCACGCCCTTGGCCTTCACCACCTCCTGGTTGTGCAGGGTGGCGAACTCGACCTCGGAGCCGGCCACCGTCACCGGCTCCACCTGCGCGTACGGGGTGACGCGGCCGGTGCGGCCGACACCGACCTTGATGTCGACGAGCTTGGTGTTGACCTCCTCCGGCGCGTACTTCCACGCGATGGCCCAGCGCGGCGCGCGCGCCGTGGAGCCGAGGCGGCCCTGGAGCGCGATCTCGTCGAGCTTGACGACGACGCCGTCGATCTCGTGCTCCACCGAGTGCCGGTTCTCGCCGAAGTGCGTGATGAACTCCCGCACGCCGTCGAGGGAGTCCACGACCTTGTTGTGCCGGGCGGTGGGCAGGCCCCACTCGTGCAGCAGCTCGTACGTCTCCGAGAGGCGCGAGATGTCGAAGCCCTCGCGGGCGCCGATCCCGTGCACCACCATGTGCAGCGGACGGGTCGCCGTCACCTTCGGGTCCTTCTGGCGCAACGACCCCGCCGCCGCGTTGCGCGGATTGGCGAAGGGCTTGTCGCCGGCCTCCACCAGGCGCGCGTTCAGCCCCTCGAAGGCCTCCATCGGGAAGTAGACCTCGCCGCGGATCTCCACGAGCGCCGGGATGCGGTCGCCGCGCAGCCGCTCCGGGACGTCCGCGATCGTCCGCACGTTCGACGTGATGTCCTCGCCCGTACGCCCGTCGCCACGGGTCGCCGCCCGGGTCAGCCGGCCGTGCTCGTACGTGAGGTTCACCGCGAGGCCGTCGACCTTGAGCTCGCACAGGAAGTGGTAGTCGGACGTACCGACGTCCTTGGCGACCCGGTCGGCCCAGGCCGACAGCTCCGCGTCGTCGAACGCGTTGTCCAGCGAGAGCATCCGCTCCCGGTGCTCCACGGAGGTGAACTCCGTCTCGTACGACCCCGCGACCTTCTGGGTCGGCGAATCCGGCGTCCGCAGCTCCGGATACTCCTCCTCCAGCGCCTCCAGGGACCGCAGGAGCCTGTCGAACTCCGCGTCGCTGATGACCGGCTGGTCCTTCACGTAGTACCGGAAGCGGTGCTCCTCGACCTGCTCCGCCAGCTCGGCGTGCTTCTCCCGCGCCTCGGCGGGGGCCCCCTGTTCGACTGCCACCGTTCCTCGTCCTCCCGTGTCCTGAAACCCGGTCACTCTGGGTTGTCCGCGAGCGATCTCGCCGCCCGGGCGCAGTGCGCGAGGGCCTTGCGGGCGTACGCCGGCGAGGCACCCGCGAGACCACAGGCAGGAGTGACCACGACGGACTCCGCGAGAGTCCCCGGATTCAGCCCCAGCCTGCGCCACAGCGTCCTGACACCCATGACGCTACCTCCCGGGTCTGACAATGCCCCCGAGGCCGGGTCCGTGGACGGCACCACACCGGCGAAGAGCTTCGTCCCGGCCTCCACGGCCTCCCCGACCGGCTCCTCGTCACGCTCGGTGAGCAGGGAGAAGTCGAACGACACCCCTGCGGCCCCGGCCCGCCGCAGCAGCCCGAACGGCACGCCCGGCGCGCACGAGTGCACGACCACGGGCCCGTCGTGGACCGCGATCACGTCCCGCAGCGCGCTCTCCACGACCTGGCGGTCCACGGCCCGGTGGGTGCGGTAGCCGCTGGCCGTGCGGACCTGGCCGAGCAGGACCGCGGTCAGCGAGGGCTCGTCCAGCTGGAGCACGATCCGGGCGCCGGGCACGCGCTTCGCGAGCTCGGCGAGGTGCAGGCGCAGCCCCTCGGCGAGCGAACCGGCCAGGTCCCGGCAGGCCCCCGCGTCGCTGAGCGCCGCCTCGCCGCCGCGCAGTTCCAGGGCCGCCGCCAGTGTCCACGGCCCCACGGCCTGCACCTTCAGCGCGCCCTCGTACCCCTGGGTGAACTCCTCCAGGGCGTCCAGGTCCTCACCGAGCCAGGACCGCGCGCGGCGGGTGTCCCGCCCGGGCCGGTCGCTGATCCGCCAGCCGCTCGGCTCCACGTGCGCGTACAGCTCGACGAGCATCCCGGTGGTCCGCCCGATCATGTCCGCGCCGGGCCCGCGGGCGGGCAGCTCCGCGAGGAACGGGAAGTCCTCGAAGGACCCGGTCACGGTCTTGGCGGCCTCCCGGGCGTCGCCGCCGGGCATGGACCCGACGCCGGTGGCGGAGGCCCAGGGGAATTCGTGCGTGTTGTCGCTGTCGTCGCTCACTCCGGCAGCGTACGTGCCAGGGCTTCGCCGGTGGCGACGGTGATGGGGTGGTGGGGGCCGAGGAGGCGGGTACGGGCGTGGAGGACGGCGGCCAGTTCGGCGCGGGCCCGGTCGGGGGCGAGAACGGTGGCGAGGTTGAAACGCGCGGAGAGGGTCGTCGGGTGCTCCGGGCCGAACCGTCGCCGCCGCGCCTCGGTCACGGCCCGGAGCTCGCTCCGGGCGGCCTCGGTGTCGCCGAGGTCGCGCAGCACGCAGGCCCGGTTCTCCCGGGTGGTGAGGGTGTCGTCGTGATCGGGGCCGAGGAGTCGCGTCTCCGCCGCAAGCACCACGTCCAGCTCGGTCAGGGCCTCGTCGAGGCGGCCGAGGATCGCGAGATCCATGGCAACGTTGTGGTGGGTGATCAGGGTGTGTTCGTGGTCCGGCCCGAGGAGCCGGAGGAGGCTCTCGAGAACCGCGGTGAACTCGACCTGGGAAAGGTCGTTCGAGCCGCTCTGCTGGAGCACGAGGGCGCGCTCGTTGCGGGCCTGCAGCAGAAACAGGTCGTCCGGCGGAAGCAGCCGGCAGCAGTCCTCGACGAGCGCGTGGAGGACCACGAGAGCCTCACCGTACCGGGCGAGATGGAGCAGGGCCCGCCCGTGCGTGAAGCGCGCCGCCATGGTGAGGGGATCGTCCTCGGTCAGCGCGTCCGCCGTGCCCTGCGACACGGTCGTCGCCGCCTCGACCGCCTCCTGGAGGAGACCGCGTGCGGTCAGGGAACGCACCGCGCGAACCGCACCCGCCCATGCGGAATAGGGCACGTCCGGCCCGAGGCCGTCCAGGAGATGCGGAACGAGCAACGGCCACAACGGCCCCAGCCGCTGGGGCGACTCCAGCTCCTCCGCCAGAGCCGCCGACAGCCGCTCCCGCTCCCCCCGGAACGCGTCCCGCACCAGCGGATGCAGTGTCACCAGGGGCTCGCCGTCCGTCTGCAGGGTCGCGAGGCCGAGCCGATCGAGGGCCTGGAGGCAGCTCCACAACTCCCCCGGCGGGATGTCGACCCGCACCGGCGCGAAGACCCGCAGCGGTACGGGCGCGTCGGCGAAGCCTGCGAGGAGCCGCAGGAGGCCCTCGGCATGGGCGTGACCCCGGTCCCGCAGCAGCCGGAGGGACATGGCCCAGATACGGGCGAGGGTCCCGTCGCCGTCGACCGTGACGTCCCCCGCGCCGAGGGCGGCGAGATACGCGCCGTACGTGGCGGGCTCGCCGGGCGTACGGAAGTAGGCGGGACGCTCGGCGACGGAGGCGAGGTAGCGCCCGGCGCTGTCGAGGGCCAGCGGCAGCCCTCCGAGGCGTACGGCGAGCAGCTCGGCGTCCGTCGCGGGCCCGGCCTCCGCGGCCACCCGGTCGGCGAGGACGCGGGCACCCTCGGCGCCGGGGAGGGCGCCAAGCGGATGGAGCACGGGCCCGGTACCCCAGGCGGCCGGCTCGCCGTCCCGGGTGGTGACGAGAACGAGCCCGCGGAGGGGTGCCGATGCCCGCACCCAGCCCGTCCCGGCGGCGAGGGAGCCGGGCCCGTCGAGCAGCGCGAGATCGTCGGCGTTGTCGAGGACGAGGAGCCAGGGCCCGGGCAGGCCGGCGAGCCGTTCCCACAGCAGGTCGGCGGTCTGGCCGGCGGCCAGCTCGTCCTCGCTCAGGCCGAGCCGCCGGGCGACCGCCCGCAGCCCGCCCGCGAGCCGCCCGGCGTCCTGCGCGGCCACCCACCACACGGGCGCGCCGTCCGCCGCCAGGACGTCGGCGACCGCCAGCGCGAGGCTGGTCTTGCCGACGCCGCCGAGGCCGTACAGGACGTGGGTGCCGGACGCGGCGCGGAGCCGGGCGAGCAGCTCGGCGCGGCCGCGCAGCGGGGCGCCGCGCAGGCCCCAGGGCGGGGCGACGGTCACCTCGTCGGCCGGGGGCGGCGCCTGACGCACCACCAGGTGCTCGATGTGCCCGGCCTGGACGACGGTCCCCTGGGTCCCGCCGGTGATCGAGTTGCCGCCCGCGCCCGTGGTCATCGCGCCGTCACTGTCCGGGCCGTACCGTCAGGTCGTTGACCTCGGCGTCGCGCGGCAGGTCGATCGCCATGACGATGGTCGTGGCCACCGACTCGGGGTCGATCCACTTCTCGGAGTCGTACTCCTTGCCCTCCTGCTGGTGCACCTTCGCCTGCATGGGCGTGGAGGTCCGCCCCGGGTAGACGGACGTGACCCGCACGCCGTTGCCGTGCTCCTCGTGGCGCAGCGAGTCGGCGAGGGCCTTGAGCCCGTGCTTGGAGGCGGCGTACGCGCTCCACTCGGCGTGCGCGTTGAGCCCGGCGCCCGAGTTGACGAAGAGCACATGGCCCTTGGACACCCGCAGTTGGGGCAGGAAGTGCCGGGTCAGCTCGGCGGGGGCGACGAGGTTGACGTTGAGCTGGTGGTGCCAGGTCTTCGGGGTGAGCTCGCCGACCGGGCCGAGGTCGACGACGCCCGCGATGTGCAGGAGGGTGTCGACCCGCTCGGGCAGCGACTGGTGCGAGAAGGCCCAGGACAGCCGGTCCGGGTCCGCCAGGTCCCCGACGAGCGTCCGGGCGCCGGGAAACTCCGCCGCCAGCTCCCTGGCCCGGCCGGCATCGCGCGCGTGCAGCACGAGCTCGTCCCCGCGCGCGTGCAGCCGCCGCGCGACGGCCGCGCCGATGCCGGAGCCGGCTCCGGTGATCACATGAGTAGCCATGGGGCCCATGGTCTCACCGCCGGGTCAGGAGGAAGGGGCAGACGAGGGCAGGGGCTCGGTGGCGGACCAGAAGTCGGAGCGGACGTTGGGGGTGGGGATCTCGGCCGACGGAGGGTAGGTGGGGCCGTTGGCCTTGCTGGTGGGCTCGGCGACCTCTGACTGCTCCACGCAGGGTGTGTTGACCTGCAGGAACGCTTGCCCCTTGTACCCGAAAAGGACGCGGATCTGGAACCCGTCCGGCGAGACGGCATAGATGGCCGGCATCTCCCTGTCCGGCCTGACGCTCTTGATGGTGTAGCCGCTCTGCTCCCAATGCCGCTGAACCACGCCGAGGAAACCGCCACGCCGTTGCTCGGAGACGACGGTCATCACTGTTCGCCGTCGGATCACGTCGCACTTGTGTGTCGTGGTCGTGCCATGGACCCATACGACTTCGGGGACGATCTCCTTGAAGGTGGCGTCCAGCATGGAGTCTGCACGCTCTGCCGCTTCCTGCATGTTCATGTCTGCCTTGGCTCCCTCACTCACCATTCCGCACCCCGTCAGCACCACGCTCGCCAGAGCCAGGGGGAGGGCAGCCCGGAACTGCCGTCCTCGTCGATTCACCGGTACTCCTCCGTGCTGATCTTGTGGGGACTCCCGCCGACGATGAAGGCGATGTTGTCCGCCGACTCCTGGTCCGTCCCCGGGCCCGACCCCGGCGTGAAGTACTGGGAGTGGGCGTCGAAACCTCCCAGTTCAAGGACGGGATGGGGTCCGTCGTCCACCTTGAAGCGACGGGCTCCGAACGCCTCGCTCGACGGATCCTTGCCGAAGTAGATGTCGTCGTCGCCCCAGTCGAACACGTCGCCGTAGATGAGCGAGCCGATCGGTCCGGCGAGGACCACCTCGTCTTTCGTGGGCAGGTGGGTGACGGGGTCGTTCTCCGCGGAGCCCACGAAGACATGGTCCTTGCCGACTCCCAGGTCCTGCGCCTTGTCCACGCCGACGCCCGGACTGCCGAGCAGGATGATGTCGTCCACGCCCGGAATTCCTCCGGACTGCTTGGCCGCCGTGCCCACGGTGAGCGAACCGTAGGAGTGCCCGATGGCCGTCACGTGCGGGTCCGAGCTCTCGTTCGTCGCCGACAGCCCGGCCATGAACCGGTTGTACGCCGGGGCGCCTCGCTCGGCATCGCCCTTGGTCATGACGTCCACGTTCTGGGGAGCGTCGTATCCCAGCCAGACGATCGCCGCACTGGACGGATCCACTTCCCGCGCCCCGAGCGCCGTGTCCTGAGCGCGCGTCATCGTGTCCTCGACGAACTCGTCGTCGAGCTTCGTCCCCAGACCCGGCACGTACGCGGACACGTTCTTCGACGTGTCGGGATTGCCGTACGCGACGATCGCGCGCCCGTTGCCCTCGTCCCCGATGCCCAGCAGGAACATCGGCGGGTCGCTGGGCTCCTTCAGCTTGTCCTGGATCAGGCGGAGCGCGTCCAGCTTGGTCTCCGCGTCGTCGCCGTCCTTCTGCGCCAGTTCGTCGATCAGCAGCGGCAGGTACCGCCGGTTCGCCTCGTCCCGTGCGACCGCCGGGATGCCGTCCACGCCGCCGATCAGGTCCGGCGCGATGTCGAGGTACTCGCGGCGCTGTTCCTCGCTCAGGCCGTCCCACCAGGCCTTGTACTCGGCGGGGTTCTTGTCCTTCGGCATGGCCTCGTAGAGGTGCTTGCCGGCGGTCGACCGTACGTCGGCCGTGTCCCCGGCGACGTCCTTCAGCGTGGCCTCGGTGACGTCGAGGCCCTTCTCCGCCTTGAGGCCGTTCAGGGTCTTCGCGTAACGGGCGTCGATCTCGGACGCGGACCGTACGGCCCTGGCCACGCGGTCGGCCACGTCCTGTGCCTTCGCGGCGTTCGGGTTGAGCGGCTTGAAGCCCGAGTAGCCCGGGTACAGCGGCGACTGGCTCTTGGGGCCGAAGCCCGGCGGTTCCAGCGGCAGGCGGGCGCTGCCCTGCACCGTGCCGCCCGGCGCCTCCTTCTTCGCGCCGGCCAGGTCCTCGACCTCGGCCGCCGGATAGCTCACCGATCCGTCGGCGTGGACGGTGAGGTTCAGGGCGGCGGCGTCCGCGAGGGCCTGCTTCAACTGGGTCTGCGGCTCGGCCAGGTCGCCGGCCAGGCCGTTGAGCGTCGTACGGACGAGCCCGCACTCGCTGTGCAGGTACCGGAAGTTGCGGCTGAGCCGCTGGAGCCGGCCGACGGCCGCCGTCGCGGACTCGCTCTCCTGGGTCTCGCGGAGCTTCGCGGACATCGCCCGGTCGACCCGTGTCCGGTCGGAGTCCGAGCGGCCGGAGACCTGGTGCCAGGCGTCGCCCGCCTGCTCGAACTCGGAGAGCTTCAGGTCGCGGAGCTGCTGCCAGGTGAGGGTGCCCGCCGTCATCGCTTGTCCTCCGGATTCCCGTGGACCTTCGCGAACTCGTTCCGGACCCCGATGTCGGTCTCGCCCATCTCCTTGGCGACCTTCCGCAGGGCGCCCTGGAGCGCGTCGCACTCGTCGCGTACGGCCGCGAGACGCTCCTCCCAGGACGTGCGTACGGCCGCGAGCGCGGCGACGGCGGTCAGTCCCGCGCCGCCCGTCGTCACCCCCTCGTGGCCGGGGCCGAGGGCGGTCCGGCTCGTCTCCGAACTGGTGCGCAGATCACCCGCGGTGCCGGCCGCGCTGGTCCAGGGGCCGCCGGTGTGCTTGAGGTTCCCCGGGCCGGAGGCACCGGGTTCGGGAGCCGTGGAGGCGAGGGTCATCCGGGCGTCGCCTTCGAGCGGGCCGAAAACCTCCTGCCAGCGCTGTGAATACGACATGGTCCCCCGTTCCTCCTCGTCCGCGACGTGCGCCGCCCGGAGAGATTAGCGAAACAGGATCACCCGAACGCAACCGCGAAGAGGGTCGTCGAGCAGGAAAGGTGCCGACGCCATAACACCCGCGCTGAGCAGGGCACAAGGGCTGCCCTGCTCAGCTCGCGCGGTCCTCGGACCGTTCGCGAACTCAACTCGCCAGGGCCTGCTCCAGGAAGGCCAGCGCCTCCGCGCCGTCCTCCGCGAAGAAGACGAGGTCCGAGAGCGGGACGGGCAGGAAGCCCTCCTCCTCCATGCGGCGGAACTGGGTCTTCAGGCCGTCGTAGAAGCCGGCCGTGTTGAGGAGGACGACGGGCTTGGTGTGGTGGCCGTGCTTCTTCAGCTCCAGGATCTCGGTGGCCTCGTCGAGGGTGCCGGTACCGCCGACCATGATCACGATCGCGTCGGACTTGGCGAGGAGGACGGCCTTGCGCTCGGCGAGGTCCCTGGTGACGACCATCTCGTCAGCGACCGGGCGGGCCTTGGCGGCGAGGAAGTCCACCGAGACGCCGACGAGGCGTCCGCCCGCCTCCTCGACGCCGTCCGCGACGACCTTCATCAGGCCGACGTCGGAGCCGCCCCAGACCAGGGTGTGGCCGGCCTTGCCGAGGCGGGCGGCGAAGTCGCGGGCGGGGGCCGTGTAGCGCTCGTCGAGGTCGGCGGCGGAGAGGAAGACGCAGATGTTCATGGGCTCCACGGTAGGGCCTGGCCGGGTGTCGCCTGCCGGCCGCCGGCCGACACCTGGATTTTTCCGGGAAGTCGCCCCCGGGAGCGATGAGTTCCGCGCACGACCGCGGTCTGCCCTTCCATGGACGAGGTGAAGACGACGGTGTGCGCGACCCGCGGGCTGGTCAGGTCGGCGGACGGCACGCACATCGCCTACGAGCGGTACGGGGACGGGGACGGGGACGGGCCCCCGGTGATCCTGGTGAGCGGGGCGCTGGGCACGGCCGGGAGCGAGCGGCCGCTGGCCGGGCTGCTCGCGCGGCGGTTCTCGGTGGTCGCGTACGACCGGCGGGGGCGCGGCGCGAGCGGGGACAACGGGCCCTACGCGGTGGAGCGGGAGATCGCCGATCTGGCGGCGCTCGTCGACGCCGTGGGCGGCGCGGCCGGCACGGCCGCCGTGCACGGCACCGCCTGCGGCGGTGCGCTGGCGCTCGCCGCCGCGGCGGCCGGGGTGCCGGTCGGGCCGGTGTCGGTGTACGAACCGCCGTACGGCTCCGAGGCCGCGGCGCGGCGCGGCCGGGTGCGGGCGCTGCTCGACCGGGGCCGACGGGGCGAGGCGCTCGATCTGCTGCTCGGCGAGGGCGCCGGTGTGCCCGCGCAGCCGCGGCCCGTCCTGGAGGCGCTGACGCACACCTTCGCCTACGACGACGCGGTCGTGGGCGACGGCTCCGTCCCCGCCGCCCGCCTGGGCCGGGTCCACGCGCGCGTACTGGTGGTGGACGGCGGGGCGAGCCCCTCGTGGACGCGTCGGGTGGCCCGTACGGTCGCCGCGGCGGTCCCCCGCGGACGCCACCGGACACTGACCGGCCAGACCCACCAGGTGGCCCCGCACGTTCTGGCGCCGGTCATCGAGGACTTCCTGGAGGACTGCCGGGAGGAGGACCCGGCGGGCACCTGAAACGACGCCGACCGAGCCTGCCCGCCCCGGACGGCGGTCAGGCGCACCGCCAGCCGGCTGCAGCTCGCCCAGGCCGGGCGGCGCATCGCCGCCCGGCGCCCCGACTCAAGAAGACTGGCCGGCGTTCCGCCGTCCCGCCGTGGTTCAGGCCGGCTGCTGTTCCTGGGTCGTGCGCCGGGACGTCGTCGCGATCGTCGCGGAGCCGACCACGCGGGTGCCGTCGTAGAGCACGATCGCCTGGCCCGGGGCCACGCCCCGGACCGGCTCGTCGAAGGTGACGGTCAGCTCGCCGTCCTCCATCGCCGCGCTCACCGGCGTCTCCCCGCCGTGGGCGCGCAGCTGGGCGGTGTAGCGGCCGGGGCCCTCGGGGGCGGTGCCGCACCAGCGGGGCCTGATCGCGGTGAGGGCGGTGACGTCCAGGGCCTCGGCGGGGCCGACGGTGACGGTGTTGTTCACGGGCGAGATGTCGAGCACGTAGCGCGGCTTGCCGTCCGCCGCCGGGTGTCCGATCCGCAGGCCCTTGCGCTGGCCGATGGTGAAGCCGTACGCGCCCTGGTGGGTGCCCACCTTCGTACCGGACTCGTCGACGATGTCGCCCTCCGCCGTGCCCAGGTGCCTGGCCAGGAAGCCCTGGGTGTCGCCGTCGGCGATGAAGCAGATGTCGTGGCTGTCGGGCTTCTTGGCGACCGCGAGCCCGCGCCGCTCCGCCTCCGCGCGGATCTCGTCCTTGGTGGTGAGGGTGTCGCCGAGCGGGAACATGGCGTGGGCGAGCTGCTTCTCGTCGAGGACGCCGAGGACGTACGACTGGTCCTTGGCCATGTCGGAGGCGCGGTGCAGCTCGCGGCTGCCGTCCTCCTTGAGGACGACGGTCGCGTAGTGGCCGGTGCAGACGGCGTCGAAGCCGAGGGCGAGCGCCTTGTCGAGGAGCGCGGCGAACTTGATCTTCTCGTTGCAGCGCAGGCACGGGTTGGGCGTGCGGCCCGCCTCGTACTCCGCGACGAAGTCCTCGACCACGTCCTCGCGGAAGCGCTCGGCGAGGTCCCACACGTAGAACGGGATGCCGATGACGTCGGCGGCCCGCCGGGCGTCGCGTGAGTCCTCGATGGTGCAACAGCCGCGCGCACCGGTGCGGAAGGACTGCGGGTTCGCGGAGAGGGCCAGGTGCACGCCGGTGACGTCGTGCCCCGCCTCGACGGCGCGGGCGGCGGCGACGGCCGAGTCCACTCCGCCGGACATGGCGGCGAGGACGCGGAGCGGGCGGGTGGCGGGGCTCGGCGACGGGCTCTGCGACGGAGTCTGCGGCGGGGTCTGAGTCATAGCCCTACCAGGGTACGGGGCCGGGGAACCGTGGTCGCCCGGGTAAGCGTTCTCGATCACATGGGGAACAAGGGGAGCGGCGGGGCTGCGAAGAAGACGGCCCGGAAGAAGGGCTCGGGGAAGGGCGCCGGGAAGGGCGGCGGGGGCAAGGGGCCCTCGCGGCGCGCGTTCCTGCTCGGCGGCACCGTCGCCGTCGCCGGCGCGGCCGTCTTCGCGCGGGACGAGCTGGCGCGCTTCTACTGGCGGCTGCCGGGGATGGAGAAGAAGCGGGTCGAGGGCGAGCTGGACCACAAGGGCGCGGAATGGACGGCGGCCTCGCGGGCGAACCTGCGGCGGGCCGACCGCCCCGACGACTACGCCGTCGACCGGGTCGTCATCCATGTCGTGCAGGGCAGCTACCGGTCGGCCGTGAAGGTCTTCAAGGACCCGGCGCACGGGGCCGCCGCGCACTACGTCGTGCGCAAGGACGGGCACGTGGCGCAGATGATCCGGGAGCTCGACGTGGCCTTCCACGCCGGGAACCGGGACATGAACGAACGCAGCATCGGCATCGAGCACGAGGGCTTCGTCGACCGCCCGCAGGACTTCACCCGGGCGATGTACGAGGGCTCGGCCCGGCTCACGGCCGACATATGTGCCCGGTACGGCATCCCCGTCGACCGGGAGCACATCATCGGCCACGTGGAGGTCCCGGGCACGGACCACACGGACCCCGGTCCGCACTGGGACTGGGACCGCTACATGGCACTGGTACGGAAGGAGCGCGCGAAGCTGCCGTCCGGCGGGTGAGACGGGCGGCCACTGGCCGGGGCCGGTGGCCGTCGGACGGCTGGGACCGGCGCCGGTCAGGCCGGCGCGGCCGTCCTCAGCTCAGGCCCGCGCTGCGGGCCCGCTCCACCGCCGGGCCGATGGCCTCGGCGACCGCCGCCACGTCCTCCTTGGTGGAGGTGTGCCCGAGGCTGAAGCGGAGGGTGCCACGGGCCAGGTCCGGGTCGGCGCCCGTGGCGAGCAGGACGTGGCTGGGCTGGGCGATGCCGGCGGTGCAGGCCGAGCCGGTGGAGCACTCGATCCCGGCGGCGTCCAGGAGCAGCAGCAGCGAGTCGCCCTCGCAGCCGGGGAAGGTGAAGTGGGCGTTGGCGGGCAGCCGGTCGACCGGGTCGCCGCCGAGGATCGCGTCGGGGACGGCGCCGCGGACGGCGGCGACGAGCTCGTCGCGCAGGGCGCCGACACCGGTCGCGAACTCCTCGCGGCCCTCGGCGGCGAGCCGCCCGGCCACGGCGAACGCGGCGACGGCGGGCACGTCGAGGGTGCCGGAGCGGACGTGCCGCTCCTGCCCGCCGCCGTGCAGGACGGGGACGGGTGTGTGCTCGCGGCCGAGGAGCAGGGCGCCGATGCCGTACGGGCCGCCGATCTTGTGGCCGGAGACGGTCATGGCCGCCAGTCCCGAGGCGGCGAAGTCGACCGGGATCTGCCCGAAGGCCTGCACCGCGTCGGCGTGCAGGGGCACGTCGAACTCGGCGGCGACGTCGGCGAGTTCGCGGACCGGCATGATCGTGCCGATCTCGTTGTTGGCCCACATGACGGTGGCGAGGGCGACGGAGCCGGGATCGCGGGCGATGGCCTCGCGCAGGGCTTCGGGGTGGACCCGGCCGTACGTGTCGACCGGCAGGTATTCGACGGTGGCGCCCTCGTGCGTGGCGAGCCAGTCGACGGCGTCGAGGACGGCGTGGTGCTCGACGGGGCTGGCGAGGACCCGGGTGCGGCGTGGGTCGGCGGCGAGACGGGACCAGTACAGGCCCTTCACGGCGAGGTTGTCGGCCTCCGTACCGCCGGAGGTGAGGACGACCTCGCTGGGCCGGGCGCCGAGCGCCCCTGCGAGGGTCTCGCGGGCCTCCTCGACGGTCCGCCGCGCGCGGCGGCCGGCCGCGTGCAGCGAGGAGGCGTTGCCCGTGACGGCGAGCTGGGCGGTCATCGCCTCGATCGCCTCGGGGAGCATGGGCGTGGTCGCGGCGTGGTCGAGGTAAGCCATGGTGGGAACGATTCTACGAGGCGGTCCGCGAGCCGGCCCCGGCCGGTCGGCGCAGACGGCCGGTTTACGTCACCCTGCCCCCGTCCAGGGCGGCGCTCCGCCCTGGGGCAGGCGATGCTCCGCCCCGCACAGGGCTACGGTCCGCCCCCGTCCAGGGCGACGCTCCGCCCCCGTACAAGGCGACGGTCTGCCCCGTCCAGGGCGACGCTCCGCCTTCGCACGAGGGCAACGCTCCGCCCTCGCACAAGGACTACGCTCCGCCCCTCCGTACAGCGCTACGGTCTGCCCCCGTACAAGGCGACGGTCTCCGCGGCCACCTCGGCCAGGTACGCGCGGGCGGCGGGCGGGGTGAGGACCTCCAGGCTGGCGCCCATGGCGAGCAGCGGGCGGAGCTCGCCGAGCTCGGCGAAGGCGAGTTCGACGGTGGTCCACTCGGCGTCGGCGCCTTCGGACGGCCGGGGCGGCGGCGGGGTGGTGAGCCGGTCGCCGTGGAGGCGCAGGAAGCGGTCGTAGCGGTCGCGGTGGACCCGGGCGGTCACGGCGAGGTCGGCCGGACGGCGCTCGACGCGGGTGCGCAGCAGCTCCCACACCTCGGCCAGTTCGACGCCGGGGCGGCGGCCGACGGGGGCGTCGAGGAGTTCGGCCTCGTGCACGCGGTCGACGCGGAAGAGCCGGGGCTCGCCCTCGTGGTCGGCGACCAGGTACCAGACGCCGGCCTTCACGACGAGGCCGTACGGGTCGACGGTGTACGCCTTCGGGGCGGGCGCCCCGCTGCCGCGGTAGCGCAGGGCCAGGCGGCGGTCGGCGAACACGGCCCGGTTGAGGACGTCGAGGTCGACGTCCGGGCGCGGTGCGCTCATCCAGCGGTCGGGGTCGACCAGGATGCGACGGCTCGTCAGCTCGGCGGCCGGCCGGTGCGGCGCGGGCAGCGCGGCCATCACCTTGCGCAGGGCGGACCCCAGCGCCCGGTCGAGCCCGAGCGCGGCGTGCGCCCCTTGCGCGGCGAGCACGAAGAGGGCGCGGGACTCGTCAGCGGTGAGTCCGGTGACGTCGGTGCGGTAGCCGGGGAGCAGCGCGATCCCGCCGTGCCTGCCGCGCTCGGCGTACACGGGCACGCCGGCGGCCGAGAGCGCCTCGACGTCCCGGTAGACGGTCCGCACCGACACGTCGAGCCGCTCGGCCAGTTCGCTCGCCGGGACGAGGCTCCGGGTCTGGAGCAGCAGGAGCAGGGACAGCAGCCGGTCGGACTTCACCGGGCCACGCTAGGCCATCTCTTCCGGGTCCCGGCCGGGTCCGCGACGCCTGGCACGGCCTGTCCGGCCCTGATCCGGAAGAAACGGCCCGGCGGCCGCGCGGGCCGGCCGGGTCAGTCGCGCGGGGCGCGGGCCAGCTGGCGGGACTGGGCGACCAGACGGCCGGCGCTGTCCCAGACCTCGGCGTCCTCCTCCAGGAAGCCGCCCGCGAGGTTGCGGGTGGTGATGGAGACGCGCAGCGGGCCCGGGGCCGGGCGGCAGCGGACGTGGGTGGTGAGCTCGACGGTCGGGGTCCAGCCCTTGAGGCCCAGCTCGAAGGAGGTCGGCGGCAGCGCGTCGACGGCGAGGAGCAGGGAGAACGGGTCGGGCTCGCGGCCGTCGGCGAGGCCGAACCAGGCGCGCATCTCGCCCTTGCCGGAGGGCGCGCCGACGGCCCAGCCGACGCAGGCGGGGTCGAGGCGGAGGTCGAGCCGGTCGGCGATGGCGGAGGAGCCGGGGATCCGCGGGGCCGGGTTGTCGGCGGCGCTGAAGCACTGCTCGACCGGGGCGAACGCGGGCGGGGTCGCGGTGGTGCGGACGTCGTCCGCGAGGGCGTCGAGGTCGCCGTACGAGGCGAGGACGCGGATCCGCTCGACCTCGGTGCCGTCCTCGGCGTACTGGAAGAGGGACGCCGTGCCGGTGGAGAGCGTGCGGCCGGTGCGGACGGTCTCGGTGCGGATCACCGCAGGGCCGGGCACGGACGGCGTGAGGTAGTGCGCCGAGATCGTGAACGGGTCCGGGTGCGGCAGGTGGTCGCCGAGTGCGCGGCCGAGGAGAGCGAGGAGGTAGCCGCCGTTGACGGCGTGGATGATCGTCCAGCCGGCGGAGAGTTCGGCGTCGTAGACGCCGGGCTCGCGGAGGGTGACGGCGGTGTCGCGGTCGAACTCGCTCGGGGCGGCGGCGCTCGGCGTCTTCGGCGTCTCGATGCTGCTCGTGCTCATGTCCGCGACGGTACAGGATTTAGCTACTGAGCGGTAGCTTTTTCGGGCTCCTCGCGGGCGGACGAGCGCCGGTTCCAGGCGCGCGGCGCGCGCCAGTGGTAGCGCATCGCGAGCAGCCGCAGCAGGAAGGCGGCGAGCACGGCGGTCGCGCTGGTGTACGCGTTGAGCACGTCGAAGCGGATGAAGAGCACGACCATCGTCGCGCCCACGATCGCCGGCACGGCGTACAGGTCCCGGTCCCAGCGCAGCAGCGACGGCACCTCGTTGGCGAGCACGTCGCGCAGCACACCGCCGCCGACGGCCGTGGCGAGGCCGAGCGCCGCCGACGAGGTCAGGCCGAGGCCGTAGTCGTACGCCTTGGTCGTCCCGGTCACGCAGAACAGTCCGAGACCGGCGGCGTCGAAGACGTTGACGGCGGTCTGGGTGCGCTCCACCTCCGGGTGGAGGAAGAAGACGAGGACGGTCGCGACCAGCGGCATGAGGAAGTAGCCGAGATCGGTGAAGGCGGCCGGGGGCACGGCTCCGATGATCAGGTCGCGGAAGAGCCCGCCGCCGAGCGCCGTGACCTCGGCGAGGACGGCGATGCCGAAGACGTCGAAGTTCTTGCGGACGGCGAGCAGGGCACCGGAGATGGCGAAGACGAAGATGCCGATGAGGTCCAGGGCGTGTTGGACGGACGGATTGAACAGATCGTGGAGCACCGAACCATTGTCCCGGTTCGGAACCCCCGCTCCGGAACACCGGCCTCCGGGTCCCCGGCCCGCCCCTGAGGAAGGGCCCGGAGCGCCCCGGCGCCGACACGGGTGAGGCCCCGCTGCCGGACGGCAGCGGGGCCTCACCCACGCGTCACGCCTTGGGCGCGTCGCCCGCCTTCGCGTCGGCGGGCTCGGCGTCCTGCGCCGCGTCCGCGGTCGCCGCGGCATCCGCCGCCTCGGCATCCGCCACCTTCGCGTCCTCCGGCTCGGCATCCGCCACCTCGGCGCCCGCCTCCGCCTTCGCGTCCGCCACCTCGGCGCCCGCCTCCGCCTTGGCGTCGGCCGGCTCGGCGTCGGCCGGCTCGGTGTCCTCCGCCGCGTCCGCGGCCGGCGCGGCGTCCGCCGGCTCGGCGTCCTCCACCGTCTCGGCCTCCGACGCCTCGGTCTCCGCCCGCTCCCCCGTCGCCTGCGACGGGATCTCCGCCGGGGCGGCGGCGGGCGCGGAGGGCTCCTCGCCCGCGCGCGTGATCGTGCCCTCGGCGATCTCGCGGGCGAAGTGGCAGGCCACCTTGTGGCCGTCGCCGAGGTCCGTCAGCTCCGGGCGCTCGGTCGCGCAGCGCGTGGCCTGGGCCCAGGGGCAGCGGGTGTGGAAGCGGCAGCCGGCCGGCGGGTTGGCCGGGGACGGCAGGTCGCCGTGGAGCAGGATGCGCTCGCGGCGCTCCTCGACCTCGGGGTCCGGGACCGGGACCGCGGACATCAGGGCCTTGGTGTACGGGTGCCTGGGCTCCGCGTACAGCGCGTCGCTCGGCGCCTCCTCGACCAGCGAGCCGAGGTACATCACGCCGATGACGTCCGAGATGTGCCGCACCACGGCCAGGTCGTGGGCGATGACCAGGTAGGTCAGGCCCATCGACTCCTGGAGCTCCTCCAGGAGGTTGATGACCTGGGCCTGGATGGAGACGTCGAGCGCCGACACCGGCTCGTCGCAGATGATGACGTCCGGTTCGAGGACCAGGGCCCGCGCGATGCCGATGCGCTGGCGCTGGCCGCCGGAGAACTCGTGCGGGTAGCGGGAGAGGGCGTTGGAGGGCAGGCCCACCTTCGCCAGGATCTCCTTGATCTTCTCCCGGCGCTCGTCCTGGTTCGCGCCGATCCCGTGCGCGGCCATGCCCTCGCTGAGGATCGACTCGATGTTCTGCCGCGGGTTGAGGCTGCCCAGCGGGTCCTGGAAGACCATCTGGAGCCGGCGGCGGAAGGAGCGCAGCTCCTTCTCGGAGAGCTTGGCCACGTCGGTGCCGTCGAGCACCACCGAGCCGTCGGTGACGTCGACCAGGCGCAGCACCGCTCGCCCGAGGGTCGTCTTGCCGCAGCCCGACTCGCCGACCAGGCCGTAGGTCTGGCCCGCCTCGACCGACAGCGAGATGCCGTCGACGGCGTAGACGTGCCCCACCGTGCGGTCGAAGAGGACGCCCTTCCTGACGGGGAAGTGGACCTTCACTCCGTCGAGTTCCAGCAGGCTCATGCCGGGACCTCCGTGGTGGCCAGGACCGGGTTGACGCAGCGGGCGCGGTGTCCGGCCTCACGCGGTTCGGTCAGTGCGGGCGTGCCGGTGAGGCAGTCCATCTCGTACCGGTCGCAGCGCGGCGCGAAGGCACAGCCCTCGGCCCAGGCGATCTGGTCGTTGATGGACCCGCGGATGGGGTGCAGCGGCTCGCCGCGCGGGGCGTCGAGCCGGGGGATGGAGCCGAGCAGCCCGTGGGTGTACGGGTGGGTCGGGTGGGCGAACAGCTCGCGGCGGGCGGCGGATTCGACGACCTTGCCCGCGTAGAGCACGTTCACCTGGTCGCACAGGCCGGCGACGACACCCAGGTCGTGGGTGATCATCAGCAGCGCGGTGCCCTCCTGGTCGACCAGTTCCTTGAGGAGTTCGAGGATCTGGGCCTGGATGGTGACGTCGAGCGCGGTCGTCGGCTCGTCGGCGATGAGCAGGCGCGGGGCGCAGGCCACCGCCATGGCGATGAGCGCGCGCTGGCGCATGCCGCCGGACAGCTGGTGCGGGAACTCCTTGAGCCGCCGGTTCGGGTCGGGGATGCCGACCCGGTCGAGCAGGTGGGCGGCCTCCTTGCGGGCGGCCTCGCCCTTCAGGCCCCGGTGGCGCTGGAGGATCTCGGTGACCTGGATGCCGATGGGGACGACCGGGTTCAGCGAGGACAGCGGGTCCTGGAAGATCATCGCCAGGTCGCGGCCGCGCATGTCGCGCATCTTGCCGGGGCTGAGCGTGAGCAGGTCCGTGCCGTCAAAGTCGGCGCGCCCGCCGAGCGTGACGCCCTTGGCCGGGAGGAGGCCCATGAGGGCGAGCGAGGTCACGGACTTGCCGCAGCCCGACTCGCCGACGAGGCCGACGACCTGGCCCTGGTCGACGCTGAAGGAGACGCCGTTGACCGCCCGGACGTCCTTGCGGCCGCGGCCGCCGAAGGTGACGGTGAGTTCGTCCACGGTGAGCAGTGGCATGACTAACCTCGCAGCTTCGGGTCGAGCGCTTCGCGCATGGCCTCGCCGAGCAGGGTGAAGCCGAGGGCCGTGACGATGATGCCGACCGCCGGATACACGGACATCATCGGCGCGTTGTCGAAGAACCGCTGCGCCTGGGAGAGCATGACGCCCCACTCCGGGACCGCGGGGTCGGGGTTGCCGAGGCCGAGGTACGACAGCGCGGCCGCCTCGATGATGGCGGTGGCGAGGCTGAGCGTGGCCTGGACGATGACCGGGCTCAGCGAGTTCGGCATGATCTGGGTGAGCACGATGCGCCGCTTGCGGATGCCGAGGGAGCGGGCGGCGAGCACGTAGTCGCTGCGGCCCTGGGCGAGCATCGAGCCGCGCAGCAGGCGGGCGAAGATCGGCACCTGCACCACGCCGACGGCGATCATCACGGTGGTGAGCGACTGGCCCATCACGGCGGCGATGGAGACGGCGAGCAGCAGCGACGGCAGCGCGAGCATGATGTCGGTGATGCGCATGATGAAGGAGTCGATCCGCTGGCCGGAGCGTCCGCCGAGGGTGGCGGCCGCGCCGGAGAGCGCGCCGATGACGGCGCCCGCGATCAGGCCGATGAGCATGGAGACGACGCCGACGAGGAGCGTCTGCCGGGCGCCCACGAGGAACCGGGAGAACAGGTCGCGGCCCAGGTGGTCGAGGCCGAACCAGTTCTCGGCGCGCGCGCCGACGAACCTGCCCTGGTTGGGGAAGACCTCGCCGCGCCAGGTCTGTTCGACCGGCCCGTACGGGGCGACCCAGGGGCCGACGACCGCGACGACCACGAAGAGGGCGATGACGACGGCGCCGATGACGGCCATCTTGCTGGCCCGCAGCCGGCGCAGCGCCTCGCGCCAGAGGCTGGCGCCCGTCGAGTGCTCGGTCTTCGCCGTGAGTTCGGCGAGCCGGTCGATCTTCGACGTGTTGGTGGATATCAGGCTCATCAGTGCACCCGCACCCTCGGATCGATGACGCTGTACAGGAGATCGACCAGCAGGTTGATCAGGACGTACACCATCGCGATGAACATGATGAAGCCGACGAGCACCGGGTAGTCACGGGCGTCGATGGCGGTACGGATGAAGGAACCGATGCCGCCGAAGGAGAAGACGGACTCGGTGAGGACGGCGCCGGAGAGCAGGCTTCCGGTGAGCAGGCCGACGGCGGTGACGACGGGCAGCATCGCGTTGCGCAGGATGTGCCGGCCGCGCACCACGCGGCGCTCGAGGCCCTTGGACTCGGCGGTGCGGACGTAGTCCTCGCCGAGGACCTCCAGGACGCTGGCGCGGGTCATGCGCACGATGACGGCGAGCGGGATGGAGGCGAGGGCGATCGCGGGCAGCACCAGGTGCATGATCGCGTCCCAGCTGGCGTCGAACTCGCCGGTGAGCAGGCCGTCGAGGACGGCGAAACCGGTCACGTCGGTGGCGTCGAGTCCGGTGGACTGGCGGCCGAAGCTGGGGAAGATGCCGAGCTGGACGGCGAAGACGCCCTTGAGGAGCAGGGCGAGGAAGAAGACCGGGATGCAGATGCCGAGCAGCGAGCCGGAGACGGAGGCCACGTCGAGCCAGCCGCCGCGCTTGCGGGCCGCCAGGTAGCCCATCGGGATGCCGACGGCGGTGGCGATGATCATGGCGGCGATGCTGAGTTCCACCGTGGCGGGGAAGCGCAGCACGAACTCGTCCCAGACCGGCTGTCCGGTCTGCACCGAGGTGCCCAGGTCGAGGTTGAGCAGCCGCTTCAGGAAGCGTCCGTACTGGACGTAGACCGGCTGGTCGAGACCCAGCGTGCGGTTGATGCGTGCCACATCGGCTTCGGTCGCCCGCTCGCCCAGGATCGCTGAGGCGGGTCCGCCGGGCAGTCGGTTCAGCCAGAGGAACAGCAGAACCGACAGGCCGAGCAGGGTGGGTATGAGCTGGAGAAGTCGTCGTACGACGAGTCGCAACACCCCGCGTGCCCCTTTCTTGCGTGGTTCGGGAGTCGGATGCGCGGACGCCCGGTCACGGAGGAACGCGTGACCGGGCGGACCGCTTACGGGGTGTTACTTGAAGGAGACCTCGGCGAAGCTCTCCTGCGTGAGCGGGGAGACCTTCGGCGGGACGACGTTCTTGCCGAACGCGATGGCCGGCGGCGAGGACGTCAGCGGGAGACCCGGCAGGTAGTCCATGATCGCCTCGTTGGCGGCCTTGTAGAGGTCGGTCCGCTTGGTCGGGTCGCCCTGGAGCGAGCCCGCCTTCACCGCGTTGAAGACCTTGTCGTCCTTGAAGCCCCACTGCTTGTCGGGCTCGGCGAACCAGGTGCCGATGAAGTTGTAGCCGTCGTTGAAGTCACCGGTCCAGCCCAGCATGTGCAGGGCGCAGGAGCCGGCCTCGACCGCGTCCAGGTAGTCCGGGTTCCACTTCAGCGGCTTCGGGGTGACCTTGATGCCGGCCTTCTCCAGGTCGGCCTTGATCAGCTCGAAGATGTCCTGCGGGGCAGGCATGTACGGGCGGGTGACCTCGGTCGGGTAGCACATCTCGATCGAGAGGTTGCTCGCGCCGGCGGAGGCGAGGAGCTGCTTGGCCTTGGCCGTGTCGAAGGGGTACTTCTTCACGTTCTCGGACCAGCCGGCGACCGTGTCGGGCATGAACTGGGTCGCGACCTTGCCGCCCGCGGGCAGCTGGGTCTTCACGATGTTCTCGCGGTCCACGGCGTGCGCGATGGCCTGGCGGACCTCGGGCTTCTGCAGCGCCGGGTTCTTGGTCTGCGTCATGCCGAGGTAGAGCAGGTTGAAGACGTCACGGGTCGGCACCTTGAAGCCGGCGCTCTCGAGCGTCTTGATGTCGGCGGGCGCGACCAGGTCGTAGCCGTCGATGTCACCGGCCTGGAGCGCCTGACGGCGGCCGTCCTCGGTGTCGATCGTGCGGATGACCAGGTTCTTCACCTTGGCCTTGTCGCCCCAGTAGTCGTCGAAGCGGGTCAGGCTGACTTCCTTGTTGCCCTTGTTCCACTTCGTGATCTTGTACGGGCCGGTGCCGGCGACCGTGCCGGCCTCCTGGCTGTACTTGGGGTACGTGATGGCGTCGCCCTTGGCGCTCGCCTCCTGCTTCTCGTACTCCTTGATCGCCTTCGGCGAGTGGATCGCGAGCGCCTGGAGCGAGAAGCCGCCGGGCAGGTTGGCGGAGGGCTTGAGGACCTCGATGACCGCCGTGTTCTCGTCCTTCGCGGTGCAGGACTTGTAGTTCGGCGCGGGGGCTTCCTTGTCCTCGTTCTTCGCGAAGCCACCCATGATGTCCTGCCAGTAGGTGGAGATCGCGGAGGACTGGTAGGTGCCCTTCCAGTTGAACCAGTGGTCGTAGTTCGCGCAGACCGCGGCGGCGTTGAACGCCTCGCCGTCGTGGAACTTCACGCCCTTGCGCAGGTTGAACGTCCAGACCGTGCCCTCAGGGTTGCTGGACCACTTCTCGGCGAGACCGCCGACCAGCTTGCTGCCGCCGGACTCGTGCTCGAGCAGCGCCTCGAAGGCCTGCCGGGTGACGCGGAAGGTCTCGCCGTCCGCGGCGAGGGCCGGGTCGAGGGAGGCCGGGTCACCGGGGGCACCGAAGACGAAGGTGTCCTTCGCTCCGTCCTTGTCCCCGTCCTTGCCCCGCTCGCTCGCGCAGCCGGTGGCGATGAGGCCGACCGCGAGGGCCGCCGTCAAAGCCCGGGCTGACCGGGACGTGAATATTCGCATGGGTCCACCCCTGGGTCGCCATGTGTGGTCGGTCTGACCGGCCGAACGCTACTGGCGAGTGACGCGGCAGAGAACAGTCCGCATAGCGGTGATATCAAGCTGAGACCCGGACAGTTGGCAAATCGGGCGGATGCGGGACATCGCAGCGTCGCCGTCCGAAAGCGGAGCCAAAACCTCAGCTCGGCAAGGCATTTCGGCAAGGTTTCCGCGGGGTTTCCGGGACGGCTCAGCGGTGGTGCGCGGGCGGGTAGCCGTATCCCGACTGGTGAGACGCGGCGGCCGGTCCGGCGGCGTGCGCGTCCCGGTCGTAGAACGGACGGGCGTGGGCGTACAGCCACATCGCGACCGGGTCGTACGTGTCGGACATGGCCACCGTGGAGACGGGCAGCCCGTCGGGGACGGCGGCGACCGTCTGGTGCATCATCGCCCGGACCGCCTCGACGGAGGCCGGCGAGGAGTCGTACAGGTCGAGGCCGATGGCGAGGTACGGGGAGCCGAGCGCGGGCTGCACCCAGGCGCGGCGCAGCGAGCGGACGGCCGGGGTGCGGTGGGCGTTCTGCGTGAGCAGCGCGTAGAACTGCGGGATCTCGACGGCGGGTTCGGACAGCCGCAGCGGTCCCGCGGGCATCCGGTCCAGGCCGGTGGCGATGCGGCGCAGGTCGGCCCACGGGATGCCGACGCCCCCGCCGGGCGCGTGGGGATTCAGCCAGATGCCCCAGCGGTCGGGGAAGAGGGCGCGGGCGATCTCGATGCCGGTGACGAGCTCGTGGGCGCGGTTCCAGCCGGAGGCGGCGAGCTCCTGGGCGGAGGTGACGCACGGCGCGTAGCCGTAGCCGTCGACCTCCATGTTGCCGTACTGGGCGTCGGGCGAGCCGGGGGTGCCCTGCCAGAGCAGCATCCACACGTCGGAGCCGGCCAGGGCGTGCAGCAGCTGCTCGTAGGCGTCGTGACGCCCGGGTGCCACCTGGCGCAGCATGTGCTCGACCTGTCCGGTCTCGGCGGTGCCTGACGCGCTCACCGTGGGTCCCGCCCCTCTTTCGTACGGCTCGGCTCGTGGATCGGTTCGGCTCGGGGTTCAGCGTGGGTACTGCTGGAGGTCCGACTGGAAGTTCAGCTTAAACGGGGGGTCTGTCACACGGCGGCGCGCTGGAAGAAGGGGCGCACCTTGTCCAGCATCCAGTCGCCGACCGGGTCCTGGGCCACGTCGAGCAGGATGAGGTTGACCGGCCAGGCGACCTCGACGCGGCCGAGGGCCCGGCCGAGGGCGTCGAGCGGCGCGTTCCGGTCGGCTTCGGGGCCGGTGAGCTGGACGCCGACGAAGAGGGCGGGTTCGGTGCCCTCGACGCTGGCGAGGGCGCGGCGGGCGGAGTGGACGACGCCGGTGGCCTCGAACTCGGCGGAGGCGGCGGCGAGGAAGTCGACCGGGTCGTCCTGCCAGTCGGGCTCGAAGAGGCGGACCCGGCCGCCGGTCGCCGGCCCGTCGAGGGCGGTGCGGCCGGTCCGGCAGAGCTCGGCCACGGCGGGCGGCGGGAGCGGGACGCCGACGGTGCCGCCGGGGTTCACGGCGATGCCGAGCTGCGGCGGCAGGCCGCGGGCGAAGTCGCGGGCCGGGGCGACGGTGTACGACATGTGGGCGCCGACGCAGGCGAGGAACTGCTGCTCGGAGCTGAAGACGGGCACGTAGGCGCCGCCCTCGATCTCCATGGTGGGCAGGTCGAGGTCGGTGCTGTCGGGTCCGCCGCCGTTGGGCAGCGGCACCCAGATCGGGCTGCGGCCGAGGACCTCGACGAGACGGCCTCCGGCGGAGGGGTTGCCGAGGGAGGCGGCCAGTACTTCCTCGAGCTCATTGCCCGGCCACGTCACGTCCACGGTCCTCGTCGTCCCCTTTCCCGGCCCTTTCGCGGCCCTTTCCCGGCACCCGGCGCGGATCCGCCGGACAGGCCGTATGCACCTTAATGGCGCTCCGGCGGCCCTGTGACCGGAAAGGACGCCCGAAGGGGCCGGAGTGGTTCACGCCACGTCGCGGAATCCGATCTTCCGCAGGGTGTCGGCGGCAGCGCGGTCGAGCAGGGTGACGGAGGCGCAGCCGGGTGGCAGCGCGCCCGCCTCGGCGGTCCGCACCAGACGGCTCACCGCGCGACGGTGCCGGGCGAAGGCGTACGAGGAGACGCCGCGGCCGCGCTCCCGCTGGCCGGCCCGGGCGGTGCCGGGGTCGACGTCGAGCAGGATGAGGTGCAGTGCGACGCCGCGTCTGCGGGCCTCGCGGGCGAGCCAGCCGCGCACCCAGGACTGGGTGCCGCAGTCGTGGACGATCACCCCGGCGCCGGTGCGCAGGGCGCGGCGCAGACCCGCGTAGTGGGCGATCCGGGCGAACGGGCGGTAGACGGCGTAGGGCAGGAAGCGGGGCAGCCGCTGCTCCCAGCGCTCCCGGGTGTGCTGGGAGTCGACGGCCCGGCCCTCGGCGGCCCGGCTCATCAGCGTGGACTTCCCGGCGCCGGGCAGCCCGGAGACGACCACGACGTCGCCCGCCGCGTACGTCAGCACGCGGGGGCTGCGGCCCTCGCGCTCGCGCAGGTCGCGCAGCAGCCGCGCGCGGCGCCGGGTGCGGGCGCGCTCGCGCGTGCGGGCCCGGGCGACCGCCCGCTGGGGCGGTATCCCGGTGTTCGTGGCCGCGGCCGCGACACCGGTGCGCTGGATCGTCATCGCTTCTCCCCCTGTCGGGTCTGCGGAGACCCTTGCCCACGAAGTGTAAAGAGACGGTAATGCGGCACAAGCGATTTGCCGCGCGGATCCGCCGTGCAATGATGAGCGCGCCACGCGCTCGCCCGAGCGCGCACAACCGCATACCGGCCGCTCGAATCCGCGCGGGAGAGTTCCGGTCGCCGGCGCAGTCGCGCCGCGTCGCCCGGGCGCCGAAGGAGCAAGTACCTCCCTTGAATCTCTCAGGCCCCGTACCGCGTGGATGAGGCAGATCTGAAAAGCGGGTCGCGCCGTCGCGTCCCCACCCAAGGTGCAAGCCGAACTCTCGGTGACGAGATGCTCTCGGTGAACCTCTCAGGTTCCATGACAGATGGGGAGGAACGTCCTCACCGTCTTGTCATGTCGTGCCCTGCACGCCCTGGGACCCGGGAGCCACCCGATGAGCACTGCCCCCCGTCTGACCGCCCTCGACGCGCTGCACCGTTCACTGGGCGCGACCATGACCGACTTCGCGGGCTGGGACATGCCGCTGCGGTACGGCAGCGAGCGCGACGAGCACAACGCCGTCCGCACCAAGGCCGGCCTCTTCGACCTCTCCCACATGGGCGAGATCACCGTCACCGGGCCGCAGGCCGCGGAACTGCTCGACTTCGCCCTGGTGGGGAACATCTCCACGATCGGCCCCGGCCGAGCCCGCTACACGATGATCTGCCAGGAGGACGGCGGCATCCTCGACGACCTGATCGTCTACCGCCTCGGCGAGACCGAGGCCGGGTCCTCTCACTACATGGTCGTCGCCAACGCCTCCAACGCCCAGGTCGTCCTCGACGCGCTCGTGGCCCGCTCGGGGGGATTCGACGCCGAGGTCCGCGACGATCGCGACGCGTACGCGCTGATCGCCGTCCAGGGCCCGGAGTCCCCCGGCATCCTCAAGCAGCTCACCGACGCCGACCTGGACGGCCTGAAGTACTACGCGGGCCTCCCGGGCACCGTCGCCGGCGTCCCCGCCCTGATCGCCCGCACCGGCTACACGGGTGAGGACGGCTTCGAGCTGTTCCTGAAGCCGGAGCACGCCGAGGGCGTGTGGCAGGCGCTCTCCGAGGCGGGCCGGGGCGTCGGTCTGATCCCCTGCGGCCTGTCCTGCCGCGACACGCTCCGCCTGGAGGCGGGCATGCCGCTGTACGGCCACGAGCTGACCACCGCGCTCACGCCCTTCGACGCCGGGCTCGGCCGGGTCGTCAAGTTCGAGAAGACCACGAACGAGGGCCGCTTCGTCGGCCGCGAGGCGCTGGAGAAGGCCGCCGAGCGCGCCGAGACCGCCCCGCCGCGCAAGCTGGTCGGCCTGGTCGCCGAGGGCCGCCGGGTGCCCCGCGCCGGCATGTCCGTGGTCGCGAACGGCGAGGTCGTCGGCGAGATCACCTCCGGCGCCCCGTCCCCGACCCTCGGCAAGCCGATCGCCATGGCGTACGTGGACGCGGCCTTCGCCGAGCCCGGCACGGAGGGCGTCGGCGTCGACATCCGCGGCGCGCACGAGCCGTACACGGTCGTGGCGCTGCCGTTCTACAAGCGCCAGAAGTGACCATGGGGCCGAGGCCCCTCCGGCACCGGACATGAGCCGGACGTGACGCATCCGTCTCAGTCCGTGTCTCACCCCGTAAGACCCACGTTCATCAGTACTCCCCCGATCCAGGAGAATCAGGTCATGAGCAACCCCCAGCAGCTGCGCTACAGCAAGGAGCACGAGTGGCTGTCGGCCGTCGAGGACGGCGTCGCCACGGTCGGCATCACCGAGCACGCGGCGAACGCGCTCGGCGACATCGTGTACGTCCAGCTCCCCGCGGTCGGTGACACCGTGACCGAGGGCGAGTCCTGTGGCGAGCTGGAGTCGACCAAGTCCGTCAGCGAGCTGTACGCCCCTGTGTCCGGCGAGGTCGTCGAGGCCAACCAGGACGTCGTGGACGACCCGGCGCTGGTGAACACCGCCCCGTTCGAGGGCGGCTGGCTGTTCAAGGTGCGCCTCTCCGACGAGAGCCAGGCCGACGCCCTGCTCAGCGCCGACGAGTACACCGCCTTCACCGCCGGCTAACCGAGACCCCCTAGGGATCGATTCATGTCGCTTCTGAACACCCCTCTCCACGAGCTGGACCCGGACGTCGCCGCCGCCGTCGACGCCGAGCTCCGCCGCCAGCAGTCCACCCTCGAGATGATCGCCTCGGAGAACTTCGCTCCGGTCGCGGTCATGGAGGCCCAGGGCTCGGTCCTCACCAACAAGTACGCCGAGGGCTACCCGGGCCGCCGCTACTACGGCGGCTGCGAGCACGTCGACGTGGCCGAGCAGATCGCGATCGACCGGATCAAGGACCTGTTCGGCGCCGAGTACGCCAACGTGCAGCCGCACTCCGGCGCCTCCGCCAACCAGGCCGCGCTGTTCGCGATCGCCCAGCCCGGCGACACGATCCTCGGCCTCGACCTGGCGCACGGCGGCCACCTCACCCACGGCATGCGCCTGAACTTCTCCGGCAAGCAGTTCAACGTGGTCGCGTACCACGTGGACGAGGCCGGCCTGGTGGACATGGCCGAGGTCGAGCGCCTCGCCAAGGAGCACCGTCCGAAGGTGATCATCGCCGGCTGGTCGGCGTACCCGCGTCAGTTGGACTTCGCCGAGTTCCGCCGGATCGCCGACGAGGTCGAGGCGTACCTGTGGGTCGACATGGCCCACTTCGCCGGCCTGGTCGCCGCCGGTCTGCACCCGAACCCGGTCGAGTACGCGGACGTGGTGACCTCCACCACGCACAAGACGCTCGGCGGCCCGCGCGGCGGCATCATCCTGGCGAAGAAGGAGTTCGCGAAGAAGCTGAACTCCTCGGTCTTCCCCGGCTTCCAGGGCGGCCCGCTGGAGCACGTGATCGCGGCCAAGGCCGTCTCCTTCAAGGTCGCCGCCTCGGAGGAGTTCAAGGAGCGCCAGCAGCGCACGCTGGACGGTGCCCGGATCATCGCCGAGCGCCTGGTCCAGGACGACGTCACGCAGCACGGCGTCTCCGTCCTGTCCGGCGGCACGGACGTCCACCTGCTCCTCGTCGACCTGCGCGACAGCGAGCTGGACGGCCAGCAGGCCGAGGACCGCCTCCACGAGGTGGGCATCACGGTCAACCGGAACGCCGTTCCGAACGACCCGCGCCCGCCGATGGTCACCTCCGGCCTGCGCATCGGCACGCCGGCCCTCGCCACCCGCGGCTTCCAGGCCGAGGACTTCCGCGAGGTCGCCGACATCATCGCCGAGACGCTGAAGCCCGGCTTCGACGCCGAGGCTCTGAAGGCCCGCGTGACCGCTCTGGCCGAGAAGCACCCGCTGTACCCCGGCCTGAAGTAATTTCGTACCCTTTAGTTCCAGGGTTCGTTCGTACGAAAGCTCCGGGGCACCACGCACACTGGACGGTGAGTGTGGTGCCCCACCGCTTTGCGCCCCCTCACCACGCCCCGTCCCGCTCTTCCTGCTTGTTCTTCTGCACCACCCCGGCAGACAACGGCGTCCAGCCCCACAAGGAGTCCCCGTGGCCATCTCGGTCTTCGACCTGTTCTCGATCGGCATCGGTCCGTCGAGCTCCCACACGGTGGGCCCGATGCGCGCGGCCCGGATGTTCGCCCGCCGGCTGAAGAACGAGGGGCTGCTCGCCCACACGGCGGCGATACGGGCGGAGCTGTACGGCTCGCTCGGCGCCACCGGCCACGGCCACGGCACCCCGAAGGCGGTCCTGCTCGGCCTGGAGGGCCACTCGCCCCGCACGGTGGACGTGGAGACCGCCGACGACGAGTTCGAGCGGATCAAGGAGAGCGGCCGGATCAACCTGCTCGGCGCCCACGAGATCCCGTTCTCGTTCGACGACGACCTGATCCTGCACCGCCGCAAGGCGCTGCCGTACCACGCCAACGGCATGACGGTCTTCGCGTACGACGCCGAGGGCGCGCTGGTCCTGGAGAAGACCTACTACTCGGTGGGCGGCGGCTTCGTCGTCGACGAGGACGCGGTCGCGGGCGAGAGCCCGATCATCCCGGACGACACGGTCCTGAAGTACCCCTTCCGCACGGGCGACGAGCTCCTCCGCCTCACCAAGGAGACGGGCCTGTCCATCTCCTCCCTGATGCTGGAGAACGAGAAGGCCTGGCGCACGGAGACGGAGATCCGCGAGGGGCTCCTGGAGATCTGGCGCGTGATGCAGGCCTGCGTCTCGCGCGGCATGTCCCGCGAGGGCATCCTGCCGGGCGGCCTGAAGGTCCGCCGCCGCGCCGCGACCTCGGCCCGCAAGCTGCGCTCCGAGGGCGACCCGGCCGCGCACGCGATGGAGTGGATCACTCTGTACGCGATGGCCGTGAACGAGGAGAACGCGGCGGGCGGCCGCGTGGTCACCGCCCCGACGAACGGTGCGGCGGGCATCATCCCGGCGGTCCTGCACTACTACATGAACTTCGGGGCCGGCGGGGCCTCGGAAGCGGAGAAGGAGGACGGCGTGGTCCGCTTCCTCCTCGCCGCCGGCGCCATCGGCATGCTCTTCAAGGAGAACGCCTCCATCTCCGGCGCCGAGGTGGGCTGCCAGGGCGAGGTCGGCTCCGCCTGCTCCATGGCGGCCGGCGCCCTCGCCGAGGTCCTGGGCGGCTCCCCCGAGCAGGTCGAGAACGCCGCCGAGATCGGCATGGAACACAACCTGGGCCTCACCTGCGACCCGGTCGGCGGCCTGGTCCAGATCCCGTGCATCGAGCGCAACGGCATGGCGGCGGTCAAGGCCGTCACGGCGGCGAAGATGTCGATGCGCGGCGACGGCAGCCACCTGGTCTCGCTCGACAAGGTCATCAAGACCATGAAGGAGACGGGCGCGGACATGAGCGTGAAGTACAAGGAGACGGCGCGGGGCGGCCTCGCGGTGAACATCATCGAGTGCTGACGCGGCCCACCGAGGGCTGATCACCTCGTGCCGACGCCCGGGACCGTCGGGGCTTCCTGGGGTCTCGGGGGTTCGTCCCGCAGCAGGGGTACCGGGCGGCGCAGGGCGAAGGCGCCGGGGAGGTCCAGGGGGCTGCCCCGGCGTTCGGCGATCGGGGTGTTCTGGACCGCGAGGCTCACGTCGACCGCGCAGTCTCCCGCCCTGACCGCGGTCAGACAGGCGTCGCGGACCACGCAGACCAGGCCGGAGATCCAGAGGACCAGGTTCAGCTCCACCTCGAGGGTGCCGAGCTTCGCGCCGTCCACGTAGAGGTCGACGTACGGCCGGTGCGTGGAGGTGATCTTGTGGCGGGCCAGGGCGACGACCTCCTCGCTGCCGGGCAGGTCGCGGGTGCGCCGGGCGGCGGACCGCAGGCCCGCGTGGCCGCGCCAGCCGCCGGCCACCAGGTCGAGCACGTCGAGGCCGAGGAAGTCGTCGACGACCGTCGCCAGCTCGTGCTCCACGGCCCGGTCGGCGGCGGGCGTCCTGCCGCGTACGGGAGCGAGCAGCGGGCCGGCCGTGCCGTGGGCGCGCAGCGGGCCTTCGAGGCCCTCGCCGGCGTCGAGCAGGAACGAGCGGACGGACGTAGGAGCCGCCACGGGCGGGATCACGGTCGCTGTCATCGCTCCTCCTCTTCGGAGCCGTCGCCCTCCAGGCGCTGGCGCCCGGGGTCCGCGTGCGGGTCGAGCCGGGTGGTGTGGGTCGGGGGATCGCCGGGCTGCCGGGTCTCGGTCAGCGCCGTGGCGCCGGTGGCGGGCCGCAGGGTGGCGCGTATGTGCTTGTGCACCCAGCGCGGGCCGCGGTGCAGCCGCCCGAAGTAGACGAGCGCGGCGGCGGCGAGGGCGAGCGCGGCACCGGAGGTGCCGCCGACGACCACGCCGACGGGGGTACTGGACCCGCCCCCGGACCCACCGGACCCACCACCGGTGTCGGTCCCACCGGTGTCGGTTCCGCCGGTGTCGGTCCCACCGTTGTCCGTGCCGCCATTGTCGGTCCCGCCGTTGTCGGTCCCGCCGTTGTCCGTGCCACCGTTGTCGGTCCCGCCGTTGTCGGTGCCGCCACCCGTGGGCGTGACGGTGAACGGGGCGTCGGCGTACTGCTCCGGGTAGTCCACGCAGACCGCCCGGATCGTGTGCGCGCCTTCCGCCGCGTCGTCCGGCACCGTGATGGCCGCACCGAGGTCGCCCGAGCCGTCGACGGTCGCGGTGGCCAGCTGCTCGGAGCCGTCCCACAGCAGCTGGGCCTCCGTGCAGGTGAACCCGGTACCGGTCACCGTTGCCGTCGCGCCGGCGACGTCCTGCTCGGGGGCGACGGTGAGGACGGGGTTCGCCTCCGTCGTCGTGCCCGTGACGACGAAGGGGGCCTCCGCCGAGACACCCGGGTAGCCGACGCAGACGGCCCGGATCCGGTGATCGCCCGGCTCGATGTCGTCCGCGAGCGTGATCTGCTCGCTGAAGGTGCCCGTCTCGGCACCCACATCGATCCGGTAGTCCAGCGCCCGCCTCTCGTCCACGTAGAGTTCGACGTCCTCCGCGTAGCACGTGCCGAAGCCCGAGCCCTCGACGCCGATGGTCGTTCCCGGCGGCCCTTCGGACCGGTCGAGCTGGAGCGCCGGGGTCTCGGAGGACGGCGGCGTGCCGTCCCCGGTCACGGTGAAGGACGCCGAGCCGTAGTAGTAGTCGCCGGTGTCGGGATCCTCGTCGCACGTGGCCTCGATCGAGTGCTGCCCGGCCGGGGTGCCCTCCGGCACCGTGATGGAGCCGGAGATCTCGGGCACGTTCACCGTGCCCGGCTCGGCATGCCCGCCGTCGAAGGTGATCGTCACCGCGCCGCACGCCTCGAAGCCCTGGCCGCCCACCGTCACGTCCGTCCCGGCCGGACCCGAATCCGGGGTCAGGTAGACGCCCGCGTTCAGCGGTTCGGCCGCCGCCGGTGGCGTGAAAGCGACCGGCCCCACGCTGATCGCCGCGCTCAGAAGCACCGCCGTCAGCATTCGACGCGCCAGTCGCAGGGCAGTGAACATGAGGGTGAGGAGGTGGGGGGTCGTCTTCCATTCTCCTCCGGCCTGCGGATCTTCGCTCGTCGGGAACCCCCGGCTCACGGCAGCAGCCAGTGCGGGTCCGGTACCACCGTGAGGAGTGCCGAGACGACCATGACCGCCGCCAGTACGGACAGCTCGACCCGGGCCGGCGGCTGGGCGTCCTCGCCGCGGAGCATGCGGCGGCGGGCGGTGAGGGCGAGGAGGGCGGTCAGGCCGAAGAGGGCGAGTTTGACCAGGAGGACCCTGCCGTACGCGGTGGTGAACACGCCGTCGAGCGGGAGGCGGCGCAGGGTGGAGCAGGTGCCGGTGACGGCGAGGGCGCCGAAGACCCAGGCGGCCATCTTCGCGTAGCGCATCAGGACGTCCCGGGCGCCGCCGCGCAGCCGCATGGTGCGCAGCACGTACAGGAGGGTGCCGAACCAGAGCGACGCGGCCGTCAGGTGGACGACCGTGAGGGTGACGCCGATCGCCGGTGTGTACGCCTCCGGGTGGGCGCGCAGCGCCTCGGCGACGACGGCGACGGCGAGCGGCCCGAGCGCGAGGGCCGGGCGTCTGGTGGCCGCGCAGACGGCGGCGAGCGCGAGGGCGTTGGCGGTGACGAGGAAGAGGCGGCCTTCGCGCAGCCCGTACACGGTGCTGAGCTTCAGTCCGCTGATCACGGCGAGGAGCACGAGGAGGCCTGCGGAGGCGGCGCAGCCGACGGCGGCGGCCGGGACGGACCAGCGGCGGGGCAGCGGGCCCTCTCCGGCGATCCGGACGCCGGCGATCTCGCCGATCTGGACGGCGAGCGCGGCGACGACGAGGAGGCGCAGCAGGGTGGTGGTGCCGGCGGCGGGGATCTGCAGTTCGCCGGTGCCGGTCTGGGCGAGTGAGGCCCCGAGGAGGGCGACGGTGAGGACGGCGACTGCGGCGATTACGGCTGCCGTCAGGCGGCGGGTCGGGGTGCCGAAGGGGCCTGGGAGCGTCACCTCATGATCGTCACCGGGGGCCGGACGGGCGGCAACTCACGTACGTACGCTTGGTCGTACGGCGCCGCCCGTCCGCGCCCCGGACGGTGGGTTCCGGGGTCAGGCCTTGCTGAGGTGGGCCCAGAACTCGTCCCAGGACAGGACGCCGTCGCCGTTGTCGTCGCGCTGCTTGATGAGCGCCTCGGCGACCGTCTCGGTCACGTTGAAGTCGCCCATCTCGGCCATGACGTGCTTGTACTCGGCGGCCGTGATGAAGCCGTCCCCGTCCACGTCGAACTTGTTGAATGCCGTACGTGCCGACTCGATGTCCGCCACTGTTTCCGCCCCTTCATGGTGCTTGATGTCGGGGGCCAGATTAGCGGGCGCCCCGGTGCCGGATGATGGGGGCATGAAGAGCGACGTGGCGGAGATACTTGCGGCCGCGGCGCGCGGGGAGTTCCCGCCGCCGGACGGCTCGACGACGATCGTGCCCCAGCCGAACGCACGGGACGCGGGAGTGCTGTCGTTCACGGCGCACTCGGTGGTGTTCCTGGACGAGGACCCGGACTGGATCCGGGCGGAGCTGGCGACGGCGTCGACGGATCCTCTGGTGGCGAGCATGACCCCGCGGTTCCACGCGGCGCTGATGGCCCGCACGGGCCGGTACGTGAACACGGTCGACCTGATGACGGTCGCGGACGCGCTGCCGGGCGAGCCGGCGATCGAGCTCCGGGAGATCGAGGACCAGGAGCATCCGCGGGTGGCGCGCGCCCTGAAGTACCGTGACGACGTCCGGGTGTGGGCGGCGGACGGCGGCGTGCTGATCATGGGCCGGGGCGTGGCGGGCCGCATGGAGGTCGCGGTCGAGGTGGACGAGGACGTACGGCACCGGGGGCTGGGGCGGGCGCTCGCGACGGCGGCCCGCCACCTGACTCCGGACACCGTGGTGTGGGCCCAGAACACCCCGGGCAACGCCCGCAGCGTCCGCACCTTCCAGGCGGCGGGATACCGCCCGGTGGGCGCGGAGGTGCTGCTCGTCGCGGGCTGAGGCGGAAGCGGCCTAGGCCGTCTCTTCCGGATCTTGGCCGGGTCCGCGACGCCTGGCACGGCACCTCGCCGCGTTGCCGAAACGCCCCGATAGCTCCGCTATCGCGACGCTCCGGCGCCTTGCGAGGCACCGCACCAGACGCCGCGGCCTATCCGGCCCTGATCCGAAAGAAACGGCCTAGCGGAAGATGCCCGTGTGGCCGAGTGAGTAGCGGCCCGGCTGCGGGTAGACCGCGAGGCCGTGCGGGCCGCTGCCGACCGGGATGCGGGCCAGCTGCTTCCCGGTCGTGGTGTCGATCGCGTAGACCTCGGAGTCGTAGCGTCCGGAGAGCCACAGGACCTTGCCGTCGGCGGAGACTCCGCCCATGTCGGGCGATCCGCCGTCGGGGAGCGGCCACTTCTTGGTGAGCTCGTTCCTGGTGAAGTCGAAGACGGAGATCGTGCCCTCGCCGCGGTTCGACACGTACATCTCCTTGGAGTCGCGGGAGACGTAGAGGCCGTGGCAGCCCTTGCCGGTGGGCAGCAGTCGCGGGGTGGTGAACTTCTCGCCGTCGAGGACCCACATGCCGTGGGCCATCATGTCGGCGATGTAGAAGGTCCTGCCGTCCGGTGAGATCTTCACGTCCTGCGGCATGGCGCCCTGGAAGGGCAGTTTCTGCTGGCCGACGACCTCCATCTTCTCGGTGTCGACCTTGAGCAGCTCGCCGGAGAACTCGCAGGAGACGACGAAGTAGCGCCCGTCGGCGGAGAAGTCGGCGTGGTTGACGCCGTAGCAGGAGACGGGGACGGTCTTCTTCCGGTCCATGGTGTGCGGGTCGCGGAAGACCAGCTCGCGGTCGAGCGAGGCCATGACGACGGCGTACTTCCCGTTCGGGGTGAAGTACAGGTTGTACGGGTCGTGGACCTCGACGGGCTTGCCGGCGACACCGGTGGCCGGGTCGATCGGGGTGAGGGTGTGGCCGCGGTTGTTGTTGACCCAGAGGGTCTTCAGGTCCCAGGAGGGGACGACGTGCTGCGGCTGGACGCCGACCGGGATGGTCTCGACGACCTTGTAGGTGGCGGGGTCGATGACGGAGACGGTGTTGGAGTTGGTGTTGGGGACGTAGACCCGGGACGGGAAGCCCCGCACCACCGGGGAGAGCTGGTTGGGGCGGTCGGCGGCGTAGACGTCGTCGGGCTTGAGCAGCGGCGGCATGCCGGGCAGCCCGGCGGGCGCGGCGGCCGGTTTCGGTACGGCGGGCACGGCGGCGGCCTTCTTGACGCCGTCGGCGGCGCCGGTGTCGGCCGGGCGGGGGCTGCCGCAGGCGGCCAGGCCGAGGGCGAGGAGCAGCGCGGCGGCGGCCGCGGTCCTCGTACGGCGCGAGTCCGTGCGGGCGGCGCCGGTACGGGAGGGGTCCGGGCGGGAGCGGATCGTGTGCGGGGCGTTCGCGCGGGAGGGGTTCGTGCGGGTGGCGGGGGTCGGCATCACGTGAGCAGCTCCGTGGTGGTGACCGCGGAGAGACCGCGGCGGTCGAGGTCGGCGAGGAGGAGGGGCAGCGCGGCGACGGTGTCGGGGTAGCCGAAGTGGAGGCTCACGACGGAGCCGTCGCGGATCCGTCCGGTCACGTTGGCGACGACGGTCTCGGGTCCCGGCGAGGTGAAGTCGAGGGAGTCGACGTCGTACGAGAGCACGTGCGGGTATCCGGCGCGGCGGGCGGCCCGGCGGACGGTCTCGGTGGCGTGCTGGGTGCGGGAGGGCCGGAACCAGGTGCCGATGGAGCCGGTGAGACGGCGCAGGCGGCGGGCGCAGTCCTCGATCTCGGCGTGTGCCTCGGCCTCGGTCATGGCGGTGATGTCGAGGTGGCGCTGGGTGTGGTTGCCGAGGTCGTGGCCGCCGTCGAGGACGCGGCGGGCCATGTCGGGGTGGCGGTCGAGCCACTCGCCGACGGCGAGGACGGTGACGTGGGCACCGGCCCGCTCGGCGTGGCCGAGGATCGCGCGGGCGGTGGCGGGGTCGCCCTGGCCGTGGAAGGTGAGGGCGACCCGGGGCCGGTCGCGGGGGCCGTTGGCGATCTCGGCGGGCCGCCCGGGCCAGCGGCGGGGCGCGGGCGCGGCGACGGGTGCGGCGGGCGCGGGCTGCTGTCGCCGGGGCTCGGGGCGGGGCTCCGTACCGCAGGCGGTGGCGAGGGCTCCCGCGAGGGCGGTGGCCGCGCCCGCCCGGAGGGCACCGCGGCGGTCGGTCGGCATCACGGGACCATTTAACGGCCGATACGCCCGAAAGATAACGATTGGGCCGATTCAGGACGTTTGCGGGTCGCGATCAGCCGTCCATCATGCGGACAGGGCGAGGAAACACGCAATGAAGCCCATATTTATTCATGGTTTACAAGGTGGGTGCTGTAGGTCACCAACGATTCATCGGTAAACCGTCCGACTTTGTCCGCATCTGTCCCGGTAGGGACTTTTGGCACCGAGGCCACCTGTCTGCCATAGTCGATGACACGACCCCCATTGACCCGGGCCAGGTCGTCGTAGCTGCCGCGGATACACCCCCCCATTCCGCGGCGCACCACACGAAAGCCCCCACGCGCCCCATCCCGGCGGACGGGGGCTTTCGTGCATCCGCGTCCCGGCGACCGCCCGACGGCCGGCCGGCGTTCGATCGGCGGTGGCTCAGCGGTCGCTCACCCTCATCTCGAACCAGGTGGTCTTGCCGCGCGGCGCGAGGTCGACGCCCCAGCGGTCGGAGAGCTTGTCGACGAGGAAGAGGCCGCGCCCGCTCGTGTCGAGCTCGTGCACCGGCATCAGACAGGGCAGGCCGCGCGAGGGGTCCCGGACCTCGACGCGGATCCAGCCACGGCGCCGCAGCATCCGCAGCGCGAAGACCCGGGCGCCGGTGTGCCGGACCGCGTTGCCGACCAACTCCGAGACCAGCAGCACCGCGTGCTCGGCGATCTGCGGGGTGAGCGCCCAATGGCGCAGAACCACCCACTGGGTGAGCCGGCGGGCGACCGCGGCGGACTCGGGACGGGACGGCAGCCGGGCGTCCTCCTCGGCCGGGTTCCCGTACAACCGCAGTGCCTCCGCGGCCTGTTCGTCCTCGGCGGCCGGTATCCACCGTGCGGCGGTCGCACCGCCACGCTGCCGCGGTTGATCCATACCCTCCAGGCCCGCCATGCCCCCCATCATGGCCGGACGAGGCCCGGCGCGGGGCCGTTCCGGGGGATTCGCCCCCTCGGATCGGACAATTCCGCGTGACTGACTCCGGCATATGCCAAAGTCAGTCGGAACGCGGTCACGGTCGTTCGGATCCGGCCACTCAGACGAACTTGGCCTTGCCCGGGCCCTCCTCGACGAAGCTGCGCATGCCGCGCTCGCGGTCCTCGGTGGCGAACAGGCCCGCGAACCAGGTGCGCTCGATGGCGAGGCCGGTGTCGATGTCCGCCTCCAGGCCCTGGTCGACGGCCTCCTTCGCGGCGCGCAGCGCGATCGCCGGGCCCTGGGCGAGCTTGGCGGCCCAGGCGTGCGCCTGCTCGTAGACCTCGGCGGCGGGGACCACGCGGTCCACCAGGCCCAGCTGGAGCGCCTCGTCGGCCTTCACCATGCGGCCGGTGAAGATGAGGTCCTTGGCCCTGGAGGGGCCGATGAGACGGGAGAGCCGCTGGGTGCCGCCGGCGCCCGGGATGAGGCCGAGCAGGATCTCCGGCTGGCCCAGCCTGGCGTTGTCGGCGGCGATCCGGTAGTCGGCGCACAGCGCCAGCTCGCAGCCGCCGCCCAGGGCGTAGCCGGTGACCGCCGCGACGACCGGCTTCGGGATGCGGGCGATCGCGGTGAAGGAGTCCTGGAGCGCGCGGGACCGCTTGACCATGGCCGCGTGGTCCATGACCTGCATCTCCTTGATGTCCGCGCCGGCCGCGAACACCTTCTCGCCGCCGTAGAGGATCACCGCCCGTACGTCGTCGCGGTCGGTCGCCTCCTGGGCCAGCTCGCGCAGCCGGTCCTGGGTGGCGATGTCGAGGGCGTTCATCGGGGGGCGTTCGAGGCGGATCGTGCCGACGCCTTCGGCGACTTCGAGGTTCACAGTCATGGTCCGAAGGTTAGCTGTCGTTAACGACGACGGACCCGGTGCTGTTGCTCACAGCACCGGGTCCGTTCACAGGGGTGGGAGGCCGCTTACGCCTTCCACTCCGACCAGGACATGTTCCAGCCGTTGAGGCCGTTGTCCGGCTGGATCTGCTTGTCCTTCGAGTTCTTCACGATGACGACGTCACCGATCAGCGAGCGGTCGTAGAACCAGGCGGCCGGCGTCGAGCTGTCGCCGGCGCCGCGCGCGTCCCGCAGACCCACGCAGCCGTGGCTGACGTTGGCCGAGCCGAACGTCGAGGCCGACGCCCAGTAGTTGCCGTGGACGAAGGTGCCCGAGGTGGACAGGCGCATCGCGTGCGGCACGTCCTTGATGTCGTACTCGCCGCCGAAGCCCACCGTGGCGCCGTTCATCCGGGTCACCTTGAACTTCTCGCTGATGACCATCTGGCCGTTGTACGTCGTCGTGGACGGCGCGCCCGCGGTGATCGGCAGGGTCTTGATGATCTTGCCGTCGCGCTCGATCTTCATCGTCTTGGCGCTCGCGTCCACCGTGGAGACCTGGCGGCGCCCGATGGTGAAGGAGAAGGTCTTCTTCTGCGTGCCGTAGACGCCCGGGCGGCCCTCGACGCCGTCCAGGTTGAGCTGCACGGTCACCTTGGTGCCCGCGGCCCAGTACTCCTCCGGCCGGAAGTCGAGACGGTCGTTGCCGAACCAGTGGCCCTCGATCTCCACCGCCGGCTCGGCCGTGACCTTGATGGCGCGCTCGACGGCCTCGGGGTCGGTGATGCCACGGGTGAAGTTGATCGAGACCGGCATGCCGACGCCGACGGTCTGGCCGTTCTCCGGCGTGTAGTGGCCGATGAAGGTGTTCTTCGGCGTGAGCGTCGAGAAGGTGGTGTCCTTCGCCGACTCGCGGCCCTCGGTGTCCTGGGCGACCGCGTGCACCTTGTACTGGGTGCTCGCGGACAGGTGCCCGACCGGCTCCCAGCTGCTGCCGTCGGCCGCGAGCTTGCCCTCGACCTTGTGGCCCTCGCTGTCGGCGACCGTCACCGTGGTCAGCTTGCCCTGCTGGGCCGTCACCTTCAGCGCGCCGCTGGTGGCGACCGCGTCGGCCCCGTCCTTCGGAGCGATCGTCACGACGGCCTGGGAGGCCGCGTTCTCCTGCTTGCCGCCGCCTGCGCCCGCGCCGTCCTGGCCGCCCTTGGCGCCGCCGGCGTCGCCGCCGCCGCACGCCGTCAGGACGAGGAGCAGCGCTCCCGTCGCCAGGGCCCCCAGGCGGATGCCACGACGCCGCCGTCCGGCGGTCGTTCCGGATATCGGCTGGCCGTTCACTATGGTTCTCCCCTCGCACGACCCGGCACTGCCTGGGCCCCACCCCCATGCGCATCCTCCCGCGCACACGGCGTTAATTAATCACATCGCAGGACACGAAAGTTCCTCGCGAATGTCACCGTTCAGTCCCAGTTGGCGTGATACGGCGGGCCGGGCACGGGACGGCCCGGCCCGCGAGGGTGTCTCAGCGCAGCGCCGAGCCGGCCTTCCAGCGGATCCAGTCCATGTTCCAGCCGCCCAGGCCGTTGTCCGGAGCCACCTGCTTGTCGCGCGAGTTGACCACCTCGACCACGTCGCCGACGAGCGTCCGGTCGAAGAACCAGCCGGCCGGGGTGTCCGAACCGCCGCCCTTCACGTCCCGCAGGCCGACGCAGCCGTGGCTCACGTTGGCCGAGCCGAACGTCGAGGCGGACGCCCAGTAGTTGCCGTGCAGGAAGGTCCCCGAGTCGGTGAGGCGCATCGCGTGCGGCACGTCCTTGATGTCGTACTCGCCGCCGAAGCCGACCGTCCGCCCGTCCATCCGCGTCACGTCGAACAGCTCCGTGACCACCATCTTGCCGTTGTACGTGGTGGTCTTCGGCGCCCCGGCCGTGATGGGCAGGGTGGTGAGCACCTCGCCGTCCCGGCGGATCTCCATGGTGTGCTTCTCGGCGTCGACCAGGGAGACCTGCGAGCGGCCGACGGTGAAGCCGACCGTCTTGCGCTGGATGCCGTAGACGCCGGGTGCGCCCTCCACGTCGCGCAGCGCCAGGTCGACGGTCACCTTGGTGCCCGGGGCCCAGTACTCCTTCGGCCGGAAGTCGAGGCGGTCCTTGCCGAACCAGTGGCCGACGACCTCCACCGGCGGGTCGGAGGTGATGCGGACGGCCCGCTCGACCTCCGCGCGGTTCTCGATCTCCCGGTTGAAGGAGAAGGAGACGATCATCCCGGTGCCGACCGTGGACCGGTTCTCCGGCTTGAAGTAGCCGATGAACCGGTGCTCGGGGACCACGGTGGTGAAGGTGGTGTGCCGGGCCGAGCGGCGGCCGTGCCCGTCCAGTGCCACCGCGTCCACGCTGTACTTGGCGGCGAGCGTGAGCCGGGTGTCCGGGCGGGGCCGCCAGCGCAGTCCGTCCGCGGAGATCTCACCCGCCACCGCCGTCCGCTGCGCGTCCTCCACCTGGACGACCGTCACCCGTTCCAGGCGCCCGCTGTCGACCCTCACCTCCAGGGGCTCGTCGGCCGGCACCCCTCGGGCGCCGTCCTCCGGGCTGACCCGGATCACGTCGCCGGGTGCCCGTGCCTTGCCCGGCAGGGTGAGGTCGACGCCCCCGCCGCCGTCCGCTCCGGTGCAGCCGGCGAGGCCCACGAGGAGGCCCGCGACCGCGAGCGCGTGCCCGGCCCGCTTCAGTACATGTCTCACTCCCGGCCCAACGACGGCCCCCCTCCAGGGGAAACGTGCGTGCGGGGCATGTTGGGAGCACGGCCGCGCGGGCAGAACAGGTGGGAGGACCACGTGCGGGGCCGCGGCCGGGACGCCGCGGGTCCGAGCGGGGCGAGCCGCGGGAGGCCGGACGGTGTCGAGCGCAGCCGAGCAGGAGGCGGTACACGAGCATGCCCGGGCCCTGAGGGCGCCGGGCCCGGCGGGACGCCCGGACGCGCCACCGGTGGCGGGGCCCGCCGCGCCGGCGGCGCGGCCGGACCGGCCGGTGGTGTGGCCGGGCGCGCCGACACCGCTGGGCGCCCGCTGCCGGGTCGGGCCCGACGGGGTCGCGGGCACCAACTTCGCGCTGTGGGCGGGCGGGGCGGAGGCGGTGGAGCTGTGTCTGTTCGACGGCGCGGGCCGCGAGACCCGTGTGGAGCTGACGGAGCTCACCCATGAGATCTGGCACGGCTTCGTGCCGGGCGTCGGGCCGGGACAGCGCTACGGCTACCGGGTGCACGGCCGCTGGGACCCGTGGACCGGGGCCCGCTGGAACCCGGCGAAGCTGCTGCTCGACCCGTACGCGCGGGCGGTCGACGGGGACTTCGCCCGCTCCGGGCTGCCGCCCGAGGTGTACGGGCACGTGCGGGACTGGCCGCAGCAGCACGTCGCCGACACCGTCCGCGACGAGCGGGACTCCGCCCCGTACGTCCCCAAGGGCGTCGTCGTCCAGGACGACGACGACTGGTCCGACGACCGCAGGCCCAAGACGCCCTGGCCCGACTCGGTCATCTACGAGCTGCACGTCAAGGGCTTCACCGCGCGGCACCCGGGCATCCCCGAACACCTGCGCGGCACGTACGCGGGGCTCGCGCACCCCGCCGCGGTCGAGCACCTGGTGCGGCTCGGGGTGACGGCCGTCGAACTGCTGCCGGTGCACCAGTTCGCGCACGAGGACCACCTGCTGCGGCGCGGCCTCACCAACTACTGGGGCTACAACTCCATCGGCTACTTCGCCCCGCACGCCGGGTACTCCTCGAGCGGCACGGCCGGGCAGCAGGTCGGCGAGTTCAAGCGGATGGTGCGGGCGCTGCACGCGGCCGGCATCGAGGTGATCCTCGACGTCGTCTACAACCACACGGCGGAGGCGGGCGAGCTGGGCCCGACGCTGTCCCTGAAGGGCATCGACAACCGCGGCTACTACCGCCTCCAGTCCGACGCCCGCAGGTACGCCGACTACACGGGCTGCGGCAACACCCTGCACGTGGTGCAGCCGCAGGTGCTCCGGCTCATCACCGACAGCCTGCGCTACTGGGTGACCGAGATGGGCGTGGACGGCTTCCGCTTCGACCTGGCGGCGGCCCTCGCCCGCTCCTTCCACGACGTCGACATGCTGTCCCCGTTCCTCGCGGTCATCGCCCAGGACCCGGTGCTGCGCCGCGTGAAGCTGATCGCCGAGCCGTGGGACGTCGGCAACGGCGGCTACCAGGTGGGCGCCTTCCCGCCGCTGTGGACCGAGTGGAACGACCGCTACCGCGACGCCGTGCGGGACTTCTGGCGCGGCGCGCTGCCGGACGTGCGCGACCTGGGCTACCGGCTGTCCGGCTCCAGCGACCTGTACGCCTGGGGCGGGCGCCGCCCGTACGCCTCCGTCAACTTCGTCACCGCCCACGACGGCTTCACGCTCCGGGACCTGGTGTCGTACGAGCGCAAGCACAACGAGGCCAACGGGGAGGGCAACCGGGACGGCACGCACGACAACCGCTCCTGGAACTGCGGCGCCGAGGGCGAGACGGACGACCCGGCGGTCAACGCCCTGCGCCGCCGCCAGCTGCGCAACCTGATGACCACCCTGCTGCTGTCCACCGGCGTGCCGATGCTCGTCGCGGGCGACGAGATGGGCCGCACCCAGGGCGGCAACAACAACGCCTACTGCCAGGACAACGAGATCGGCTGGCTCGACTGGACCCTCCCCGAGGACCCGGGCCGCGCCCAGCTCCTCGCCCTCACCCGCCGGCTGCTCGACCTGCGCCACCGTCACCCGGTGCTGCGCCGCCGCGCCTTCTTCTCGGGCCGGCCGCAGGGCGCCGACGGGCTGCGGGACCTCGCCTGGTTCACCGCCGAGGGCACCGAGATGACGGAGGCCGACTGGTACGCGCCCGCCGCCACGCTCGGTCTGTACCTGTCGGGCCGTGACATACCGGGCCGGGACGCCCGCGGCGAGCAGGTCGTCGACGACAGCTTCCTCGCGATCCTGCACGCGGACCACCGGCCGGTGGAGTACCGGCTGCCGGGCCCGCCCTGGGCGGAGGCGTACGAACGGGTCGTCGACACCGCCGTGGAGGAGCAGTCCGCCGCCCCGGGCACGGTGCACCGGGGCGGCGGGACGGTCACGGTGGCGGGGCGGTCGGTGCTGCTCCTGCGGGTGGTGGACGGTCAGAGCCGGCCGGACGTCACGACGTAGCAGGTGTAGTCGCCCTCGACGTCGACGTCAGGACCGGTGTACGCGAAGCTGGTGGCGCCGGCACCGTAGGTGAAGTAGGTGTCCTCGGGCCGGGCGTCGGCGACCCAGGCGCGCGGCGCGGAGCCGAACTTCGCGCCGCAGCGGTCCCCGGCCTTGCGCTGGGCGACGCCGTCCGGGTCGCCCTGGACCGTCTCGTTCACCTTCACCTGGCCGAAGACCCGCAGGTCGGCCTTGGTCCCGCAGGGCACGACCCGGACCAGGAGCAGGCTGCCGCCGAGGCCGGTGTCGGCCGAGCCGCACGCGCCGGGCTCCACCTCGGTCAGCGGGGTGAGGGCCTTCTCGGCGTCCTCGACCTTCGCGCCCTCGTCCGCCGGGCCGGGCGGCCTGGTGCTGCCGAGGCCGGTGAGGGAGTACTCCGCCTTGAGGGAGGTCACGCCCTTGAGGAGGCCCTCCTCGTGCATCCGCTCGAGCGCGGGCGTGTAGTCGGCGCTCGCCCGGCGGAGCCGGCCCTTGTCGTCGAGGACCACGGTCAGGGCGATCCGCGAGCTGCCCTTGTCGTACTTCAGCGGGCCCTGGAGGGACTCCGGGAGCGCGGGCGCGGCGATCTGGGGCGTGACGGTCAGCTCGTACGTACGGCTGCCGTCGGCGGCCTTGACCGGCTGCTTCGTCGCGTCGGCGTTCCGGACCACCTCGGCGAGGGTGCCCCCGTACGGGGCGGCGTCGCCCGCCCGCTGGAGGATGCCGTCGAAGAGGTCGACGACGTCCATGGAGGCCTGCGAGGAGTAGCGGAGCCAGCCGCCCTGCCGGGTCCGGTAGTCGACCTGGTTGCCCTCGACCACGTACGACTCGGTCACGGGCCTCTCGCCCGGCCGGCGGCCGAGGTCGGCCGCGGCGTCGGCGGGGAAGCGGCGCGGGACCGTCAGCTCGCGACCGGCCCGGGCGAGGTCACGGGCGTAGTCCTGGTCTCCGCTCGCGCGGTCCACGGCGGTGCCCTTGGCGGAGCCGTAGCTGAGCGTCGAGGTGAAGCGGGCGGTGCCGGCGGCCTGGGTGGCCCGGGTGGCGGCCGAGAGCTGGTCGTCGAGCCGTACGTCGAACACGGGCGTCGGGGACGGCGTGCCCTTCGCCTCTGCCCCGGGCTCCTGCCCGCCGGCGGACTGGCAGGCCGTGAGCGCCGCGAGCAGCAGCGGCAGCAGGGCCGCGGCGGCGCGGCGCCCGGTCCCGTGGTCGTTGGTGTTCCCCACCCTCGTACTCCTGACGATGTTCCCGTGGCCGGAAAACCACATGAGCGATGTCAGGGGTGAACCCTACGCTCGGACCTGATGCCCGAAAAACATGCACCCCCCAAGGAAAAGCAGCCGGCGGAGGCCGTCCCCGAGCACTCCGCCGTGCGCTCGCTGCTACGCCTGTGGCCGTACGTACGGCCCGTACGCGTCCGCCTCCTCACCGCCGCGTTCGTCGCGATCGTCGCGTCCTGTCTGTCGCTCGTCATCCCGCTCGTCCTGAAGTGGCTGGTGGACGGGCCGGTCAGGGACGGCGACGGGACCGGGGTGTGGCTCGGCGCGCTGTACCTGCTGCTCCTCGGGATCGCCGAGGCCGTCCTCTTCGGCTTCCGGCGCTGGCTGGTGGCCCGCCCGCTGGCCGGGGTCGAGGCCGGGATGCGGGCCGCCCTCTACCGGCGGCTCCAGCGGCTGCCGATCTCCTTCCACGACAGGTGGGCGTCGGGACAGCTGCTCTCGCGCGCCACGACGGACCTGATGATGGTCCGGATGTTCCTGGCCTTCCCGCTGACCTTCCTGCTGGTCAACGGCGTGACGATCCTGGCCGGGTACGGCGTGCTGTTCGCCCAGGACTGGACACTCGGCCTGGTGCTGCTGACCCCGGTCGTGCCGATGGTGATCCTCTCCTCCGTCTTCGAGCAGCGGTATTCGGTGGTGGCGCGGCGAGCGCAGGACCAGGTGGGCGATCTGACGACGGTCGTCGAGGAGAGCGTGCTGGGCATCCGCATCGTCAAGGGCTTCGGCCGGCACCGCAGCCAGGCGGAGGCGTTCCGGACCCTGGCGGAGCGGCTGCGCGGCACGGAACTGGTCAAGGCCCGGCTCCTCGCCGGGATCTGGGCGTTCATCACCTTCCTGCCGGAGCTGGCGGTGGGAGCGGCCCTGGTGCTCGGCACCGTGCAGGTCGCCGAGGGCGAGCTGTCGGCGGGCACGCTGGTGGCCTTCCTGTCGACGGCGCTCGCGCTGCGCTGGCCGGTGGAGTCGATCGGCTTCCTGCTGGCGATGAGCCAGGAGGCGGCGACGGCGACGGAACGCTACTTCGAGGTGATGGACGCCGCGGAGGAGTCGGAGACGACCGGGGCGGCCGCGTCCGGCAGCCCGGGGGCGTCCGGCACGGCGGACGGCGTGCGGTTCGAGAACGTCACCTTCCGCTACCCGGACGCTCCGGCGGACGCGCCGCCCGTGCTCGACGGCGTCGACCTGCACATCCGCCCCGGCGAGACCATGGCCCTGGTCGGCGGGACGGGTTCCGGCAAGACCACGCTCACCGCGCTCGTACCGCGGCTGCACGAGGCGACCGGCGGACGGATCCTCCTCGACGGCGAGGACATCACCCTGATGGCGCGGGACCGGCTGAGGTCCCTCGTGTCCATGGCCTTCGAGGAGCCGACCCTCTTCTCGGCGAGCGTCGGCGCGAACGTCCTGATGGGCGCCGGGCCCGACGCCGGCGAACCGGAGCTGCGGCGCGCGCTCGCCGTCGCCCAGGCGGACGGCTTCGTGGACCGGCTGCCCGACGGCACCGACACCGAGGTCGGGGAGCAGGGCCTGAGCCTGTCGGGCGGCCAGCGCCAGCGGCTCGCCCTGGCCCGCGCGGTCGTCGGCCGCCCGCGCTTCCTGGTCCTGGACGACCCGCTGTCCGCCCTGGACGTCCACACCGAGGCCCGCGTCGAGGCGGCGCTGCGGGAGGTGCTCCGCGACACGACGGCCCTGGTGGTGGCCCACCGGCCGTCGACGGTGCTGCTGGCCGACCGGGTGGCGCTGCTCTCCGGCGGCCGCGTCACGGCGGTGGGCACCCATCACGAACTGCTGCGCACCAGCGCCGAGTACGCCTGGCTGATGTCGGGCGGGACGGACGAGCACGAGGGGGCACGATGAAGGACGGCACCGACACCGCGTCCGAGCAGGAGGCGAGCGGACCGCGGACGCCGGCGGAGAAGCCCGCGGCCCCCGGCACCGGTCACGGCC